>DNUZ01000009.1:0-35392 GCA_003507655.1 Lachnospiraceae bacterium | reverse complement strand
CCGCCGTTACGGCAGGGGCAGCGGCACAGTTGTTAGAATGGGGAGTCGTGCGTGGGAATTCCAGTGACATGAATAATGCATTGATCAAAAATTATCTTTTGGTCGGAACGGATAAAACGCCGGGAAGGGTCTATCCGAACCCGGAAGAAGGCTACGGACGGCTGAATGTATACAAGGCATTTACAAATATGAGGAGAACGACATGAACTATTTATTAGGAAGTACAGCGGCATTTTTATGTGATTATGCTGCAAAGGAAAAAGTAGAAAAAACATATGATGAAAAGAAGCAAAAAGAACTCTTTCGTGGAAAAGTTCAGATTGAAAAATATCACAATAAAGGGGCAGCACTCAATGCCCTGGAAAAAAGACCGGAACTTATGAAAAAGCTGCATGCCGGAGCATGGTTTAGCGCAGCAGGCTATCTGACCTGTCTGAACAAACATCGCGATCATGCAGGGATGAAAGCAGGCACGGGACTGTTATTAGCAGGAGGACTCAATAATCTTCTTGACCGCTACCGGAGAGGTTATGTGGTCGATTACATACGTCTGAAGACCTCTGATAAACGCCTGAACAAACTGGTTTTTAACCTGTCGGATATCTATGTCCTTGTTGGAGCAGTGATACTATTTATTACTTCAAGACTTCATAAGGATGAACAGTAGTAAGATAAAGAACAATAAAATAAAAAGAAGCTGTCACCCGGATGATCTGATCTCAGATTACCCGGTGTTCAGCTTCTTTTTGCTTCATAGCCATTACCCAATACCTAACTTTTATCATAATAAAAAATAAAAAATCTGATTCTATCTGTTTATTATCGAAAATAGAAAAAGGTACGTTGAAAAGACTAATTTAAAACGGTTACGTTGACTGCCTGAGGACCTTTAGCACCTTCTGTAATATCAAACTCTACAGATGCGCCTTCCTCTAAGGATTTGAATCCCTCCATGTTCAGACCGGAGAAATGTACGAATACATCANNGCAAGCATGTTGACTCACTTGCGCTCATTATATCATGCGCAAAAGCAGCACATGATCGTGATCTACACTCGCTTCGCTCGGCAGTCTTATTATATCACATTTTATACAACTTAAAAAGGGAATGTAATATTTACACTCCCTTTTTGGTACTTATGGAATCATCTGCTGTTATGCGATACGGCTTACATTGGCAGCCTGAGGACCTTTTTCTCCTTCGGTAACCTCGAACTCAACACGTTCACCGTCTTTTAACTCTTTAAATCCATCCATGTTCAATGCGGAAAAATGTACGAATACGTCATTTCCCTGCTCGTCAGAAATGAATCCGTAACCTTTTTGGTTGTTAAACCATTTTACTGTACCTTTGTTCATTGAAAGTACCTCCAAATAAATAATATCAGTGTGCACTCTGCAACACTAAACTAACCATATCATAGGTCCTCCGAAAAGTAAAGGGAATGTTCCTTAAAAAACTGCCGGATATAGGAATCCCACTCAAATTCTAAGGATTTATCGGTGGAAAAAGTACGATAGGAGACACCGGTAGAAGCAGTCAGTTCCCCATGCATAAATCTCAGATTTAATAAAAAGCCACTGATCGCATCCGAAGGGTCCGGTGGAAGCTGTGTCCTTTCATAAAAATCCGAAGGAGATAAAAACAGAGTAAATTTAAAAAAGACAGGAGTTTTTTTCCCTTTGATCAGATCAAACAGTACCGGACGCTGCATCGAAAAAGGCAGATAAGTATGTCCGAACAGTCCTTCTTCTCTCAGTTCATCTTCGGAATAAGAGTCACTCAGAATGTGGCCATCGAAGTCATAGGTAATGCGTGTCTGCAAAGTTCCCTCCATAAATTCAAAGGGATCAAATATTTCCGAACGCAAAAATTTAGTCATAAAACTGCCGATATCTGCAATCTGCACTGCAATCATGTAAAAATCCTCCTGTGTTATGTACGCTAAAACGCATTATGCATATTATTATAACGCAACGATATGACGAAAAAAAGAACTTTTTTCATAAATATGATCAGGGTGTCAAAAGGCGTTTTCCATTTTTTTGATTGGCAACTTGCCAGCCACTAAGTTGTGAGCCGCCTTTTGACACCCTGATCAAAATATAAAATAAAGATAAAATACCGGATAGATCGGTAGAAAAAAGAAAGAGAATATAGTACAATGTGAAGCAAATGATGGGAGGTCATAGAAATGAACACAACAGCAGAGAAACTGTTCGATTTAATAGAAAAAGGAGTCTCACCCTATCAGGTTGTGGAAGAGGCAGAAAAAAGACTGAAAGAAGCAGGATTTGAAAAATTAGAGTTTCATACGGCATGGGGCTTAACCGGTGGAAAAAGTTATTATATGATCCACCATGGCACAACGCTGATCGCATTTACGATCCCTAAAACGCTGTATTACAGAGAAAGTTTTCGCATGGCAGCGGCACATACGGATTTTCCGTGTCTGCGGATCAAGCCAAATCCGGAAATGGAGATGTCCGGCTATCAGCAGTTGAATGTCGAGGTGTACGGTGGAGCAATCTTAAATACCTGGTTAGACCGTCCGCTTGGAATTGCAGGAAAAGTGGCACTTGCAAGTGACAAGGTATTTGCACCGAGGATCGTACATTTTTCTTCAGAATGCCCGGTTGCAGTCATACCGAATATCGCGATCCATATGAATCCGGCATTAAATAAAGGAGTAGAGCTGAATAAACAAAAGGATATGATACCGATCGTCGGTGTCGCCGGAGAAGAAATGCAGCAAAAAGATTTCTTCTATGAATATTTAGCAAAAGAATTACAGGTATCAAAAGAGGAGATCTTGGATTTTGACCTGTATCTGTATAATACGGAAATGCCGGAAATCGTTGGCATGGGAAAAGAACTGATCTCAGCCCCAAGACTGGATAATCTGACTTCCGTACAGGCATTGTTAGACGGGATCATAACAGGTGAGCGTGAGGACGGCATCAATCTGATCGCATTATTTGACCATGAAGAGATCGGAAGCAGAACGAAACAGGGGGCAGGCTCTATGCTGCTTCGTGATGTCGTAGAAAAGATACAGATTTCACTCGGCAGAGATGCATGTCAGGTAAAAGAGTCACTCTATCAGAGTATGCTGTTATCGGTGGATGTGGCACATGCCATGCATCCGAACCAGAGTCAGAAAGCCGATGTGACGAACCAGCCAATTCTGAATCGTGGATTTTGTATCAAAGAATCCGGCAATCAGTCCTATGCGACAGATTGTGAAGTGGTTGCGATTGTGGAACAGATCTGTAAAAAGGAAATGATTGCTTATCAGAAATATGTAAACCGTTCCGATATTGCAGGAGGAAGTACGCTTGGAGCCATTGCAGGAAGCCTGATGCCGGTACAGACCGTAGATATCGGTGTTCCGATCCTTGCAATGCATTCAGCAAGAGAGTTGATGGGAGTTGATGATATGTCAGCTTTGAGCCGTTTTGTAGGTAGTTATTTTTCAATCTGAGAATACAGGAGGTAAAGCGTGGAGCTGTGGAAAAGATGCAGGATAGGTCTTCTGCTCTTAGCAATGCTCTGTCTGGTAACAGGATGCAGTCCAATCGACTGGAAAACAGCAGCGGATACCATCACAGAGCAGGCATCCAAAGAGATCAAAAAGCCGGAAGAAGTAGAGAGTATTTCGACGGAAGCGTATGCATATCAGACACTGGATGAACAGACGAAAAAAGTCTATGATGAGGTACTGGATGCAATCTTAAAAAATAAAGAAAGTGTGGCAGTATCGACAACCGAGCGGGAAGTGCTAGACAACGCCTATAATGCGGTAAATGCAGACTACGGCGGACTGTTCTGGGTGTCCGGATATATGTATACCCAGCATAGCAGAGGGGATAATATCATAGGCATGGATTTTTCACCAAGCTACACGATGGAGCAGAGTGAGCGGGAAGAAATCCAGGCGCAGATCGACAGCTGCGTGGAGGAACTGCTTACCGGCATTCCAACGGAGGCTTCCGATTATGAAAAAGTAAAGTATGTGTTTGAAACGCTGATCGAACAGGTGGATTACAATCCTGAAGCAGAGAATAATCAGAATATCATCAGCGTATTTTTAAATGGGGAAACGGTCTGTCAGGGATATGCCTGTGCAACGCAGTATCTGTTACGTCTGTTGAATATCCAATGTACGATTGTAACAGGAAAAGCTGACGGAGATGCGCATGCGTGGAATCTGGTACGGATGGACGGAGATTATTATTATTTAGATACCACCTGGGGCAATTCCCGTTATTATGGAAAAGACCGTTCCGCAGAAAAGTATGTAAATTACAATTATTTGGGAATTACCAGTGAGGAGATCAGCACTTCCCATCAGGCAGATACCATCTATACGTTGCCGGAATGTACGGCAACAGCGGACAATTATTATGTACATGAGGGGCTTTACTTTGACCAATGGGACCCGGATGCGATTGGAGAAAAATATGCCAAAGCATGGGAGAACGGACAAAAGAAGGTGTCAGTGAAGTTTGCGACACCGGAGCTTTATGAGCAGGCAGTACAGTTTTTTATCCATGATGAAAAAATTTCAAATTACTGCGACGGAATCACTACAATGTACTATATCGAGAATAAGGAACAGAAAATTTTAAGTATATCTTTTTAAAAATTTTTAAAATATAGAAATAACTCTTTTCAAACGTATAGGTTTGTGCTAATATAATGTAGTATTAAAAACTACATGTTATAGAAAAAGAAAAAAGATAATATATTTTTTAATAACAAATGAGAGCAATAGAAAAAGAGAAATGAGGATGTTTTTATGAGCTATAAAATTGTAGTAGACAGTTGTGGAGAATTAAAGCCGGAGCAGAAGAGTGACATTCATTTTGCATCAGCGTCCTTAGAGCTGGATGTGGACGATTATCATGTTGTGGATGATGAGAGTTTTGACCAGAAGGAATTTTTAAGAAGAGTGAAGGAGAGTCCGAACTGCCCGAAATCTACCTGTCCTTCCCCGGAGCGTTATATGACAGCATTCGAGGGAGAGGCACAGAATGTCTATGCAGTGACACTTTCTTCACAGTTGAGCGGTTCTTATAACAGTGCCGAGCTTGGTAAGAAGCTCTATTTAGAGGAGCATGAAAATAAAAATATTCATGTCTTTGATTCGAGATCAGCATCGATTGGAGAGACACTGATTGCCATGAAGATTCAGGAATGTGAGGAAGCAGGCATGGAGTTTCAGGATGTGGTCAAAGAAGTTGACCGGTACATCGAGACACAGCATACATTTTTTGTATTAGAGACCTTAGATACGCTGCGTAAAAACGGACGTCTGAGCAATCTGAAAGCGCTTGTGGCAGGAGCATTGAACATCAAGCCGGTCATGGGTTCGACTCCGGAGGGGGCAATCTGTCAGCTTTCTCAGGCTCGTGGAATGAATAAAGCATTAGAAAAAATGGTGCAGGAGGTTGTGGCAAAGACAAAGAACTGTGAAGAAAAAATCCTTGCAATTGCCCACTGCAACTGCCCGCAGAGAGCAGCACTGGTAAAAGAAAAGTTAGAAAAAGCGGCAAACTTCAAAGATATTTTTGTACTGGATACAGCAGGAGTCAGCTCCCTGTATGCCAATGACGGCGGCGTGATCATTGCCTGCTAACCGGAAATCCGGTGTCAGACAAATTTATTTAGGAGAAAAAACGTGAAAAAGCAACAAAAGAAAAAGCCGGTGAAATACATTATTCTAATCCTGCTCCTTGCAGTCATAGCCGTAGCAGGAGTATGGACGGCTTTTCATATCAAAGAGGGACGAAAAGAGACGACTACGGTCATCAGTAAGACAACCTTAGAAAAAGTATTGGATATCAGTGAGTTATCGACAGGTAAGGCAGTTTATCATGGGATCGCACATGTGTATGATCCGAAAAATGATGAGCGCGTGCTATACCATGTGGCATATGATGCGACGGTAAAAGCAGGCATTGATACCGATAAGATCAAGATCAAAATAGAGAAAGAAGCAAAAAAAGTAACTGTTACCCTGCCGGAGGTTCAGATCCAGGACATCGATGTGGACATGGGAACGTTAGATTATATGTTTGAGAGCAAACGAAGTCAGACAGAAAGTGTGTCCAAAGATGCATATCAGGCAGCCATTGCGGATGTGACCAAAGAATGTAAGGACAATGAGGAGATCAAAGATCTGGCAAAAGAGAATGCAAAAAATGTTGTCAAAGGAGTTTTAGGAACACTGTTAGCACAGCAGGAAGAAGCATATACGTTAGAAGTAAAATAAGGAGAAGGACAGATGAAGAAGCGGATCAGTATTTACCTATGTGTCATGATGCTGGCATTTTCCTTTGCGGGATGCACTTCTGAGCAGAGCGAAAAGAAACCGGAGATCGAATTACAGCAGATCAAATCCATTGGAGAATTTGCGGTATTAGAATGTTATTATCACAATGTCGCAAAATCAGATACTATGAAAAAGGTGTTGTGGTGGAATACGGACAGGCGGCTCTGGATAGAGTATACAGGAATCGTAAAAGCAGGCATTGATATAGATAAAATCGATATGAAAGTGGATGGAAATACACTTACCATATCCCTTCCAAAAGCGGAGATCTTAAGTTGCAAGGTCGATAAAGATTCTCTGACCGAGGATTCCTATGTAGTAGAAAAACATGGTTTAGGAGCCGGAAAGATCACGGCAGACATACAGACAGAGACGATCAGGACGGCACAGGAGAACCTAAAAAAAGCAGCCAAAGAAGATACCGAGCTGCTTTCACAGGCAGAAGAGAGAGTTAAGAATCTGATTACAGATTATGTCAACCGAATTGGAGAAGCAACCGGTGAAACCTACGAGATAAAATGGAAGTAAGTTTTAAGAGTATTTTAATAAATCATCAAGTCCTACCGGGCCTGCAAGCACTTCTCTTGCGACAAAGAGAGTACGGTCCGGTTTGGTGGAGAGTGTCCATTTCACTAAAGACAATTCCCGATGAACCAATTCGATACAGGTAATGCAGCGGGGATGTACACAGCTTCCGGTATTAAAGTACAGGCTGTCTTTAGAACCTAATACGGGACGGTGGGTATGCCCGGTGATCAGGATCTTTTTGTGGATCTTGGTCCATTCCTGCAGTCTTCGTTCGGTTTTGTTTTTCACCTTATAATTTTTAGCAGCACTTGTCGGGTCGAGTACGCCGAATTGTTCTAACGGTTTCCAGAGATAACGCACCAGAAAACAGGAGAGCCGCCAGAGCGTGGAATTAAAAAAATCCGCCTGGTGTCCGTGTGTCAGATACAGTTCCTGTCCGGTGACACAGTCTTTCAAACGAAGACCCTCGTGAAAGCAACAGTCCGAAAACGGATGAAAATCCTTCTTGGCAATATCGTGATTTCCAAACAGCATGAACAGGCGGTGTTCTTCATAAAAGAGAGAAAGCAGCCAGAAGACATTGCTGTGGATATTCTGAATAGCGGAAAAACTTCTGTTTTCCCACAACTCATCCCCATCCCCCAGTTCAATATAACAAAAAGAATGTTGATAATAGTAATTTAAAGCAGCAAAATAGAGATGCTGGTTTTTTAAAAAATTGTCATTAGAAGTACCGATGCCACGGTGGCAGTCACTAAAGATGACATACCGCCCGTTCTCCGAAAGAGGGAGAACAGGGGCATCGGAAAATGCTCGGTCAATACGGGATAGATAACTCATAGCTGCCTCCGGATCTTACGATTACTTTTATGAAGCTGAAGTGTTCTGTGAAAGGCAGCTGGAAGGCTTTCACAGAGGAACAGCACACGGTCTAAGGCAGTGTCAAATGGTCTGGTATACCACAGAAACAGACGGCATAAGAGGCGGTTCTGCCACTGGATCCATCTGCGGTAGCATTTTTGCAGGCAGGAAAAAGAACAGTTTTTGCAGTCTGAAAACGTAAAGCAGATCTTCAGACCACAGATACAGACATCATAACCTTCTTTTTCAAGGGCATCCCGGAAAGCATATGCCATACAAAGGTCTGGAAAAGTAATGGAGGTCTCCATCGTCAAATCCTCCGGATCAGAAAAGACACCCGGACAAAAAGCAGTCAGCCACCAGTGGATACCGGAAAGTGCAGCCACGGTCGTATCGTTTTGTTTTAAGACAAAGGACATCGGAAGAAGCTCCTCATCCGATACGGCATGGAACAGTTCCGCGGAACGCTCTGCCGGTCTTAAAATGCGGTCAGAACAATAGACGCCGATCTCGCAGCCGGTGTGAAGTCCGTACTGACCTTTCCAGAACTCGATGAGCCAGGTGCGGCCATCGTAGTCAAAATAGACCGGGAGAGCATCAAAGACCATATGAAAATGTGAAGCACTCTTATCATAGAGGGCGGCGTATCCAAAGCGTCTTTGCCATGCTTCTAGGGCAGAAGAAAAGAAATCGCCTTTTGGAATATAGGTATACCCAAAAGGAAACACAAGGTTTTCTATGATCTGCAGTTTTTGCGGACAGCTCATCTTGCAGATTTTTTCAGCCTTTGCCTTTCTGAAAAGCAGACTCAGGACAAAAAGCAGCACACAGAGCAGAAGAATCATACCAATATATAAATACATATGAAAATCCTTAAAAGTTTTTTATATCATATGCAGGGCATTGTATGTCGGGAACAGAATGTGGTATGCTTGAAAAAAAACAGGAAGGAAGATTCTTTATGTATATAGGAAATCATTTGTCCTCGGCAAAAGGTTATGAGGCAATGGGAAAGCAGGCAGTCCGATTAGGCGGTGAAACCTTTGCTTTTTTTACCAGAAATCCAAGAGGTGGAAAGGCAAAAGAGATTAAGCCTGAGGATGTGGAAAAATTTTTAGAAATTGCAAAAGAGCAGCACTTTGGAAAGATCGTGGCACATGCACCCTATACGATGAATGCCTGTGCAGCCAAAGAAGACATTCGGGAACTGGCACATACGATGTTTACCGATGATTTAAAGCGCATGGAGTATACACCGGGAAACTATTACAATTTTCATCCGGGTTCCCATGTCGGACAGGGAACGGAGACAGGGATCACATTGATCGCAGAACTGCTCAATCAGGTGTTACATCCGGAGCAGACGACGACCGTCTTATTAGAGACCATGGCAGGCAAAGGAAGTGAAGTCGGAAGAAACTTTGAGGAATTACAGGCAATTATAGAACGGGTGGATTTAAAGGAAAAGATCGGAGTCTGTCTCGATACCTGCCATGTCTGGGATGCCGGTTACGATATCGTGGAACATCTCGATGAAGTGTTAAAGGAATTTGACCGTATCATCGGATTAGAGAGATTAAAAGCCATACATTTAAATGACAGTATGAATCCGTTAGGAAGCCACAAGGACCGTCATGCAAGATTAGGAGAAGGGCAGATCGGACCAGAAGCATTGCAGAGGATCGTATGTCATGAAAAGCTGCAGGGACTTCCGTTCATCTTAGAGACACCGAATGACGATGAGGGCTATGCGGCAGAGATTGCAATGGTAAAATCCTGGCGGGAAGGCTTGAAATAACAGTCTGCAATAGAAATCTGAAAGAAAAGTCTAAAACAGTGCAGAAACACTAAACTATTGAAAGAAATGTACGATATATAATATAAGAAAGCAGCATAAGTGGGCGGAGCCGGCTTAGCAGGAACAATCAAAACGCAGCAAAACCACGGAGGGATGGATATGAGTACAATTAACAGTGTAACAGCAGCGGCGTATACAACAACAGCTTATGAGAGCAAAGCAGCTGCAAAAAAAGAGAATACAGAGGCAACGACAGAAAAATCCTATGGCAAAGATGTAGGAGTAGTCTATGAGAAAAGTTCAAAGACCGTAGAAAATGCAGGAACTTATAAAAAGACAAGCGGAAAGACAAATACCGCACTGATCGAAAAGATGAAAGCAGATACAGCAAACAGAACCAACCAGCTTCGCAGCATGGTAGAGCAGATGATGACGAAGCAGGGCAAGAAGATCGGACAGGCAGACGATATCTGGTCATTCTTAGCAAGCGGTAAATATAATGTATCTCCTGAGGTAAGAGCCCAGGCACAAAAAGATATTGCAGACGATGGTTACTGGGGCGTAGAGCAGACATCTGACCGTATCGTGGAATTTGCAAAAGCATTATCCGGCGGTGATTCAGAAAAAGCAGACGAAATGATCGCAGCATTCAAAAAAGGTTTTGATCAGGCAACCAAAGCATGGGGCAAATCCTTACCGGATATCTCCGGCAGAACCTATGATGCTGTTATGAAAAAATTCGATGCATGGAAAAACGGTACAGAGACAGCTAAGACAGAAACAGAAGAATAATGATCAAAATTTATCATCAAAGACATCCTAACAGGGAGGTCAGATGACAGGAAAGCGGAGTAATCTCTTACGGAA
Source organism: Lachnospiraceae bacterium (assembly GCA_003507655.1). GTDB lineage: Bacteria > Bacillota > Clostridia > Lachnospirales > Lachnospiraceae > Maccoyibacter > Maccoyibacter intestinihominis. The sequence goes on along the minus strand of DNUZ01000009.1, from coordinate 25,000 downwards.
AAGGCGAAGGGATTCTCCGCTTTTTTTACTCTACAGATTAGGGTGTCAAAAGGCGGTTTCAGGTTTTTGTATTGACAATTGCACAAAACCGAGTCTGTTTTGTGCAAGTTGCAAACTACTAAGTTGTGAGCCGCCTTTTGACACCCGGATCTCGGCAGGAAATGTCACTTGACATTTTTAAAATATCACGTTAGAGTATATTGTATACAAAGTGCAGGAGAAAAACATGGATGAGTTAAATTTAAAAGCATTGGCAAAAATTAATATTGGACTTGACGTATTGAGAAAGCGTGAGGACGGATATCACGAGGTTCGCATGATCATGCAGACGATCCACTTATTTGACCGTCTTCATATCAAAAAGACAAAAGAGCCGGGGATTCAGATTTCTTCGAATCTGTATTACCTTCCGGTCAATGAGAACAATTTAATTCATAAGGCGGCAGCTCTTTTGATGGATGAGTTTTCAATCACAGAGGGTGTAGAGTTCCGTTTAGAGAAGCATATTCCGGTTGCGGCAGGCATGGCAGGAGGCAGTACCGATGCGGCAGCAGCATTATATGGAATGAACCAGATGTTTGATTTAGGTCTTAATATGGAGCAGTTGAAGGAACGTGGTGTAAAGATCGGAGCAGACGTGCCATATTGTCTGATGCGTGGAACCGCTTTAGCAGAGGGAATCGGAGAGAAGTTAACAGCACTTCCGCCGATGCCAAAATGTCCGGTTTTAGTAGCGAAGCCATCGGTTGCGGTTTCTACAAAATTCGTATATGAGAATCTGCACTTAGAGAATGATCCGCCACATCCTGATATTGACCGTTTATTAGAAGATATCCGTAAGAAAGATTTACAGAGTACCGCACAGGATATGGGAAATATCTTAGAGACGGTAACCGTTGCACATTATCCTGAGATTGCAAGTTTAAAGGAAATTATGAAAGAACATGGAGCACTCAACGCACTGATGAGCGGCAGCGGTCCGACGGTATTTGGACTGTTTGAAGATGAAAAAACAGCAAAGAGAGCGTATCGTGCAGTAAAAGAGAGCGGGCTGGCAAAGCAGCTCTATTTGACAACGATTTATAACAACAGAAAGTAGAGGGATTTATGACAGACAATTTAAAATTAAATGTGGATGCATATCTGCCACTGCGTGATGTAGTATTTCATACACTGCGGGAGGCGATCCTGAAAGGAGAGTTAAAACCGGGGGAGCGTTTGATGGAATTGCAGCTTGCATCCAAATTAGGAGTGTCGAGAACACCGATCCGTGAAGCAATCCGAATGTTAGAGCAGGAAGGGTTAGCAGTGACGATCCCGCGCAGGGGTGCGGAAGTAGCACGGATGACCGAAAAAGACATGAAAGATGTTTTGCAGATCCGTGAGGTATTAGATGAATTAGCGGTCCGTCTTGCCTGTGATAATATCACAAAAGAGGAGATCAAAGAGTTAGAAAAGCAGATGCTGCAGTTTGAAAACAGCACGAAGCAGGGAGACATCAAAAAAATCGCAGAAGCCGACGTGGCATTCCATGATACGATTTACCATGCGGCAGGCAATGCAAAGTTAGTAACGATGTTAGATAATATGCGTGAGCAGATCTACCGGTATCGAGTGGAATATCTAAAAGATGAACATGCATATCCGACACTGATACAGGAGCATCGAAAGATACTGGAGTTATTAGAAAAACACGAAAAAGAAAAAGTCATCGAAGTCATGAAAGTACATGTGGAAAAACAGGCAAAAGTAGTGAAACAGATCATCCGCGATCAGGAGTGATCTTAAAATCAGATAAGAATCGTCCGTTATGGTATAAAATGGCTGGAATATGAAGATATTAAAAGAGATAAGTGCAGCTTATCTCTTTTTTGCTTTATAGGAAACACCGTTATAGGATTCGGAGGAATTACCATGAACATGGATGAACAAAATAGAAAATACCGTCCTGATGAAGAGAAGCATCCGGTAACCGGAAATCTGCAAAAGGACAGTGCGGTGCTGTTTGATCTCTTTGAAGGATGCAGTGATCTAAAATATAATGAGATCCATTTAGGAACGGAGCATAATATTTCCTGTATCGTAGCCTTTATCGAAACAACGGTGGAAAATATGCTGTTAGATGAGACCGTACTTGGAAAAATGCTCACTATGTTATGCACGATGAAAAAAGAGGAGGTCTATACCTCTTTGGAACAGAACAGCTTTGGCGTGTCCGACATGGCATATTTTGAGACAATAGAGAATGCCATCAATGGGATGTTATCCGGTGCCGCATTGCTTTTGATCGATGGATTTGCACGGGCGATCAAGGTTTCGGATAAAGGTTATCCGGGAATAGGAGTGTCAGAGACCGATTCGGAAAAAGTTGCCCGTGGTTCGAACGAAGGTTTTGCGAATTCCATAAAAACAAATACTGCACTGATCCGAAAAAGGATCCGTTCGCCACAGCTAAAAGTCAAGGAGAAAAAAGCGGGAGTCAGAAGCAATACGAATATCAGTCTGCTCTACATGGAGGGGATCGCACCGGACATTGTGTTAGCAGAGATTGAAAAGCGGTTAGAGGGATTTGAGATTGACGGTGTGATGGACAGCGGAGTGATCGAACAGCTTTCAGAGGAACGGTGGCTGTCGCCGTTTCCACAGTTCCAGACAACCTTGCGGCCGGATCGTGCGGCGATGTGTCTGTTAGAAGGAAGAGTGATCCTGCTCTGTGACAATTCTCCGGTGGCATTAATCCTGCCTACGGATTACAACTCATTTATTCAGACCAGTGATGACTATTACAACCGGTTTGAAATTGCCTCTTTAGGACGGATCATCCGTTATCTGGCATCTTTTTTTGCAATGACACTGCCGGGACTGTATCTGGCGGTGACCAATTTCCATACGCAGATCTTGCCGACTACGTTGATCTTATCCTTTGCGGCGGCAAGACAGGGCGTACCGTTTCCTTCCGTGGTAGAAGTGATCCTGATGGAACTGTCTTTTGAGCTGTTGCGGGAGGCGGGCATCCGTCTGCCGGGAGCAATGGGAAATACGATCGGGATCGTAGGTGGATTGATCATCGGACAGGCAGCAGTGGAAGCGAATATTGTAAGCCCGGTCGTGGTGATCGTCATTGCCTTTACGGCACTCTGTTCCTTTGCAATACCAAACGAGGAATTTGCCGCAGCCTTCCGTATTCTCAAATTCTTTTTTATCGGAATGTGTGCGTGGTTAGGCTTCTTTGGATTTTTGATAGCACTTCTTGCTGTATTTTTACATTTGGCAAGTCTGAAAAGTTTTGGTATTCCGTATCTGATGCCATTTGCGGGAGCAGATCTGACTAATTATCAGGATGAGCGGGATTCCCTGTTTCGGATGCCGCTATTTTATCTGAAGAAAAGACCGATTTTTGCGAGCAGACGGAATAAGACGCGTCTGCGCTGGAAGGAGTAAGATGTTTGCAGACAATGGAAAAATATCATTACGTCAGATAAAGCGGCTGCTCATTTTTAATATCTTTGGCATGGCATCCCTGCTGCTGCCGGATATCCTTGCAGGAAGGAGTGGGGTGGACGGAGCAGTTGCGATCCTGTGTGGCATATTTTGCACGTTTTTACTGCTGTGGCTTCTGGGCGGTAATTTTAAGCAGATGCGGGGAGATTTTTTTTCCTATTTAAAAGAAGCATTTGGGGAAAAAGGAACGGAATTTTGTGAAATCTTTTATTTCTTTTACAGTATCAGTATCGCGGGTTTTGCAGCATATACGATCTGCCATCTGATCTTAAAAAATCTGTTGCAGCAGGAATCCTTTGAGGTCATTTTGCTCCTGCTCCTTTTACTGGGAGCATATGGGATTTACGGAGGGATTGAAAGCCGCGGAAGAGTCTATGAGATCATATACTGGACGCTGGCGGTCCTGCTGCTGATCATGCTTGCATTTTCTGTAGGAAGTGTGGATACGGATAAGTGGATGCCGTTTTTGTATGACAGTGGAATGGATTTTTTAGGCAGTACCTATCTGGTATTTGGAATCTTTTCCTGGATCATTTTTTTGCTGTTTTTAAGACCTCACTGTGCAGAACCGGAAAAATTGGGAAATACGGCGGCAAGGGCAGTCCTGGTGACCGGTGGACTGCTTTTTTTCATCTATCTGCTTCTGATGGGGATTTTTGGAACAAAGGCACTGGCGGGAACGCAGTTCTCAGTTGTGGCACTTATGAGCATGGTAGAATTGCCGGGTGGATTTTTAGAGCGGTTAGACGTATTGATAGTGGGGATATGGTTCTTTGCGCTGTATGCTTTGATGGATTATATGATCTTTCACAGTGTGAATATTTTTATGCATACATTTTCTTTAAAAAATAAAAAATATCCGTCCATTCTGATCTTAATTCTGGTCTATGCCATTGCAAGAGGATGTTGGGAGTCCCTGTTCTTTTTACAGCTTTTAAAACAGTTGTTTTATCTGGCAGCAGTCCCAATTTCTATTGGGATTTCGATTCTGGCATACATTCTGGTAAAGCGCAAAAGGAGGAAAGAGCATGTATAAAAAAAGAAAAATGGTTTTCATGCTTATGGTCTTATCCCTGCTGCTTTGCGGCTGTGGCGACCATGAACTGGAGAACCGCAGTTTTCCGTTAGCGGTCGGTTTAGAAAGTGAGAAACAGGGATGCCGCGTGGTCTTTAACTTTCCGGTGCTTTCGGAGGTTGCAAATGAAAATGCCGACGGCAGTTATACGGCAGTGGCTTCTAAAAAGGGCAGGGATTTTTTTACTATACAGAAAAATTACGAAAAAAACAGCTCTAAGAGTATCGACTTTTCTCATAACAAAGCACTGATCTTAAGTGAAGAATTTTTAAAGGACGAAGAAAAACTGCAGAAGTTCTTAGAATATGCAAAGACGCAGGAACTGATGGCAAGGAACACTTATCTGTTTGTGACTGACCTGAAAATGGAACATTTATTTGGACTGGATCAGAACTTAGAAAAGCCGTTGGGAACTTATTTAGAGGAGCTTTTAGAGAGTGATGAGGACTATAAGGATAAGCGGATCATGACACTTGGACGGCTTTATGACGAGCGGCAGAATCAGATGGAAACACTGTATATTCCGGTTTTGGGAGAAAAAGATAAAGAGCCGGAGGTAACAGGATTTTATGTGTTAAGAAATGGAAAAGCAAAAGAGAGAGTGTCATCGGAACTTGCCATGGAAAGTATGCTGTTACAGGGAAAACTCAAAGGATTTTCCTATCAGGATGCAGCAGGCTGTGAGTGGAGGATCACAAAGATCCATCCGTCTTATGAGTTTGAAAAAAATATAGAGCATCCGATCATAAAGATACATCTTGCCTGTACGGCTTCTTTGGAAAATGCAACCTTAACAGACTGGAAGCATGAAGAGACATTAGAACAAACGCTAGAAGAGGAATTGCAGAACCGGTTAAATACGGATGCAAAAGCGGCATTGGAAAAAGGGATTGACATCAGCAACAGTTATAAAAAACTTGGAAATTCCTATCGGAAAGGCTATGTCCATTATGAAGAACGAAGAGAGGAATATGAGAAAAATCTTCAGATCAAAGTGGAGACAGAGATATCGGTGGTAAATTTAAAATAAAACAGGTTTAGGATTTCTTTTTTTCGGGAAAGATGTATCTGACAAACAGATCCGGGGTCAAAAGACAGTGATCGGACAGGATCCCTGTGATAAGAGTCAGAAAGAAGGAATAATAATGAATAAAAACTGGAAAAAAGGAATCTTTTTCCTGCTATTATTTTTAGCAGTGATGCCGATGATACATATGTATAGAGAACAGAGAATGCAAAAGGAGATCGCAGAGAAAATTTTGCGTTTTCATGTGATCGCTAACAGTGACAGCAGAGAAGATCAGGAATTGAAATTAAAAGTTCGTGATGCAGTCGGGCTTTATATGAAAGATCAGATGAAAGAAGTCACGAACCGAAAAGAAGCAGAAGAGACAGCGAATGCCAATTTAAAAAAGATAGAAAAAGTGGCTGAAGATGTCATAGCCAAAGAAGGAAGATCATATACTGTAAATGCTTTTATCGGACCGGTGGATTTTCCGCTCAAAACCTATGGAGCCTATTCTTTCCCGGCAGGAACTTATGAAGCGGTCGAAGTGGTTATCGGAGAAGGAGCCGGAAAAAACTGGTGGTGTGTGATGTATCCGAATATGTGCTTTCAGGGGAGCATGTATGAGGTGATCGATGAGAAAGCCGAAACATCTTTGCAGGAAGTGTTGACACAGGAAGAATATGACTCTATTATAGAGGACAGCGACTATAAGATACAGTTTAAATATTTGTCATTTCTCAATCATTATCTGTAATGCTTATGTTTGCTGACTTGAATATTTTATGGAAAACAGTTAAAATAAAAAGAGTAGAAAGATTTTGAGAGGAATAGAACATGACGGAACATTGTGACTTGAACCATGCTCCGATTGGCGTGTTTGATTCCGGTGTCGGCGGTCTGACGGTGGCACGGGAGATCATGCGTCAGATACCGGATGAGAGAATTGTATATTTTGGAGATACAGCACGCGTACCGTATGGAAGTAAGTCACCGAATACCATTATCCGATATTCCAGACAGATCATCCGTTTTTTACGGACAAAAAATGTCAAGGCAATTGTAGTTGCCTGCAATACGGCGAGTGCGTTTGCATTAGAGACGATCAAACCGGAGTTAGACATTCCGATTATCGGTGTTGTAAAGCCGGGGGCTAAAGTTGCGGCGCAGACAACACAAAATGGAAAGATCGGAGTCATCGGAACAGAGGGTACGATCCGCAGTGAGATTTATACAAAAACCATACATAGAGAAAATAAGGATGCACAGGTTATGGGCAGGGCATGCCCTTTATTCGTTCCTTTAGTAGAAGAGGGATGGATTAAAGACCCGGTAACCGTTGCCGTGGCAGAACGTTATCTGCAGCCGTTTAAGGAGTCAGATATTGATACACTGATCCTAGGCTGTACCCATTATCCGCTGCTGCGTTCAACCGTAAGGGAGATCATGGGAGAAGGCGTGAATCTGGTCAATCCGGCTTATGAGACAGCCGTGGAATTACGACGGCTTTTATCCGAGCAGGGAATTGCAAATGATGGAAAAACAAAGGATGGGGAGGAAAAATACCAGTTCTATGTCAGCGATGCGGCGGAGAAGTTTATGCAGTTTGCCAATTCTATTCTGCCATATGACATTGAGCAGACACAGCTCATTCCGATAGAGGAGTATTGATATGACAAAAGACGTAATTGTAACCATCAGCGGATTACAGTTCGCACAGGAGACAGAAACAGAGCCGGTCGAGATCGTAACAGCCGGAAGTTATTATAAGAAAAACGGAAAGCACTATATCATCTATGATGAAGTCATGGAGGGATTTGAGGGAAGCACGAAAAATATCATCAAGCTGACCGAGGATTCTTTGGATGTCACGAAAAAAGGTGTGACGAATGTCCATATGGTGTTTGAAGAAAATAAGAAAAATATCACTTATTACAATACGCCGTTTGGAAACCTGTTTATCGGCATTGATGCGGAAAAAATACAGGTAGAGGAGTCAGAAGAGAATATTAACGTAAACGTGGCATACGCGTTAGAAGCCAATTATGAGCATTTAGCAGATTGCCGGATACAGATGAATATTAAATCGAAAGATGCAAGGGATTTTAAACTACAGGCATAGGAGGAACAGATATGAAAGTACGCAAAGCGATTATACCGGCAGCAGGATTAGGAACACGTTTTTTGCCGGCAACCAAGGCACAGCCAAAAGAGATGCTTCCCATCGTGGATAAGCCGACCATCCAGTATATTATTGAAGAGGCAGTAGCATCCGGGATTGAAGATATTATCATTATCTCAGGAAGAGGCAAGCAGACCATTGAGAACCATTTTGACCGCTCTATCGAGTTAGAGATGGAATTAGAAAAGACCGGAAAGACAGACTATTTAAAAATGGTACGCGAGATCGCAGATATGGCAAATGTACATTATATCCGCCAGAAACAGCCAAGAGGACTTGGACATGCCGTATTAGTAGCAAAACAGTTTATTGGAGATGAACCGTTTGCCGTATTACTCGGCGATGATATCGTAGTATCGAAAACACCATGCTTAGGTCAGATGATCGAGCAGTTTGAGGAATGTCAGTCGAGTATTTTAGGCGTTCAGACGGTATCGGAAGAAGTTGTAAATAAATATGGAATTATTGATGGAGAGCGGGTTTCAGATCGTATGTACCGCGTACATGATATGGTAGAAAAACCGGACCCTGAACATGCACCTTCCCATGTTGCCGTATTAGGACGTTATATCATCACACCGGAGATATTCCCATTATTAGAGACACAGGGAGCAGGAAAAGGTGGCGAGATCCAGCTTACCGATGCATTAAAACGTCTTGCAAAACAGCAGGAAGTCTATGCATATGACTTCAAGGGACACCGCTATGATGTGGGCAGCAAGATCGGATTCTTACAGGCAAATATTGAATTTGCACTTCGTAATCCGGAAGTTTCCGGAGAACTGAAAGAGTATTTAGACCAGCTTCATGGAAATATGGATGCAATGTTAGATTACGAGTAAAGAGAAACAGATAAAAAAGGAGCTACCACACTGCTGATTTCAATCAGCTGGTGTGGTAGCTCCTTTTTAGCATGTCCTATTTTTTGAAGAATTTCTTTTTCTTCTTCTCATCTTTATTTTCGATTGGACCGCGGAGTCCTTTTACCTCGGTAATATAAAGACCACTGACCACTGCTTTGACTTCTTTTTTCACAGGAATACTGTCATAGATAGAAGCATCACAGATCAATGTCATAACTTTTGGACCAATTTTTGCCTTTACGATAGGCAGTTTGGAACGACGAAGCATTTTTGGAGACTGTTCAATGACAACTGCCGGAAGACCGGAATCCTTCAATCTCATCTTTTTCTTGTCTATGATCAACATTGATACTGTCTGTGCAGTAGCGGCTAACTGTTCATTCTGCTCTTCCTGTCTCTTCTGTGCTTTCTTTCCTACGAAATACAGTGCGATGACGGCAGCTAACATAGCCACGGCGATAACAATTAGTACAACTGTTAATGGGCTCACGATATAGACCTCCTTATCATCAGACTTGATTTTCATTGTATCATTGATTTATAGAAAAAGCAATATGTGAAATCTTTATTAATTTATCGGAAAGAATCTTTTCAATCCCCACAAAGTGTGGTATCGTAAATACTTGTGAAGTTCTAAAATATCGTAAGGAAAGGTAGAGACTATGAGAAAAAAAATGATAGCACTTTTTCTGTGCATTTCTACAGTGGCGGCTTTATCCGGATGTGGTAGCAGCAAAAGCAGTACAAGTACAGGAAATGCGGACAGTGCAGAAAAACTGGTAAAACTTGGGGATTATAAGAATATTGAAGTGGAAGTAGATAAGAGCTATGAAATCTCTGATAACAGTGTACAGGAGACCATTGAGAATTATTTCTTAACTGCCCCGATCTATACGGAAAATAAGGAAAAAGACACCGTTGCAGATGGTGATGTTGCAAATATTGATTATGAAGGAACCAAAGACGGAGAGGCTTTTGACGGCGGTTCCGCAAAAGGTTACAATTTAAAGATCGGTTCCGGTACATTTATTGACGGATTTGAGTCCGGTCTGATCGGTAAAAAAGTCGGTGAAACCGTAGATCTGAACCTGACATTCCCGGAAGATTACGGCAGTGAGGACTTAGCAGGAAAAGATGTTGTCTTTAAAGTAACGATCAACTCCATTCAGGATGAGAGTTATCCGACTTATGATACATTGACCGATGAATATGTCAAAGACAATTACAACGATTATTACGGAGTATCTACAGTTGAAGAGTTAAAGAAATATGTATCCGATTCTTTAGAGAACAATAACAATTCAGCAGTAGGAGATGCTTTAACGGATAAGTTAAAAGAGATCAGTAAGATCAGTGATATTCCGGATTCTCTGACCAAAGAGCGTACCAAAGAATTAAAGAGCTATTATAAAGGAATGGCAAAATATCAGGATCAGGAATTTGCAGATTTCTTACAGAACACCTATGGAATGTCAGAGGATGATTTTAACAAGCAGATTAAAGAACTGATGCCGGACTATATCAAGAGCGATTTAGTATGGGAAGCAGTTGCTGCAAAAGAAGGGATCAAAGCCAGCGGTGAGGATTATGACAAATTCGTAGACAAGATGATGGGCACCCTGAAATTTGATAAAAAGGATGATCTGTTTGACGTCTATCCGGAAACTATGGTAAAACGTATGTATATTGAGCAGGAAGCCAAAGATAAATTGATCAAACAGGCAAAAGTAAAATATGTAGAGACTACTTCCGAGGACACTACAGAACAGACACAGTCTGATGGAAGTGAAGATACAGGTAATACAGACAATACTTCTGAAAATGCAGAAGTAAAGGATACCATTGATACAACGACAGGAAAGTAAGAAATAGAACAGAGGGATTAGAGATGGAATTGGTAAATATACGCGAATTATATCGGAACCAGGAAGAATATCTGGATAAGACAGTGACGATCGGCGGCTGGGTGCGAAGCATCCGAAGTTCTAAGAATTTTGGGTTTATTGTTGTAAATGACGGAACTTTTTTTGAGCCATTACAGATCGTATATGCAGATGGCTTAGAAAATTTTGCAGAGGTAGAAAAATTAAATGTCGGTGCGGCAATCATCGTTACCGGAAAATTAGTAGCAACCCCACAGGCAAAACAGCCATTTGAGATCCAGGCAGAGGAGGTTGCCATTGAAGGTCAGTCTTCACCGGATTACCCACTGCAGAAAAAACGCCACAGTTTTGAGTATTTAAGAACAATTTCTCATCTGCGAGCAAGAACCAATACGTTTGAGGCAGTTTTCCGTGTACGTTCTTTAACCGCATATGCGATCCATAAGTTTTTCCAGGAGAGAGACTTTGTATATGTTCACACTCCATTGATCACGGGAAGTGACTGTGAAGGTGCAGGCGAGATGTTTAAAGTTACCACATTGGATTTAGACAATGTGCCGACAAACGAGGACGGTACCGTAGATTATACAAAGGATTTCTTTAATAAGCCGACCAATTTGACGGTAAGCGGACAGTTGAACGGTGAGACGTATGCGATGGCATTTAAAAACATCTATACATTCGGACCGACCTTCCGTGCAGAGAACTCCAACACAACCCGTCATGCAGCAGAGTTCTGGATGATCGAGCCGGAGATCGCATTTGCAGATTTAAAGGATGATATGATCTTAGCAGAGAGCATGTTAAAATATGTGATCCGTTATGTGTTAGAGCATGCACCGGAAGAGATGAATTTCTTCAACAGTTTTGTGGATAAGGGACTGTTAGACCGCCTGAACCATGTGTTAAATTCTGATTTTGGACATGTGACCTATACAGAGGCGATCGAGATCTTAGAGAAGAACAACGACAAATTTGAATATAAGGTATCCTGGGGCTGTGACTTACAGACAGAGCATGAGCGTTATCTGACAGAGGAAGTGTTCAAACGTCCGGTCTTTGTAACCGATTATCCGAAGGAGATCAAAGCATTCTATATGAAGTTAAACGAGGATGGCAAGACAGTGGCAGCAATGGACTGCTTAGTACCTGGCATTGGTGAGATCATCGGTGGAAGCCAGAGAGAAGATGATTACGACAAACTGCTTGCACGGATCAAAGAGCTTGGTTTAAACGAAGAAGACTACGGATTCTATTTAGATCTGCGTAAATACGGAAGCACCCGTCATGCAGGATTCGGCCTTGGATTTGAACGTTGTGTCATGTACCTGACCGGAATGGGTAATATCCGTGACGTCATTCCGTTCCCAAGAACTGTTAATAATTGTGAGTTGTAAAAAAATAGAAATAGGATCTTTAGGAGAAGATATCTGCTGCAGGGCAGGTATCTTCTTTTTGGTTTTTCATATAATCAAATTCCTGCATCCGGTCGATACATATGATATAGATAGAAACATGAGAAAGCATATCATAAAAAATATTACAAAGAACACGGCAGTTCAAAAACACAGACAAGGATGTGATCATATGAAGATCGGTGAAGCAAGAAAGACTTATTCCGCACCACTGCGTGAATTTTGGGAAGAGAAAAAGTCTTTAGCAAAACAGAAAAAAGCATTAGATGAAAAAATAAAGGCAACACCAAATGGAAAAGAAGCATTTGCCAAAGAGGCGGTAACCTTAGACCTGTCATATCGTGCTGTTTCAGAAAAATATGAAGAGTACAGCAAGACCATGGAACAGATCATGGCACAGCATACAGCACTATTTAATGCAGAGGTTTCTAAGCAGCAGGGCGAGGCCATGGAAGAATATTCAGAGGATATGATAAAGATCATGGAAGTGGCACGAAGGATCATGAAGGGTGCAAAAGTACCAGCCTCCGATGAGAAAAAACTGATGGAATACAGCATGGAACTGTATATGGCAGCAAAGAATATGGCAGTGCTGAACGAAAATAAGAAGAAAGAAGAGTATGATTCACTTTGGGATGATGAAAAAAAAGAAGAAAATCCGGACCCGGATGAAGTGGCAAACGATGCAGAATACGGTGGTGGCACACCGGAGATCATGGAGGTATCCGATGTCGTTTCTTCAGCAACAGAGGGGATAGAAGGATAACCGGGAAAAATTTCTTACAATATTTTATAAGAAAAACAAAACTTACCACATAGATTAATTAGCCACGCTAATAAAACCAATAATAAAATACTATTGGCTTTTTTAGCGTTTTTTTTGTACAATAAGGACAGTGACATAAAACCGCGATCGTGCGGAAGATACAGTGATACAGAATCAGGATATTCAGGAGGAAAAAAGATGGATTACAAGAATGCCGGTGTAGATATTGAAGCAGGTTACAGATCAGTGGAATTGATGAAAAAACATGTGCAGGAGACCATGAGAAAAGAAGTGTTGACAAATCTTGGCGGTTTCTCCGGTGCGTTTTCAATGGAAGCATTTAAAAATATGGAAAAACCAACTTTAGTATCAGGGACAGATGGAGTTGGAACAAAATTAAAGCTGGCGTTTATCATGGACAAGCATGACAGTGTAGGAATTGACTGTGTGGCAATGTGTGTCAATGACATCGCATGTGCCGGTGGTGAACCACTGTTTTTCCTTGATTATATTGCATGTGGAAAGAATTATCCGGAAAAGATCGCATCGATCGTAAGCGGTGTGGCAGAAGGATGCAAGCAGTCAAATGCGGCATTGATCGGTGGCGAGACCGCGGAGATGCCTGGCTTTTATCCGGAAGATGAGTATGATTTAGCAGGATTTGCAGTAGGAATCGTAGATGAAAAAGATATTATTACAGGTAAAGATGTCAAAGCGGGTGATGTATTGATCGGAATGGCATCCTCCGGTGTACACTCCAATGGATTTTCACTGGTACGCAAGGTGTTCTCCATGGATAAAAAGACCTTAGATACCTATCATGAGGAGTTAGGAACGACGCTTGGTGAAGCATTGATCGCTCCGACAAAAATTTATGTCAAAGCACTTCGCAGCATCAAGGATGCAGGCGTGCGCATCAAAGCATGCAGCCATATCACTGGTGGCGGTTTTTATGAGAATATTCCAAGAATGTTACCGGAAGGAAAGCGTGCAGTTGTAGAAAAGGACAGCTACGAAATTCCGGCAATCTTTAAAATGCTTGCAAGAGAAGGAGAGATTGCAGAGCAGATGATGTACAATACATACAATATGGGACTTGGCATGATCTTAGCAGTGGACCCGGCAGACGTAGATAAGACCATGGAAGCAGTTAAAGCAGCAGGAGAGACTCCGTATGTCGTAGGAAAAATCGAGGACGGAGAAAAAGGAGTTACTTTATGCTAAAAATAGCGGTACTGGTGTCTGGAGGAGGAACAAATCTTCAGGCGATCATAGATAAAATAGCAGAAGGCGTGATCACCAATACCGAGATTGCAGTGGTCATCAGCAATAATAAAAATGCTTACGCATTAGAGAGAGCCAAACAGGCAGGCATTGAGGCAGTCTGTGTTTCTCCGAAAGATTACGAAAACCGTGAGCAGTTCAATCAGGAATTTTTAAAAACATTAGACAGCTATCAGGTGGACTTAGTGGTACTCGCGGGCTTTTTAGTAGTCATCCCGCCTGCAATGATACAAAAATATGAGAACCGTATCATCAATATCCATCCATCTTTGATCCCGTCTTTTTGCGGAACCGGTTATTATGGTTTAAAGGTGCATGAGGGTGCGTTAGCAAGAGGAGTCAAAGTCACCGGAGCAACCGTGCATTTTGTGGATGAAGGAACCGATACCGGCCCGATCATCCTGCAAAAAGCAGTAGAGGTTCAAAACGGAGACACACCGGAAATCCTGCAGCGGCGAGTGATGGAACAGGCAGAATGGGAGATTTTACCGCGGGCGATCCATTTGATCGCAAACGGAAAAGTAACTGTAAAAGACAAAAAAGCAGTTGTAGAAGAATAGATACAGGAGGAAACAACATGAAGGTATTGATCGTAGGAAGTGGCGGACGTGAACATGCAATCGCATATTCCTGTGCAAAAAGCGCAAGAGTTGATAAGATATATTGTGCTCCGGGCAATGCCGGAATCGGTCAGATTGCAGAATGTGTACCGATCGGAGCAATGGAATTTGAAAAATTAGCAGCATTTGCAAAAGAGAAAGAGATTGACTTTACCATTATCGGAATGGATGATCCGTTAGTCGGCGGAGTGGTAGATGTATTTGAAGCAGAGGGATTAAAAGTCTTTGGCCCTCGTAAAAACGCAGCTATCTTAGAAGGCAGCAAGGCTTTTTCAAAAGACCTGATGAAAAAATACAATATCCCGACAGCAGGATATGAGAACTTTGACGATGCGGATAAAGCACTGGCTTATTTAGAGACAGCAAAAATGCCGATCGTATTAAAGGCAGACGGATTAGCCCTGGGAAAAGGAGTGTTGATCTGCAATACCTTAGAAGAGGCAAAAGCCGGAGTCAAAGAGATCATGTTAGATAAGAAATTCGGTGATGCCGGAAATCATATGGTTATTGAGGAGTTTATGACAGGACGTGAGGTTTCCGTACTTTCCTTTGTGGATGGAAAGACCATCAAGATCATGTCTTCTGCACAGGATCACAAGCGTGCACAGGATGGAGACAAAGGACTCAACACCGGAGGAATGGGAACATTTTCACCAAGTCCGTTCTATACCAAAGAAGTGGATGAATTTTGTAAAAAATATGTTTATCAGGCAACCGTGGATGCCATGGCGGCAGAGGGAAGGCCATTTGTCGGAGTTATTTTCTTCGGACTGATGCTGACAGAGGACGGACCAAAGGTGTTAGAATATAATGCACGTTTTGGTGACCCGGAGGCACAGGTAGTACTGCCTCGCATGAAAAATGACATCATTGATGTGATGGAGGCATGTGTGGATGGCAGACTTGATGAGATCGATCTGCAGTTTGAAGATAATGCGGCAGTCTGTGTGGTATTAGCTTCTGACGGTTATCCGGTATCTTATGAAAAAGGAAAAGAGATCTCCGGTTTAGAGCGATTTGAAAAAGAAGAAGGATACTACTGTTTCCATGCCGGAACTGCATGGAAAGACGGAAAGATCGTAACCAACGGCGGACGTGTCTTAGGTGTAACCGCAAAAGGTGCAGACTTAAAAGAAGCACGCGCAAATGCATATAAAGCAACGGAATGGGTAGAATTTTCCAATAAATATATGCGTCATGACATTGGAAAGGCAATTGACGAAGCATAGGGATGTGATCTGGATATGAAACGAGGAATCATTTTTGACATGGACGGAACGCTTTGGGATGCGTCCGAAGAAGTGGCACATTCCTGGCAGGAAGCCATCCAAGCATCGACGATCACGGATAAGGTTCTGACAAAGGAAGACTTTATGCGTGTTATGGGAAAGCCGATGGATGAGCTGATCGAGGTACTGTTCCCGGAGCTTTCGAAAGCGGAACAGAACGAGCTTTTAGAAGATTGTTGTAAAGTGGAAAATGCCTATTTACAGGAAAAGGGAGCGAAGCTGTATCCGGGCATTGAACAGATGCTTGCCGATCTGAAAAAAGAATATTTTTTAGCAATTGTAAGTAACTGTCAGTGTGGTTATATCGAAGCCTTTTTAGAGCATTATGGATTTGGAAAGTACATCGATGACATACAGTGTTTTGGCATGAATGAGGTTCCAAAAGGAGAGAATATCCGTCTTGTGGCAGAGAGAAACCATTTAGAGGATGCGGTCTATGTCGGAGACATCCAGGGAGATTATGATGCGAGTAAGGCAGCGGGAGTAAAGTTTATCCACGCAGCGTACGGCTTTGGCGAAATAGAAGACGAAGTGCCGCGGATCGAAAAGCCTTTGGAATTAAAAGAAGTTATACAAAAAATCTGGTCATAGTGATCAGGCAAAAGTCCCCATATATCAGAAACAGAAATCTGGTATATGGGGACTTTTTTATTTTGATATAACCAAGTCCGTTTTTTTGGACACCTTATATCATAAAATAATCTCAAGACGAAGGGGAGAACAAAAGAACGCAGACGAAAGGAGATGTTTTTTATGAAAGGATATGTTGTATCAGACGGTTACATGGGATATGTAAATGGAAAATATATGTTATTTGCAGATGAGGAAGATTATCGCGATTATATCGAAGATTAACAGGAGAGAAGCTATGAAAAAATATGAGATCATTGCGGTGGATTTTGATGGAACGCTGTGCAGCGATTGTTATCCGGACATCGGAAAGCCTAATCTGCCATTGATAGAACTGTTAAAGGCATTAAAAAGAGAGGGCTGCCGGATCGTTCTCTGGACCTGCCGGTGTGGCAGGGAATTAGAGCAGGCAGTACAGTGGTGTGAAGAGTTCGGACTGGAATTTGACAAAGTCAACCGGAATACCGATGAGATTTTAGAAAAATACGGAAGCGATTCGAGAAAGATTTACGCAGACGTATACATTGACGATAAGGCATGCTTTCCGTGGGAAGTCATGGCATACAAAAAGGAGGAATAAGAGATGACAGCAGGGATCATAGATTACAAATATAAAAAAGAAAAACAGGGGGTAGATTTAGAGACACTTTTTGTGACGGCACTTACCGCATTTACAGGAGGGATCGGGATCATTGCAGTGTTTGCGGTATTGACCGGTGCAGATATCTGTCAATGGAGTAAAAAGGGAATGCTTGGTACTTATTTGCTGCTTAGTGCATTGATCTGGGGAATCCTGCTTTTTCGGGAGTTTAGGACACAAAAGCGTCACGATATTTAGGTTGACAGAAATCTACATAATTTCCTATAATAAGGATGTTCTAAAATAGAAAAAAATCAGATATGAGATTTTATATGGAGGCATATACTTATGAGTAGGATCAGAAAAAAGAAATGGCTTGGAATAGGACTGGCAGTAGTGATGGGATTGTCTGTTGCGGCATCCGATATGGGAATTATGACCGCTTTTGCAACAGGCAATAAAGCAACTACAACGACGACAGCCAATACAACGGCAAACAATGCAAGATTTACCGTAAACGGAGCAGATTTAGTGGTTACGGAAAATCTGAATCCGAATAAATATCCAAAAGATTTTACAGAGACAAAGGTAGAATGTCAGGGAAGACAGTATAAAGGATTGAAATTCAGCAAAGCAGATATCCAACTGATCTGTCTGTTGAATCAGAAGACAGGAGCAGCGGCATATCATATCTATAACGATGCAGACCAGAGTGTATATCCGTTTATCCGGATTGAAAATGGGAATGATTATATCATTGCAATGCCACAGAGCATGATGGATGGTGCACAGGCTCCGGAGAGCTATGCCGAGACCTCTATGGAATTTGAAAAAGGAACGATACAGGTTTATCAGCAGGACGGTGCAGACACCTGCCTGATCTATGCTATGAACAGTGAAGGTCAAAAGGGATGGTATGAGTATCAGACTACAGATAAGACATATCAGGCATATGAAGTACAGAGTAGTCAGGAAGAGACACCGGCAGATGGAGAAGAGCAGCAAGTAACCGATACTTCTTCCGAGAGTCAGGATAATTCTCAGAGTACACAGTATGAAGAATTAAAGCAGGAAATGAAAAGCATGAAGACAAAATACTGTATGATCATTGCCGTATTGATCATTATCATTGCAGTATTGGTGATTCTTTTGATCAATACCCTGTTAAAAGGACCAAGACACCCAAGAGACGAGTATGACGAAGAAGAACCGGACGAGGATTTCTTTGATGAGGATTTAGATCAGGAACCGGAGGAAGATTTCTTTGACGAGGATACGGACGAAGAGTCTGACGAATACTATTTTGATGAGGAGCCGGACGAGGAACCGCAAAAGGAATATCCAAAGGCACCAAAGAATGAACCGCAGGAAAAACCGGTAAAGAAAAAATACGAAAGTGATATAGAGATCATAGATTTAAATGACTTATAAAAGAGAGGCATAGTATGCAGAAACCATATACAAAAAAAGCAGAAAAGGTATTAGAGATCGCAAAAAAAGCATCCAGATCCATGCATCACAGCTATATCGGAACAGAGCACCTGTTAATAGGACTCCTGGGCGAAGGAAGCGGAGCAGCAGCGAAGGTTTTAAGTTCTGCCGGTGTAGATGAAGAGCGGATATTAGAATTGATCGAGAACCTGATCGCGCCATCCGGAAACGTGATCACAGCGGATGCAGGAGGCTATTCTCCAAGAACCTTAAGAGTGCTTGAGAACGCAGCAAAAGAGGCAGAGCGTTTTAAAAATGAAAAAGTAGGAACAGAGCATTTGTTAATTGCATTGATCAAAGAAGCCGACTGTGCAGCAGTTCGTCTTTTAAATACCTTAGGAGTAAATCTGCAAAGACTCTATGTAGAGACCTTGACGGCAATGGGAGAGGATGTCAGTCTCCATAAGGATGAATTTCAGAATGGAAAATTAGCAAAGAAGAAAAATTTAGAAGCAACACCAACCTTAAACCAGTATTCGAGAGATTTGACACAGCTTGCCAAAGAAGGTGGATTAGATCCGGTGATCGGACGGGAAGAAGAGATGCAGCGTGTCATTCAGATCCTGAGCAGAAGAAGCAAGAACAATCCGTGTCTGATCGGAGAGCCGGGCGTAGGAAAGACAGCGGTAGTAGAAGGTCTTGCACAGAATATCGTATCCGGAATGGTGCCGGACAGTGTATTGAACAAACGTGTGGTAACCTTAGATTTATCAGGCATGGTTGCCGGTTCTAAATATCGTGGAGAATTTGAAGAACGGATCAAAAAAGTCCTTGCAGAAGTAAAAAAAGCAGGAAATATACTGCTGTTCATCGATGAGCTGCATACCATCATAGGAGCCGGTGGAGCAGAAGGGGCCATAGATGCATCGAATATATTAAAACCGTCGTTAGCAAGAGGCGAGATACAGTTGATCGGAGCAACAACGATCGAAGAGTATCGAAAATATATCGAAAAAGATGCGGCATTAGAACGGCGTTTTCAGCCGGTTACTGTGGAAGAACCGGATGAAGAGCAGGCTGTGGCAATATTAACCGGACTGCGCCCGCAGTATGAAGCACATCATCATGTAAAGATTACCGATGAGGGAATCCGTGCAGCCGTACAGATGTCAGAGCGCTACATCAATGACCGGAATCTGCCGGACAAAGCCATTGATCTCATGGATGAGGCGGCTTCCAGAGTACGGCTTGGAAGCTTTAAGACACCAAAACAGATGAAAGAAACAGAGCAGCGTATCCGTGAACTGGATATCATTTTAGAAGAAGCAGTCCGCGGACTTCGTTTAGGTGATGCAAAAGCAGCCCGTGAAGAAAAAGAAGAACTCTTAAAAAGGCATGCAAAGCAGATAAAAAAATATCATAAAGATGCCGAGAAGAAAGAGCCGTTAGTCAACGAAAACGAAATTGCAGAGGTAGTGTCCTCCTGGACAAAAATCCCTGTGAAAAAATTAACGGCAGATGAAAGTGCAAAACTTGCAAAATTAGAGAAAACACTGCACAAAAGAGTTATAGGACAGGAAGAGGCGGTAAGTGCTGTGGCAAAAGCAGTCCGCCGTGGAAGAGTAGGATTAAAAGACCCGAATCGTCCGATCGGTTCGTTCCTGTTTTTAGGACCGACAGGAGTTGGAAAGACCGAGATATCCAAAGCACTGGCAGAAGCAGTTTTTGGAAACGAGCAGGCAATGATCCGTGTAGATATGTCCGAATATATGGAAAAGCACAGTGTCTCTAAAATGGTAGGCTCTCCTCCGGGATATGTCGGATATGACGAAGGAGGTCAGCTGAGTGAAAAAGTACGCAGAAACCCATATTCGGTCGTATTGTTTGATGAGATAGAAAAAGCCCATCCGGATGTATTCAATATTTTATTACAGGTCTTAGACGATGGACACATCACGGATGCCCAGGGAAGAAAAGTAGATTTTAAAAATACCATCATTATCATGACCTCCAATGCAGGAGCACAGTCGATCGTTTCGCCAAAACACTTAGGTTTTGGTTCGCAGGATGATGAAAAACAGAATTACGAATATATGAAGCAGGGTGTTATGGAAGAGGTCAGAAGGATCTTCAAGCCGGAATTTTTAAATCGTATTGATGAGACCATTGTATTCCATGCCCTTACGAAAGAAGATATGAAGCAGATCGTTACACTGTTAGCGAAGACATTAGTGGAGCGCTGCAGGACACAGATGGAGATCGAGCTGCATATCCGTGATTCCGTCAAAGCCTATATTGTTGAAACAGCATATGACCCGAAATACGGAGCACGTCCGTTGCGCCGGGTGATCCAGAGTAAGATCGAAGATGCACTTGCAGAAGAGATTTTAGCAGGCAGGATCAAAAGAGGCGGCCGGGTAGAGGTCGGACTAAAGAAAAAAGAAATCGTATTTGAAGTGCCAAAAAGCAAAGAAGTACAACCATAATGTTTCAAAAGTAGTATCGTAAAATTTACAAAATTACTAGCCACACAGACTGAAATATTATATAATGATCATATAAGCAGTTCACTTACAGGAGGAGAAGAAAGAAATGGGAGCAATCAGCGAATTGATTCGCACAGAAAAAGACGGAACCATCAGTTTTGGTGATTATACTTTGGATAAAAAGGCAAAGCTGGACAACTTTGAGCATGACGGTGATTTATACAAAGTAAAGACCTTTCATGAGATCACCAAATTAGAACGAAACGGAATGTTTGTATATGAATCTGTACCGGGAACGGCAGTAACCGAGCTTTCTGTGACAGATAACGGAGTCAGTTTTTCAGTAGAAGGACCGGAGGATGCGCAGATTACTCTAGAATTAGAAGAAAATGCAGAATATGAGATATTCATAGACGGCAGCAACATGGGAAAAATGAAGACGAATTTAGGCGGAAAGTTAAGCCTGAGCGTAGAGTTAGATGTAGTCAGCCAGGTAGCTGTCAAAGTGGAAAAATGTTAAAAGGAACGTCAGAAGACCCGAGAATTCGGGTCTTTTTCGCTCTATAGGAAAGGAGTAGTATGGCAAAAGGAAAAACATCCGTATACTTTTGTCAGTCCTGTGGATATGAGTCCTCAAAGTGGATGGGGCAGTGTCCGGGCTGCAAAGAATGGAATACATTTGTAGAAGAAGTCATAGATAAAAAACAGACAGAAAAAGTAAGAAAGCAGGCATCTGCTGCAAAGGTCAGCCACATTTCAGATATCTCCGTGGAAGAGCAGAGCCGTATGGGAACGGGATTTTTAGAACTTGACCGTGTCTTAGGAGGCGGGATCGTTCCGGGTTCTTTAGTTTTAGTCGGAGGAGATCCGGGAATCGGAAAATCTACACTGCTGTTGCAGGTCTGCCGGAATCTTTCGGTGGGCAAAGAAAAAATACTCTATATTTCGGGAGAGGAATCGTTGCAGCAGATAAAATTAAGAGCAGAACGTATGGGAGAATTCGGAACATCTCTTGCAATTCTTTGTGAAACCAATTTAGATATCATTCAGGAAGTCATCCGTCAGGAAAAACCAAAAGTTGTCATCATAGATTCGATACAGACCATGTATAATGAAAATGTATCCTCCGCACCGGGAAGTGTCTCGCAGGTGCGTGAATCCACATCGGTGCTGATGCAGATTGCAAAAGGGATGAATATTTCAATTTTTATCGTCGGTCATGTAACAAAAGAAGGAGTGGTTGCAGGGCCTAGGGTTTTAGAACATATGGTAGATACGGTGCTCTATTTTGAAGGGGACCGGTATGCGGCATATCGGATCTTGCGGGGAGTTAAGAACCGTTTTGGCTCCACAAATGAGATCGGAGTATTTGAAATGCGGGATATCGGATTAGTGGAGGTAGAGAATCCGTCAGAATATATGCTGAGCGGAAAACCAAAAGGAGCGTCAGGCTCTGTGGTAGCCTGCTCCGTGGAAGGAAGCCGACCGATCCTTTTAGAGATACAGGCACTGGTCTGCAGAAGCAACCTTGGAATCCCAAGAAGGACAGCAGCCGGAACCGATATCAACAGAGTCAATCTGTTGATGGCAGTATTAGAAAAAAGGCTGGGATTCAGTATGTCGTCCTGTGATGCCTATATCAATATTGCGGGTGGAATACGCATGAATGAGCCGGCAGTAGATTTAGGGATTGTACTTGCCATGATATCCAGCTACAAAGACTGTGCGATACCGGAAGATGTGATCTGTTTTGGCGAAGTGGGATTAAGTGGTGAAGTCCGTGCGGTAAACATGGCAAAGCAGCGTGTCGCAGAGGCGAAAAAACTGGGATTTTCCACCTGTATTCTTCCAAAAGTGTCGTTAAAAGGACTTGAAGACATGAAAGGAATCCGGTTGATCGGTGTGGAGAATGTGCAGGAAGCAATGAGGAACATCTTACAGTAATCAGAAAGAATTAGAATAAAAACAGGAGAAAAAATATGGACAGACAGGAAATATTAAAAAAAGTAGACCATACACTGTTAGCACAGACAGCAACATGGGAGGAAATAAAAGAAATTTGTGATGATGCGATAAAATATCAGACCGCATCGATATGTATTCCGCCATCCTATGTAAAAGAAGCGAAAGCATATGTACAGGATCAGATGGAGGTCTGTACGGTTATTGGCTTTCCAAATGGATATAATACTACTGCGGTAAAAAAAGCAGAGACAGAGGATGCATTGAAAAATGGTGCGGATGAAATCGATATGGTCATCAACATCGGCTGGGTCAAAGACAAAAAGTTTGCACAGATCGAAGAAGAAATCAGAACGTTAAAAAAAGCATGTGGAACAAAAATTTTAAAAGTCATTATCGAAACATGCCTTCTGACCCAAGAAGAAAAAATACGACTGTGTGAAATCGTTACAGCATCGGGAGCAGACTATATCAAGACGTCCACCGGTTTTTCAACAGCGGGAGCAACACCTGAGGATATAGCACTTTTTGCAAAGCATGTCGGCAAGGACATAAAGATCAAGGCAGCCGGTGGGATATCTTCTTTTGAGGATGCAGAAGAATTTGTCCGCCTTGGGGCAGATCGTCTTGGCACCAGCAGATTAGTAAAGATTCAGAAAGAAAGTTAGAAGTCAACTGATTTTACCGTACCGAAGAAAAAAAGGAGGGTAAGATCATGAAACATCAATATATAAGACAAAAAAACATAAGACAAAAAATAAAATGGATGCTCGTACTCCTTATGGCAGTCAGCTTAAGCGCCTGTGGTGTCAAAGAAGAAAAAAACAGGCAGCAGGCAGAGGAGAATTCCGCAGAGGAAAGTATCAGTAAGGACGGAACCTACGAGATCGCCTTTATAAGCGGTGAAGGTGAATTGGATGATTCCGGCTTTCATGAGAGCAGCTGGGAGGGCATCGCAGAGTATGCGGATGAGAACCGGATCACCTATAGCTATTACCGGCCGGCCAATGATACAAGGCAGGCACGGGAGGAAGCAGTGCGGGCTGCCGCCAAAAAGGGAGCAAAGATCATTATTTCACAGGGATATCCCTTTGAAGAGGTGATTGCCCATATGCAGAATGAGTATCCGAAAATACAATTTTTAATGTTGGATGCAAAACCGCGTAAAGCAGGACAAAAGGCGGAACTTGCATCCAATGTGCATTGTATTCTGTTTCGGGAAGAAGAAGCGGGATACCTTGCCGGTTATGCAGCCGTTTGCGAAGGCTATACCAGGTTAGGTTTTCTTGGAGGAAAAGAGATCGCACCTGTCCAGCGATATGGAAGTGGCTTTATACAGGGGGCAGAATATGCTGCTATGGAAATGGAACGTGAAATTACATTAAAATATCAGTATACAGACACATTTTTACCGTCCGATGAAGTGCAGCAGAAAAGTAAGGAATGGTACGAAGATGGAGTACAGGTGATCTTTGCCTGTAATGGGGGCGCATCTGTTTCCGTGATGCAGACAGCAGAAGAACTGGATGGGAAAGTAATCGGAGTAGATGCCGATCAGTCAGCGGTATCACCAACCGTTCTGACTTCCGCCGGAAAAAACTTAAAAGGTGCTGTGACAGAAGCATTAGATACACTCTATGAAAACGGAGGCGTATGGTCAGGCAAGCAGGCAGGAAAAACGATCACACTGGGAGCAAAAGAAGAAGGTGTCAGTCTGCCACAGGAAGAAGAAGCGTGGCGTTTTGAAAATTTTACGCAGAGAGATTACCGGAAAATCTATCGTGGACTCAAACGAGAGGAACAGGAGATCTTATCAGGGACTGCAACCATGCCAAAGACGGAGAGAGTGCATCTGGAGCTTCCAGAATAGATGAATTTGTAGAAAAAAGATGAAAAATTGAAAAAAATAGAAAAAAATCAAAAAAGTCCTTGACATATGACGATACATGGTGCTATTATAAAGTTCCACCGCGCAAGAGCGTGGTGCTGAGAAATAAAAAAATAAAAAAACCTGTTGACAAACGCAG
>DNUZ01000035.1 GCA_003507655.1 Lachnospiraceae bacterium | reverse complement strand
CCCAAAGTCACAAAAGCAGTCCCAGGTTTGTGCAAGTTGCCAATTACTAAGATGTGAGCCGCCTTTTGACAACCTAATGTAATAAAAAATACAGGAATTCTCATAGAATAGAATGTCCTGTAAAAGTCTTATAAAAAGAGGGAGCCGATGTCTTTCGACATCGGCATACATATGAAAAAGAATGTATTATAATGGATTTAACCTCATTACGTTGTCTAGTATATATGGCAAATGTGAAAAGATTGTGATTACATTATGATAAATAAGTAAAAAAAAAATGAACAAAAAATGAACAAATTATGTAAACCGAAATCCTAAAATATTCTTAAGTTTCCAGAAAGAAGTTGGAATTAGAAGCATGAGTGTGTATAATAGACGAAAGAGAGAGGGGCACATCGCCCGGAGGAAAGTAATATGTATGACAGCATTATCGTTGGCAGTGGAATTGCAGGAAGTACGGCGGCAAGGAGACTGGCAGAAGAAGGAAAACGTAACGTTTTAGTAATAGAGAAACGCAGCCATATCGGCGGGAACTGTTATGACTGCATGGATGAACATGGTATCTGGATCCATCAGTATGGACCTCATATTTTTCACACGGAAATGGAAGAGGTTTATGAATTTTTCTCAAGGTTTACCATGTGGACATCTTTCCGGCATGAAGTGGTAGCACAGGTGGGCGAGCAGTTGATCCCGGTTCCATTTAATCTGAATACACTACATATGGTCTTTGAAAAAGATAAAGCAGAGGAACTGGAAAAGAAGCTGACAGATACTTACGGTTATGGAAGTAAGGTCCCGATCATGGAACTTAGAAAAAGTGAGGATGCAGGGATCCGTGAGATCGCAGATTATGTCTATCAGAATATTTTCCTATATTATACAATGAAGCAGTGGGGACAGAAGCCGGAAGAGATCAGTGAGGAAGTAACCGGACGTGTACCGGTACTGATCTCGCGAGATAACGGATATTTTACGGACCGCTATCAGGGAGTTCCCAAGCAGGGATTCCACCGGATGTTCCGAAATCTGTTAGACCATCCGAATATTACGATCGTGTTAGATACAGATGCAAAAGAGATTTTAAAATTTCAGGAAGATGAGATTTTATTGCATGGCGAGCCATTTCAGGGTGAGGTGATCTATACGGGAGCAGTGGACGAATTATTTGACTGCTGTGATGGAAGACTTCCGTATCGTTCCCTGGATTTTGCATTTGAACATTATGATAGGGACTCCTATCAGGGCAGAAGTGTGGTCAATTATACGGTCAGTGAAGATTTTACAAGGATTACCGAGTTCAAATATCTGACGAAACAAAAAGACACGGATGGAACCACGATCGTGAAAGAATATCCGTTTGCATATACAGGGAAAGATGGAGAGATTCCTTATTATGCAATTTTAAATGAAGAGAACCGGAAGCTGTATGAGAAGTACCGAAAGCGGACGGAGCATTATAAGAACTTTTATCTGTTAGGAAGACTGGCAGAATATCAGTACTATAATATAGATGCCATGACAAAGAAGGCATTGGATCTAACTGAAAAAATTATCAATCAATAGGAGCAGAACAGATGAAATTATTAACGGTAGCTATCCCATGTTACAATTCACAGGATTATATGGAAAAATGCATTGATTCGCTGTTAATCGGGGGCGAGGATGTGGAGATCATCATTGTCGATGACGGTTCAAAGGACATGACACCGGAGATTGCAGATTCCTATGCAAAAAAACATCCGGAAATCGTGCGTGCCATCCATCAGGAAAACGGAGGACACGGAGAGGCGGTCAATACCGGAATACGAAACGCACAGGGAATTTTCTTTAAAGTAGTAGACAGTGATGACTGGGTAGATGCAGAGGCATATCAGAAGATATTGGCAACACTGCGTGAATTAGTCGGCAACGGAAGCCAGTTGGATATGCTGATCAGTAATTTTGTCTATGAAAAAGAAGGTGCAAAGCATAAAAAAGTCATGAAATATACTTCGGCGATCCCGAAAGAAAAATTGTTTACCTGGAAGGATGTGCGGCATTTTTCAAAGGGACAGTATATTTTGATGCATTCGGTTATTTACCGGACACAGCTTTTGAGAGACTGTGGATTAGAATTGCCAAAGCATACGTTTTATGTGGATAATCTGTTTGTCTATGTACCGCTTCCTTATGTAAAAAATATGTACTATCTGGATGTGGATTTTTACCGTTATTACATCGGCAGAGAGGATCAGTCCGTCAATGAGAGCGTGATGATCAAGCGGATCGACCAGCAGATCAAGGTCAATAAAATCATGGTAGATTCCTATGATCTGTGGAAATTGCAGGATCGAAAGCTCAGAAAATATATGTTTAATTACTTAGAGATCATTACCGTGGTATCTACGGTTATGCTGATCCGTTCCGGCACAGAAGAGAACCTTGAGAAAAAACGAGAGCTGTGGAATTATATCAAGCAAAAGGATCTGCGGTTATTCCATCATCTGAGAAATGGAATTATGGGTGGAACGATGAACCTTCCGGGTAAGGGAGGCAGAAAGATTTCGATCGCTGCATATAAGATTTCTCAAAAAGTAGTTGGATTTAATTAGTATTTGGATAATTATGAAAGGAACGAGTAGCAATAACTGTGGAAATTCGGTTTTTGACTGCTCGTTTTTGTTGCAGTATAGGATTAGGGTGTCAAAAGGCGGATTCAAGTTTTTTGATTGGCAGATTGCACAAAGCCGGGTCTATTTTGTTCCGTTGTACGA
>DNUZ01000023.1:40288-177866 GCA_003507655.1 Lachnospiraceae bacterium | reverse complement strand
GTTACATAGCCTTCTGCCATCTCTAAGTAACGAACACCTTTTTCTTTTGTTGCGTACATAGTACCAACCTGAGAACGAAGTCCTTTTCCTAAGTCCTCTAATCCTGCACCGATTGCAAGTCCGTCATCAGAGAATGCACTCTGTGTACGTCCGTATACAATCTGTAAGAATAATTCTCTCATTGCAGTATTGATTGCATCACATACAAGGTCTGTATTTAATGCCTCTAAAATTGTCTTGCCCTGTAAAATCTCTGCTGCCATAGCTGCGGAGTGTGTCATACCGGAGCATCCGATAGTCTCAACTAATGCTTCCTCAATAATACCATTCTTTACGTTTAATGAAAGTTTGCAGGCACCCTGCTGTGGAGCACACCAGCCTACACCGTGTGTAAAACCTGAAATATCTTCGATTTTTTTGGAGTGTACCCATTTGCCTTCTTCTGGGATTGGAGCCGGTTCGTGTTTTGCACCTTTAGCAACCGGACACATGTTTTGAACTTCCTGTGTGTAAATCATTTTAAGACTCCTTTCGATTGGATGAAATTGTAGTTGCGTTAAATTCTTAACACACTGATGTAGTTATTTTCTCATAAAATGTCGAAAACATCAAGGGGATATTGAAAAATTAGAACAATCTGATGTTACAATAGTTCTATCAGCCGTTTCACATCCTCTTCTTTTGTCGCCCAGCTTGTCACAAATCTGGCTACGGTGTGGTTTTCGTCTGCCTTTTCCCAACGTCCGAAGACCACTTCTTTTTGCAGCTCATCAATTTTTTGATTCTCTAATACAATAAAAATCTGGTTTGTCGGCGAATCTAAATAAAAGGTATATCCTTTGTCACGGAACGCATCTTTTAACTTCTTCGCACAGGCTATCGCACTTTTTCCGATCTCAAAATACAGGTCATCGGTAAATAAGGCATCAAACTGAACACCTAACAAACGTCCTTTCGCAAGCAGGCCGCCATGCTGCTTAACACTGGTAAAAAAGTGTTTTGGCATATTTTTCTTTGTAAAAACGACTGCTTCGCCGCACAATGCCCCTACTTTTGTCCCACCTATGTAAAAGACATCACAGTAATTTGCAATGTCTGCTAAGCTGACATCGGTTTCACTGGCTAATGCATAGCCAAGACGTGCTCCGTCTAAATACAGTGGGATATCGTATTCACGGCAAACTGCTGATATCTCTTCTAATTCTGCTTTTGTATACAGTGTTCCGTATTCTGTCGGATGTGTGATGTATACCATTCCCGGAAACACCATATGATCGTAACTTGCATCACCATAGTAAGTGGTTAAATATTTTTTTATCTCT
The DNA here is from genome assembly GCA_003507655.1 of Lachnospiraceae bacterium. Classification (GTDB taxonomy): domain Bacteria; phylum Bacillota; class Clostridia; order Lachnospirales; family Lachnospiraceae; genus Maccoyibacter; species Maccoyibacter intestinihominis. Next base: position 176,544 of record DNUZ01000023.1, on the reverse strand, counting down.
TCTGCCGATATCTTTCCATTCTCCTGTGGAATGGTCAGTACTTTATGACCTGTAAATTCAATTGCTCCTGCCTCATGTCCGCTGACATGTCCTGTCGTGGCTGCGATGACACCCTCGTACCCCTGCAGCATCGCATCAATAACGATCTGGTTGGTCTGCGTTCCCCCGCTGATGAAAAAAATCTCCGCATCCGGACACGCACATGCCTCTTTGATCTTCTGCTTTGCCAATTCACAGTAAGTATCATGTCCGTAGCCGGATAACTGCTCCATATTGGTATCGATCAGGTGTTTTAATACTTTCTCATGTGCTCCCTCAGAATAGTCATTTTCAAAATATAACATCGACTTCTGCCTCCTCTTACTCGCTCTTTTGTGCAACCTCATTGCGGTTTTTATAAATAGAATGGCCTGCTACCACTCCGCGTACCATAGACAGCGGATAGACATTGGTATGGGAGCCAATGACCGTGCCGGGATTCAATACGGAATTGCATCCCACTTCCACATAATCGCCAAGCATCGCTCCGAATTTTTTAAGTCCTGTTTTAATTTCTTCCTGTCCGTCTTTTACAACCACAAGTGTCTTGTCCGACTTTACATTAGATGTAATCGAGCCTGCTCCCATATGGGATTTATGTCCCAGAATGGAATCCCCTACATAGTTATAATGCGGAACCTGCACCGAATTAAAGAGTATGACATTTTTTAACTCGGTAGAATTGCCTACCACGCAGTTCTTTCCTACGATGGCATTTCCTCTGATAAAGGCACAATGTCTGACCTCGGCACCTTCATCAATGATCAAAGGCCCATTTAAAAATGCTGTTTCTGCTACCTTTGCTGATTTCGCCACCCAGATGTTCTCTCCGCGCTTTTCATAGATTTCCGTATCTAATGTATTTCCTAATTCTACGATAAAATCTTTGATCTTTGGAAGCACTTCCCACGGATAGGTCACACCTTTAAAAATATCCGCTGCAATGGTTTCTTCTAAATTATAGAGCTGATGTATCTCACACTTTTTCATTGTCTTTCTCTTTTCCTTTCGTTTTCCCTTTTTTATAATATGCGGCTGCATGATCAAAAGAACCGCGCAGGGCATATTGATTTCTTAAATTCAATACCACATCTGTCCGTCTTTTGATAAAATTCTCTAATTTTACCATATACTCTTCTGTCGTAATGCTTCCCTCTGCCACATAGGTCAGTCCTTTTTCCCAGCTTGCTGTTAAATCAGGATTTAACAATGGTCTTATCGAAGCATTTACCACATCATAGATCATCTCTCCAAGCAGAGTCGGCGTGATGATCTGTGTCTTTTTGTTCAATGCCAGATATTTATTTGCCACTAATTTTTTTAAAATTTCCGCACGGGTCGCTGAGGTGCCGATCCCGCTTCCCTTAATCTGCGCTCTTAACTCTTCGTCTTCGATCAACTGTCCGGCGTTTTCCATTGCCAGTATGATAGAACCGGAGTTGTAACGCTTCGGCGGGGAAGTCTCTCCCTCTTTGATGTAGAGGCTTTTGACCGGAAGCTGTGTGCCTTTTTTCATAGCTGAAATCCGTTCTAACAATTCGGTATCGCAAAGCCCGCTATCTGCATCTTCTTCCGGCTTTTCCTCCAGTTTTTTCTTAAAAAACGAGTAGTCCATGACTTTTAAATATCCCGGATCTGCTAACACCTTAAAATTAGAAAAGAATTTTTCTTCTTCTATCGCAGAGGTCAATGCTACTTTCTGATATACCGCAGGCGGATAAAATATCGCAAGAAATCTTCTGGTAATGACTTCATAGACTTTGACTGACAAAGGTTTCAGACTCTTCATCGCCCCAAATCCCTGTCCCGTCGGAATGATCGCATAGTGGTCAGTGATCTGCTTATCGTTGACATATCTCGTTTTGGCAAGTCCCTGATAACTTTTATTTTCTATAATTTCTTCGGCATAAGCGCGTACTCCCGGAATATTTTGCAAGCCTTTGATATTTTTTGTAATCTCTTTTGATACTGCCGTAGAGAGGACTCTGGCATCCGTTCTTGGGTAGGTCACTAATTTTTTCTCATATAATTCCTGCACAATGCGAAGGGTTTCATCCGGACTGATCTTGAAAAATTTAGAACAGTCATTCTGCAGCTCCGCTAAGTTATATAACAGCGGCGGCTTTTTCTGCTCTTTTTTCTTTTCGATTTTTTCTACAACTGCCTGTGTTCCTTCGGTCTGCTGGCTGCTCTGTCCGTTTTCGTTCTCGGTAAATTCCGTGTTTCCGGTAAGACCGGCAATAAACGCCCCGGCATCCTCTTTTTGCAAAAATCCATTGTCTTTATAAAGCTTTGGCGACTGGTAAAACCTGCTTCCTTCGACTGCTTTCCATTCACTCTCTATACCGGTGCCTTCGATCGCCATGCTGCTGAACACCCGGTAAAACGGTGTTTTTACAAATTCACGGATCTCACGTTCCCGTCGTACCACCATTCCCTGTACGCAGGTCATTACCCTGCCGACAGAAATGACCGTATATCGTTCATGCAGATAATTTGCAAGCGTATTTCCATATTTTAAGGTCAGAAGCCTTGAAAAATTAATCCCCATTAAATAATCTTCCTTTGCCCGCAAATATGCGGAATCCGACAGGTTATCATATTCTGACAGATCTTTTGCCTCGCGGATGCCACGCAAAATCTCTTCTTCGGTCTGTGAGTCGATCCAGACACGTTTCCTCTGCTTTCCTTTGTCTTTGACTCCTGACATCTGCTCGACCAAACGGTAAATGTACTCTCCCTCACGCCCCGAGTCAGTACAGACATAAATTGTATCCACATCTTCCCGATTTAAAAGCTGCGATACGATTTCATACTGGTTCTTTGCACTTGGAATGACTTCATACAGGAACTCTTCCGGCAAAAACGGAAGTGTCTCAAGACTCCACTTTTTATATTTTTCATCATATACTTCCGGATAACTCATCGTGACAAGATGACCAACGCACCATGTCACGACTGCGGTTTCTCCTTCTTTATAACCGTTGTGGTTGCGCATTTCTAACTTTAATGCTTTTGTAAATTCCTGCGCAACGCTTGGTTTTTCCGCTATGTATAAAGCTTTCGCCATAATCACTCCTACAATTCATTCATATCAATTAATTTTATTTTCGGATTTTCTTCTGCTCTCTCCCGGATTACTTCATCAAAGGACTGTGCAGAAAACAGATAATACTGCTCCGCTTTGATTTTTGCCTGTTTCATCGAAAATTCTAAATTTTTCCACATTTCATCGGTCAGCTCCGACTTAGACCAGTTGCAGATTGCCACGATATTCTGCCGCACGGAATCCTGTGCAATGATATCAATGGTTCCTTTTTTTCCGATCCATACGCCCATTTTCACTGCCTGTACTGCCAACTGTCCCTGTGCATTTAACAATGCCAGATACTCACCACATACTTTTACAAAATAGCGGTTCAGATAGTCATTCAATTCTTCTTTGATATAGCGCTCATAAAATTCCTCGGTACTCATTTCATACAATCCGCTCATGTGCGGATAAACAAACTTGTACCAGAAGTGGATCAGGGTATGTTTGATCTGATACAGACCTTTTTGTGCATTGTCCCATCCTCCAGTTTCAAACACACTGATCTTCTCTACAATATCGTATGCCATCAGATTTTTTAAGTATACACTGATCTTAGCTCTTGAAAATCCCGTATCGTGATAAAGATCATTCAGCTTGCGGTTGCCTGCTGCAAGCGAGCATAAGATCGTATTATAGACAGATAATTCCCTTAAATCCCTGCCCACTACGCGCTCTGCCTCACGGAAAAGATTTCCGTTTGGTGACAGGATATGCTTACACAAATTATATTTCAGATCTTTTTTAGAACTCCAACGGTTCACATATGCCGGTACTCCGCCAATGATCCCGTAGGTTTCCACACATTCGCTTACGGAATATTCCGGCAGTGCATGTACCAGTTCTAAGAACTGCATATCTCTTAAACGCACTATGCGGTCAACTTTTTTAAGACTTGCTTTAAGCAGCTCCCTGCCCTCTTCTTCAATCCACTTAAAGGCACTGCTTGCTAAAATGATCAGAACCGGCCCCGGATAAAGGCGTTTTGCCTTTAACTTCATAATTGCCTCTAAAAAAGTATCATCCTTTTTTGCGATATGATGAAATTCATCAATGATCACGACCAGTTTGGACGCATCACCGCTTTTGATCCGGTTAAAATACTCTTCATAGGTGTATTTTTTTATGGCTGCATCATACTGCTCTTCTATCTGCATCCCCATCATTTTTCGCTGCTGCTGCTCGGATGCCGGACATGCTCTGTAATAAAAGGCTTTTTTGTCCTGCATAAAATATTTTAAAAGCTGCTCTTTCTGGCAGTTCTCATCACCGTAATAGATGACCAGACGGTTTCCGTCTGCCTGATATTCTTCTTCTAATGGTTTGATCTCAGCGGTTCTGATAATCATAGACTTCCCTCCTCATATGTGAATTGATGTGTGTTTCGTATACTCTATATCCACAGTGCATCTCAAAAATCGGAGATTTTTTCGATGTACGGGCATTCGCCCTATCATCCAACAAAAATATAGCAAACTTCATTCCAGCACAAGTCTGTTATATTTTTGTTGGATGTACTGCTCATTATTTCACACATTATACCATAATTTAATTTTTACAACAACAAAAGAAGCCACATTTGCGGCTTCTTTTGAAAAACAGCTGTAATCTCTATTTCGATTTTTTGATTCTTTATTTCTTTGTAATGTATCCCTGTGCTTTTAAAAGCTCAGCACACAGAATCGCTCCGCCTGCGGCTCCGCGGACTGTATTATGGGATAAACCAACGAATTTCCAATCATATACCGTATCTTCTCTTAAACGTCCGACAGATACTCCCATTCCGTTTTCATAATCCACATCTAAAGCTACCTGTGGGCGGTTATCTTCTTCTAAATACTGGATAAACTGTTTCGGTGCACTTGGAAGTCCAAGCTCCTGTGGTGCTCCTTTGAAGTTTACAAGTTTTTCGATCAACTGCTCTTTGGTCGGCTGTTTTTTGAATTTTACAAATACGGCTGCTGTATGTCCGTTTAATACCGGAACACGGATGCACTGGCAGGTAATGACCGGGCTTTCCGCCGGTACGATCACACCGTCTTTGATCTCGCCCCAGATACGAAGCGGCTCTTTTTCAGACTTTTCTTCTTCGCCACCGATGTATGGAATAATGTTGCCTTCCATCTCCGGCCAGTCTTTAAAGGTTTTTCCTGCACCTGAAATTGCCTGATAAGTGGTTGCAACTACCTCATATGGCTCAAATTCTTTCCACGCCGTCAGTACCGGTGCGTAGGACTGAATAGAGCAGTTTGGTTTTACTGCCACAAATCCTCTGGTGGTTCCTAAACGTTTTTTCTGGAACTCAATGACTTTCATATGTTCTGCATTGATCTCCGGTACTACCATCGGTACATCCGGTGTCCAGCGATGTGCACTGTTGTTTGATACAACCGGTGTCTCTGTCTTTGCATACTCTTCCTCGATTTTTTTGATTTCCTCTTTTGTCATATCTACTGCGGAAAATACAAAATCTACTTCTGATGCTACTTTTTCCACTTCATTGACATTCATGACAACAATCTTTTTCACGGCTTCCGGCATTGGAGTGTCCATCTTCCATCTTCCTCCGACTGCCTCTTCATATGTCTTACCGGCACTTCTAGGGCTTGCTGCAATGGTGGTTACCTCAAACCACGGATGATTTTCTAACAAGGAAATAAAACGCTGTCCTACCATTCCCGTTCCGCCTAAAATACCTACTTTTAATCTGTCGCTCATATCTAATCTCCTCACACATTTCGCTTGTTTTTGTCCGTTTATTACGGACACTTGTCTTTCTGTTAAAATACTATGCTATTTTCGACAAAAAAACAATTCATATTTTGCTAAAATTTTCTCTTAGATTTCTAAATTTCTTATGCATTTTCAACAATTCTTACTATTTTAACCAGTCTGAGCCATGATTTTTTACAAGATATTCTTTTTCTAACGCAATCACTTTTTCTATGGCCTCTTTTCCCGGTGCACCGATCGTCAGACGTTTATTGACACAGGTTTCCATGGAAATTGCATCATAAATATCTTCTTCAAATACCGGACTGATGGCTTTTAATTCCTCTAAAGACATATCATCGATCGCCATATTTTTATCAATACAGTAAAGTACGATCTGACCTACGATCCCATGTGCATCACGGAATGGTACGCCATGATTTACCAGATAATCGGCAGCGTCTGTCGCATTGGTAAATCCGTTTTTAGAACTGTTGCGCATCACTTCCTGATTGAATTTCATCGTATCTATCATGCCTGTAAACAGTGCAATACAGCCTTTTGCCGTATCCATCGCATCAAAGGAAAGTTCTTTATCCTCCTGCATATCTTTATTATATGCTAGCGGGATTCCTTTCATGGTTGTGAGCAGTGACACCAATGCACCATAGACACGTCCGGTCTTGCCTCGGACTAATTCCGCAATATCCGGATTTTTCTTCTGTGGCATAATACTGCTTCCGGTGCTGTAAGCATCATCGATCTCTACAAACTGATATTCATTTGAATTCCAGATAATGACTTCTTCGCTAAAACGGCTCAGATGCATCATAATCGTAGAAAGAGCTGATAAGAACTCGATCAGATAATCCCTGTCGGACACACCATCCATGCTGTTTAAGGTTGGTCCGTAAAATCCCATCAGTTCCGCCGTATAATCCCGATCCAGTGGATAGGTGGTACCTGCTAATGCACCGGAGCCCAGTGGGCAGTAATTCATTCTTTCAAAGATGTCACGCAGACGCTGTCTGTCTCTTTTAAACATCTCAAAATAAGCTCCCATATGATGTGCTAACGTAATCGGCTGTGCCTTCTGTAAATGTGTAAATCCCGGCATTATGGTCTCTGTATTTTCTTCCATGATTCTTAAAAGTACATTTAACAATTCTTCTAACAATGCATCGGTTGCCATTACTTCCTGTCTGGTATAAAGACGCATGTCCAATGCCACCTGATCATTACGGCTTCTTCCGGTATGTAATTTTTTACCGGTATCACCTAACCGGTCAATCAGGGTTGCCTCCACAAAACTATGGATATCCTCATACTCTGAGGAAATTTCTAATGTTCCATTCTCTACTTCACTTTGGATCTCTTTTAAGGTTTTAATGATGTCCTGCGCTTCCTCGTTTGTAAGAATTCCCTGTTTTCCTAACATTGTAACATGGGCAATGCTTCCCTCGATATCCTGTTTGTAAAATTTCTGGTCAAATGTAATGGACGCATTAAAATTATAGACAAGCTGATCTGTCTCTTTTGTAAAACGTCCTCCCCATAACTGTGCCATGTTCCTTACCTCTTTCTTTTTTATTTGATTTATAATTTTTATCTCTCTGTCTGTTCTTTGCAGACACGTTCCCTTTCCCGCATGGAAAACACACAGCCACAATAATCCTGGCGGTACATTCCGTACTCATGCGACAACTCTACGGAGCGCTGATAACCGTTTTTCTTTTTAAAATCCGATAACAGATAATGCACGTCGTATTCCTCTTCTAACTTCAAGCCAATCTCGTTAAGCTTTGCCGCATTTTTCAAAGGGCTGATAGAAAGGGTTGTTGTAAAATAATCCATTCCCAACCGTTTTGCATATTCCGCCGCCTCACGGAGCCGCATTTCATAACAGGCAAAGCATCGTTCTCCACCTTCTGGTACATCTTCTAACCCCTTTGCCATCGCATAAAAATCTTCTTTATTAAATCTTCCTTCTATAAATGAAATTTGATTTTTTGCCGGAAATCTTTCGATGAACTCCTTTTGCTCTGCCACTCTTTTTTTATACTCCTCATCCGGATAAATATTCGGATTATAGTATAAAACCGTAATTTGAAAATACTCCGACAGATACTCCAGTACATAGCTGCTGCATGGAGCACAACAACTGTGCAGCAATAATGTCGGAACACGCTGTAGCTGCTGTAGTTCCCCTATGGTACGGTCTAAGATTTTCTGGTAATTTTGTTTCGTCTGATTTTTTTGCTGATTACTTTGCTGATTCTTTTGCTGGTTCATTTTCCGCCTCGATCAATCCTGCTACGATTCACGGTTCTATCATAGCTGTTTTATTTTATCTCACTTTTTGTAAAAATGCAATTCTTATTCTCCGTCAATATGTATAATTATTCATCCGAATATCGGATACCTTACTCTACTGCCTTTTCAAAATGCTGATAGTCTTTTACACTGTTCCAACTGCCTCCCCATGTAAATCCATGTTCTGAAAAAAGTTGCAGGCACAGGTCTCCTTCTGTAATTTTATAAGAAAAATCTGCATTCCTATCCACATAGGTGCTTCCGTTTTGCGGCTCTACCGTAGTGATCCCGTTTTTTGTCCGCACGCATGGATTATATCTTGGATTGATATCTACCGCTAACCCCTGTCCATGCTTAGAAAGCCGGTCTGTTCCGGCAATGGTGCGGTAATTAAAAGCAGACGTATTATTATCACTCATGGATGTTTCATCATCTGCCCCGTACTCATCAATTAGCAGCATCTTTTCGATCGGATAATGATTTTCGTAAAGTTCCTTCATGATTTCTAAGACATCGTCTGCAATCTTCTGATTGACCACCAGCTCGCCTATATATGTCTTTTCATCAAAACCCGTATGGAGCACCCGAAGATAACATAACTCTTCCCTGCCAATCTGTGCATTTTGCGGATAAGATACGCCATCCATTCTTGCAAATACCTCATCTGTCAGCTCTTCCTTATAAAAAAACTGCTCCATACCTGTTTGTGTTATGACGGAATCCTCCACAACATCTCCTGCCTGCATTTCCTTTATGTTAACTTCGGCTTTCTCATTTGTTTTCATACTGTCCTGTTCCTGCATACTTCCCTGTTTCTGCTCTTTCTCTGTTTTCTCATTTGTTTTCATACTATGTTCCTGTTTTTTAGAAGATGCCGCGTCTTCTTTTTGTGATTTTTCTATTTCCTGTGAAGATTGAAAATACAAAATCCCAAGAAGAATACCTGCCACCAAGAGCAGCATGATGAGCAACAGATAAATTTTTCTATGCTTCTTTTCTGATTCTTGTCCCATATCCACCTCCAAAACCGTCTTTTCCTGCATCCATTATACTTCATGTCCCCGGATTTGTCATTGCCCCGCTCTTAGCACCCTTTCCGTTTTTCTTCATACAATGTAATGAGTGCAAGCGAATCAACGTGTTTACACCAGATACTATATTTTATCAGGAGGATTGTTATGGAACCACTGCTTGAGATCAATCACATAAACTATGCCTATCATTCCATGCAGGGTGAAACACCGGCTCTTCAAAACATTCATTTTACGGTCTGTAAAGGAGATTTCATCGCAGTTGTAGGGCCATCCGGCTGTGGAAAAACCACGCTGCTTTCCCTGATCGCAGGTCTGCTCCTACCGGAAGAAGGCGAAATCCTGCTAAACGGAAAACGCTTACAGGAGCAATCTAACAATCCCATCGGCTACATGCTGCAAAAAGATCATCTGTTGGAATGGCGGACCATCTGGAAAAATATCCAGCTTGGCTTAGAAATTCAGGGAAACATCAACTCTGCATCCACCGCCTATGCCAATTCACTTTTAAAAAATTACGGTCTCTATGATTTTAAAGACAAACGTCCCTGTGAACTTTCCGGCGGTATGCGCCAAAGAGCCGCTCTTATCCGGACTCTTGTTTTAAATCCTACACTTTTGCTCTTAGATGAACCATTTTCTGCCCTAGACTACCAGACCCGTCTGAAAGTAGCAGACGATATTGGCATGATCATCAAACAGGAGGAAAAAACAGCGATTCTCGTCACCCATGACCTGTCTGAAGCAGTTAGTCTGGCAAACCGTGTCATTGTATTAAGTGAACGTCCGGCACAGATTGCCGCTGTTGTTCCTTTAGAATTTGAAGAATCCTTAACACCTTTTGAGCGGCGTGCTGCTCCACAATTTAAAGACTACTTCAATATCATCTGGAAGGAGTTAAACCATGATGAGTGAATTATCCATTGCCCAAAAGCAATATATTCTTTCCCAAAAAAAACACCGACGCACTGTGCGGATCGGAAGAAGCAGTATCTGTATTCTTTTTTTACTCCTTTGGGAATTTACTGCCGATGCCGGGATCATCGATTCCTTTGTTTTCAGCAGTCCTTCTAAAATTGTAACCTGTTTTATTTCTATGCTAAAAGATGGCTCCATCCTGCTCCATACAGGGATTACGCTTTTTGAGACTTTTGTCAGTTTTGCATTTGTTTTCTTCTTTTCATTATTATTTGCAATCTTACTGTGGTGCAGCCGAAAATTATCGGAAACTTTAGAGCCTTACCTTGTAATACTGAACAGTCTCCCAAAATCCGCTTTGGCTCCTCTGCTGATCGTCTGGCTGGGAGCAAACTATAAAACCATTATTCTGACTGGCATGTCCGTTGCTATCTTTGGTTCCATCCTTAACCTCCATCAGGGATTTGAGGACGTAGATACGGATAAAATAAAGCTGATACAGACACTTGGCGGAAACAGATGGCATATACTCACAAAAGTACTGCTTCCCGCTAATGTCCCAAGGCTTCTGAGTCTGGCAAAAGTCAATATCGGTCTGTGTTTAGTCGGCGTTATCATCGGAGAATTTATTTCCTCTAAATGCGGCCTTGGCTACCTCATCATCTATGCCTCCCAGGTATTTAAAATGGATTGGATGCTGATGTCCATTGTGATTCTCTGCATGATTTCCATGGGACTTTACGGATTGATTGGCTTTGCAGAAAAATGGTATCAAAAAAGGATGGGATAATTCCCATCCTTTTCACAATCTCATTTTTTTATAACGGACTCTCAAATGCAATCTGTGAGATAAAGTTGTTTACTTCCTGCTCTGTTGCATCTGTATAGGTAAAGATAAATTCAATCATATAATTGCCAACTTTATGGATACAGTATGTCTGCTGATACTGACTTGTTTTTGATGTCATTGACGCAAACTCCGTTCCGCCGATATCCTGAGTCGTAGGCTCTTCTACCTCATATCCCATATTAAGAGATGTCAGTGAATTGCCAACTGCCTTTAAATACTGCTCCTCTGTGATACTGATTGAATCTGCCTTATCCATATCTTCATAGATGACAGATACACTGGAACTGTTATCAGAAAACAGGATGATGGTATCATATAACGCACCTTCCATAACATCTTCCATTGTTTCAGCGGTATAAGTCTCCTGATTCTCTAAAAAGTCTGTTCCAAGATTCAGTGTCTGGGCAATCTGCTCATCGGTGCAGGCAATCATGTTAGATGCAACCGGGAATGATACGCCAAAGCTCTCATTCTTATACATTCCATCTGCAATAGTACCACGTTTCACATCTGTGATCTTCTTGTCTGTCTCATTAGAATCTTTCTTTTCTGTTTTTTTGTTATCCTTCTTTGTTTCGCTCTTCTTTTCTGTCTTGCTCTCGACAGTTTCTGTTTTTTTGTTATCTTCTGTCTTTTTCTCTTCCTGACCACATCCGGCAAGCTGTATACAAGCTAAAGACATAATAACGAGCATTGCTGCAATTTTCTTTTTCATGTTCCCTCTCCTTTTTGTTATCTTTTGGTATTAAATATCCTTTATTATATTATCATATTTTTCTTTGGACTGCTATCCCTATTTTGAAAATCTTTCGGATTACATGATTTAAAAATTTTTATGATTCCCATTCTACTTTCCGGACTTTAAAGTAATCTGCTGTCTCTGCATTTTCCTTTATACAGACAGAAATTACTCCTTCCGCTAAGAGATACTGTCTGAACACTCCCTCTTTTTCACTCTGTATCTTCCCCTTCTCATCCAGTGTAAATCCAATCATTTCCGGTGGAATGGAAAATCCTTTGCCTGTCATTTTCATATAACTTTCTTTCAATGTCCAAAGGCGCAAAAAATCCAATTCTTTTTGCTCCGACTGTTGCAGCCATTCCCACTCTTTTCGTGTGCAGGTTCTTCGCATGGCATTTTCACGGACTTTTCTCATGCTTTCTGCATCTATCCCTACTTCGCAGTCTGCACATGCAACTGCGATCAGCTCCTGCCCATGACTCAGATTAAAAAAAATCTCATTTTCATTTCCTATATAATAAGGCTTTCCGTTACTTCTCCGCTCTATCATACTTTCTTCATAGGAAATCCCAAAACTGTGCCAAAATCCATAGGTTAAAAGCCGCTTCGATAACTCTTTTTGATTTTCTTCTTTTTTCCTTGTACAATAGTAAATGTGGCAAAAATACGACATATACTCCTTCCCCTCTTTCTCTCTTCTTTGCTTCTATAATATCCTTCTACCATTTTCTGCAAAAAAATAAATCGACTTTTCATCGATTTACTTTTGCAGGAATCTTCTTCACAGATATTCTAAAAAGCTGAGAATGGGACTCGAACCCACGACCTGCTGATTACGAATCAGCTGCTCTACCAACTGAGCCATCCCAGCACGCATTATACAAAAATCATGCTCTACTATTATATATAATACTTTTGAAAAATGCAAGGCTTTTTGTGAATTTATGAGATTTTTGTTTTTCTGATCTGAATAAGATTTGTTATAGACTACGGCAGAAGTGCCGCCTTATATAAGAAAATATGCTTTGAGGGTATTATAGCATGGTGGGAAGTGGGTTACAACCGGATTTTGTGCAATACGGCTGTCCTTGGATATTTTTATTTTTGTATGCTTCTACTTTTGTATGATGGAAGCGACCTTGGCTATCCCCACGGACATGCTGCGTTTCCTGTTCGTGGGGATAGCCGAGGTCGCGTACTACATAGAAAATCCTAAAACAACTTCTAAAAGAATTATATTTATGGAATTATTCGATATTTTAGAAATGTTAAGGAAATTGGCAATACTATGTAAGTAACATCCAATACAATACCTACTCTGCATCACTCTACTTGTAATACCCGTCCGAAAATCTCAACATAGAACTGCTCTCCCCAACCGCATTAGAAAACCTATATCCCAGCGGGTTCCCGACAATTATGAAAAGTTTCTTTTTGGGCTATGGAGATGAAACTCCCGGAAGCGTGGAGCCCTCTGGCGAACACGCTTCCTGCTTTTGGGGAGGTTCATCGGAATGTTTAGCACAAGGAAACTTGCAATAATTGTCGGGAACCCGCTGAGCACATGCTTTTTTCTAACACGCCCCCTGCCTTCGGGAAAATTCATTTTATTTATCTGAAAATATTGACTTTTCCCACAAACGCGGTATAATAATTCTCGGTTTGTTTATTATTATTAAACATACAATTTACATATAGTGCAACTTTTGATCATGGATACACCCATGATCTTGACATATACATCACAGTAATAATAGAAAAAGGAGTTTATTATGGACATCGGGCACCGCATGAAAGAGCTTCGGGTTCACTATGGACTGACCCAGCAGGAGCTTGCCGATCGTTCTGAGCTGTCTAAGGGATTTATCTCTCAATTAGAACGAAATCTGACTTCTCCTTCTGTTGGAACGCTTCTTGACATTATCCAGTGTCTTGGAACCACACCTGCAGAATTTTTTGCAGATGATGAACCGGAACAGATCGTATTTAAAAAGGAAGATTATTTTACAAAAATAGATGAAAATGAACATTCAAAAATTGAATGGATCGTGCCAAACGCACAGAAAAACGGTATGGAACCTCTACGCGTAACGCTTGCGCCCGGGGGCCGTTCCATGGAGCTGAAACCCAGTGAGGCAGAAGAATTCGGATATGTTTTAAAAGGAGCGATCCGGATCATCCGTGGAACGAAAAGTTATCTTGTAAAATCCGGGGAGTCTTTTTACTTAAAAGGACTGAAACGTCACCACATCGAAGCATACGGTGTCAAAGAGGCTGTATTTATCTGGGTCTCCACGCCACCGAATTTTTAGGAGGATACCATGAGCAAAGACTTTATTACTTTAGAACACATCACGAAATCTTTCGACTCTCAGATGGTATTAGATGACTTAAATCTGACCATTAAAGAAAATGAATTTATGACCCTGCTTGGTCCATCCGGCTGCGGTAAAACCACCACCCTGCGTTTGATCGGCGGTTTTGAGACCCCTGACATTGGAAAAATCTATTTTGACGGTCAGGACATTACTTCACTTGCACCAAACGAAAGAAAATTAAACACTGTATTCCAGAAATATTCTCTTTTTCCACATATGACCATTGCGGAAAATATTGCATTTGGTTTAAAGATCAGCAAGAAAAGCAAGGAATACATCAACGATAAGATCAAATACGCATTAAAATTAGTCAATTTAGACGGTTTTGAAAAACGCTCCGTCGATTCCTTAAGCGGCGGTCAGCAGCAACGTATCGCGATTGCCCGTGCCATCGTAAATGAACCGAAGGTACTGCTCTTAGATGAACCTCTCGGTGCACTGGATTTAAAACTGCGTCAGGATATGCAGTACGAGCTGATCCGTTTAAAAAATGAGCTTGGCATTACTTTTCTCTATGTTACACATGACCAGGAAGAGGCACTTACCATGTCCGATTCCATTGTCGTTATGAATCAGGGATATATCCAGCAGATCGGAACACCAGAGGATATCTACAATGAACCGGTCAACGCCTTTGTTGCCGATTTTATCGGAGAAAGCAATATCATTGATGGAGTTATGTTAGAAGACCATCTGGTTGAGATCTTAGATACCAGATTTCCATGCGTTGATGAAGGCTTCGGACAAAACTGCCCGGTTGACGTTGTCATCCGTCCGGAAGATGTGGAACTGGTAGAACCGGAGGAAGGAATTATCGACGGAACCGTCATCTCTATCATATTTAAAGGGGTTCATTACGAAATTGAAGTCCTTGCAAACGGATTTGAATGGCTGGTGCACACAACTAAAATGCATGAGGTCGGCTCTAAAGTGGGAATCCGTGTCATTCCGTTCAATATTCAGATTATGAACAAACCGGAATCCAGTGATGAGGAGGCAGTAGAAGTCGATGCGTAAATTTGGAAAACAACTTTTAGCCGGTCCTTACCTGGTCTGGATCATCGGCTTTATCATCCTTCCGGTCTTTGCCGTTCTTTACTATGCACTGACAAACAGTGCCGGAAGTTTTACAATGGAAAATATCGCGGCGATCGCAGAGCCGGTACATTTAAAAGCATTGTTTTTAGCATTAAAACTGGCTGTGATCTGTACCCTGATCTGCCTGCTGCTCTCCTATCCACTGGCAATGATCTTAAACAATATGAAGATCGAAGAGCACAGCTTTGTGGTCTTTCTCTTTGTACTTCCGATGTGGATGAATTTTATGCTTCGTATTTTAGCATGGCAGATGCTTTTATCGAATAACGGTATCATCAATTCCCTTTTAAAAACGTTAGGTTTTTCTGGGATCAACCTGATGAATACCCCGACCGCTGTCGTATTTGGTATGGTCTATGACTACCTTCCATTTATGATCCTGCCAATCTATAATGCGTTAGTACGCATCCGCAAGGATTTGATTGAGGCAGCCAGAGATTTAGGTGCCGGAAACCTCTTGGTCTTTTTTAAGATCATTCTGCCGCTCTCCCTTTCCGGAGTTTTCAGCGGGATTATTATGGTGTTTGTACCTGCACTGACCTCGTTTGTTATTTCGGATCTCTTAGGCGGCGGCAAAGTACTGTTGATCGGAAATGTCATTGAACAGTCCTTTATGCAGGGCATGGACTGGCATCTTGGTTCAGGACTCTCCATTGTACTGATGATCTTTGTCATTGCCTCCATGGCATTTATGAACCGACAGGATAAAGAAAATGAAGGAGGAAATGCCGTATGGTAAAAAAAGGAATCGAACGCCTGTATTTGATCATTATTTTCCTCTTTTTGTACCTTCCGATCGTGGTCCTGATCGTACTTTCGTTCAATGACTCAAAATCGCGTGTCCAGTGGGGCGGATTTACACTGCGCTGGTATCAGGAGGTATTTAAAAGCCGGACCATTATGAACGCTTTTTATACAACCATTACCATCACACTGGTTGCTTCTATTGTAGCAACCCTGCTTGGAACACTGGCAGCTATTGGTATCCACAGTATGAAAAGAAGACAGAAAGCACTGATGCTTGGAGCTACCAATATCCCGCTTTTAAATGCGGACATTGTAACCGGTATCTCGTTAATGCTGTTACTGATAAAATTTACAAGACTTGGCATGAACACCGTTTTGATCGCACATATTACTTTTAATATCCCCTATGTCATTCTAAACGTACTGCCAAAACTGAATTCCCTAAGTCCTAACACCTATGAGGCGGCATTGGATTTAGGTGCTTCCAGACCTTATGCATTTTGGAAGATCATCTGGCCTGATATCAAAGGCGGCGTATTCAGCGGATTTTTGATGTCCGTGACCATGTCGTTAGATGATTTTTCTATTACCTATTTTACAAAAGGACCGGGAGTCAATACACTCTCAACCATGATATACACCGAACTCAAAAAAGGGATCAAACCGGAGATGTACGCTCTCTCCACTATTTTATTCCTGATCGCACTACTGTTACTGCTTTTGATGAATTACCGTTCATCCAAAAAAAGCACCGCACTGACAACATAAGGAGGACATTATGAAGAAAAAATTACTGCTGATGGCTGCATGCCTTGGAGCGATGTTCGCATTCACTGCCTGCGGCTCTAAAGATGACGGAAACACACTGACGGTATTAAACTATGGAAAATATATAGAGTCGAGTGTGTTAGATGCCTTTGAAGAAGAAACCGGCATCCATGTCAACTATGAAGAATATGTAAATCCGGAGGAAATGTATACGAAATACAAATCCGGTGCGATCGACTACGATGTGATCTGCACCTCTGATTACATGGTAGAACGCCTGATCAACGAGGGAGAAGCAAAAGAGATTAACTTTGATAAGATTCCTCTTTCTAAAAATTTAAATGATTCTTATTTTGAATTTTCTAAGGCTTTCGATCCGGAAAACAAATATTCCATGCCATACTTCTTTGGAACGGTCGGAATCCTCTATAACAAAAATAAAGTAGATGCCAATGACGTCAAAAGCTGGGATATCCTCTGGAATAAAAAATATAAAGACCAGATTATCATGGAAGACAGTGTGCGTGACACCTTTGTACCGGCACTCAAACGTCTCGGTTATTCCTCAAACTCTACCGATAAAAAAGAGTTAGAAACAGCACTTGACCAGTTAATTGAGCAGAAACCGCTGGTCTACTCCTATCTGGTAGATGAAAGTGCTGACGAAGTGGTCGCAGGCAATGCATCCATGGCACTGGTATACTCCGGCGAAGCTGCCTATGCAGAGTCTTTGAGCAAAGATTTAGACTACAGTGTCCCGGAGGAAGGCTCGAATATGTGGATTGATTCCTGGCTGATTGCAAAGACCTGTAAACATCAGGAAAATGCAGAAAAATTCTTAGACTTCCTCTGCCGCGAGGACATCGCTATGAAGAACTTTGAATATGTATACTATGCAACACCAAATAAAGCGGTCTATGACAAATTAGACAAAGAAACCCAGGAAAATAAGACCATTTTCCCTGATGACGAAACCTTAAACAACTGTGAGATCTTCCGCTACCTGGATGAAGATTCCATTGCACTTTACAACAAACTCTGGAAAGAATTAAAATCCAAATAATTTCTACTTGCATTTTTTGAATTTCCGTGTTACATTAAAATCCACATGAATCTCATGTGGATTTTTTATCTTTGCACTTTCGTGCATATTCCCATTTTATTTCATATCCCGCCTGTTACATTTTTTATTCAGGAGGTTTTTATGACATTTGACACCTTTAAAGAAACGATTGTTTCTGCATTAAGCAATTACTATGGCAGCGACTATACACTGTCTATCCAAAAAATACCAAAAAACAATCAAATTATTTTAGATGGACTGACCATTCAGAAAAAAGGACAGAATATTTCTCCTACGATTTATCTGAACCCATACTTTTCCAAATTTCAGGACGGCATGCCGATGTTTCACATTTTAGAAGAAATCAAAAACACCTATGCCATGCATCATCCCGACGAGAACATTGACATCCGCTTCTTTACAGACTACGAAAATGCCAAAGACCGCATCTGTATGAAGCTGATTCACTACGAAAAAAACAGAGAACTTCTAAAAGAAGTTCCCCATATTCGTTTTCTCGACCTCGCTGTCGTCTTCTATTATCTGATTCATCTAACCCCCGGAGAGCAGGCAACAATCCTCATTTATAACCGGCATTTGCCTTACTGGAATGTCTCGACCGATACCCTGTTTGAGTCTGCAAAAATCAACACCCCAAAGCTGCTCCCTTACTATTTCGATGATATTTTTTCCGTCTTGCAGAATGTTTCCGACTTGTCTGAATTTAGCAAAAACCAGCTCCACCCACTCTATGTTCTGACCAATTCCGAAAAACTCTTTGGTGCAGCCGTAATACTCTATCCAAATCTTTTATCCTCAATAGCGAAGAAAATAAATCACGACTTAATTATTATCCCAAGCAGTCTGCATGAAGTACTTCTGCTTCCGGCTGATCAGGGGGAGTCATTTGAAGAATATGCCCCGATCATTCAGGAAGTTAACCATTCCGAACTGTTACCGGAAGAAGTTCTTTCCGATCATGCCTATTATTATTCCCGAAAGACAGACTCCATTTGCTAATTATCACATCTTGAAAAGTTCCTCATAGAGTGATTCATAATCTTTAGCGGATGCATTCCAGGAATAGTCACAGTCCATCGCACGTTTTACAATCCCATTCCACTCGTTTCTATGATTGACATAAGTATCTTTTGCATAACGGATCATATGTAACATCTCATGTGCATTGTAATTGGCAAAAGAGAAACCATTTCCTGTCTGCTCGTATTCGTTATATGGGCAGACAGTATCCCGAAGCCCTCCTGTCTCACGCACCATTGGAACGGTTCCATAACGCATACTCATCAACTGGCTGAGTCCGCACGGTTCAAACATGGATGGCATTAAAAAGGCATCCGCTCCAGCGTAGATCCGGTGTGCTAAATCTTCGGAATACTGAAGACAGACTCCCATCTGCCGTTCATACTTCCAGGCAAAGTGGCGGAACATATTCTCAAAACGTTCTTCTCCTGTTCCAAGCACTGCAAACTGGATTTTCTTATCCCCTAACAGTTCATCCATCACATAGGCAATCAGATCCATACCCTTTTGCACTGTCATCCTCGATACAATTCCGATCAAAAATGCATCTTCCTCTTTTGGAAGTCCCAGCTCTTCCTGAAGGCCTGCCTTATTTGCCGGTTTCATTTTTACCACATTCATCTTATCAAAATGTGTCCCGATACGCTGATCCGTGACCGGATCATACTCATCATAATCAATCCCATTGACAATTCCATACAAATGGTCTGATTTTGCACGAAGCAGACCGTCTAAGCCCTCTCCACCTTCCGGTGTCGTAATTTCCTGCGCATAGGATCTGCTTACCGTTGTTACCATGTCGGAATAGACAATCCCGCCCTTTAAATAATTTGCTTCGCCGTAAGATTCTAACTGATCCGGCATAAAGAATTTAGCCGGCAGTCCCGTAATATCTTTGACTTCGTTGAGCTTCCATCTTCCCTGAAATTTCAGATTGTGGATTGTAAAGACGGTCTTCATCTTCTGATAAAACGGATCCTCTCCATAAAAATATTTTAAAAATACAGGCACCATTCCGGTCTGCCAGTCATGACAGTGTATGATATCTGCCTGAAAATCAATAAATTTCATTGCGGCAATGGCTGCTTTAGAAAAGAATGCAAACTTCTCCACATCTTCATAGATCCGGTTATATGGCTGATCTCCGCCAAAATAGTATTCATTATCTATAAAATAGTAAGTAACCCCTTCGACAACCTTGTGAAATACTCCGACATACTGCTCACGCCATCCGAGAGATATCGAAAAATTTCCCAGATTTTCCAAATCTGCTGTCAGTTTTTCCTCTATGCACAGATATTTCGGGATCATAATACGTACATCATACTTCTTTTTATCAAAATATTTCGGTAAAGAACCGGTTACATCCGCAAGCCCTCCGGTCTTAATAAACGGAACTGCTTCCGATGTTACAAACAAGACTTTTTTCATAAAAAACCTCCAAGTACAATATAATTAATTTTATTATACCGTACCAGGAGGAATTTTTAAAGTTAATCTCAGGAATTGCTCCGATATTCCAATCTGATTTTGTCCGCGATCAGAGCGATAAACTCTGAATTTGTCGGTTTTCCTTTTCCGTTGTTAATGGTGTACCCAAACAGTGCATCGATCGTATCCATTTTTCCTCTGCTCCATGCAACCTCGATCGCATGACGGATGGCTCTCTCTACACGACTTGGCGTAGTCTGAAACTTTTTCGCTATCGTAGGATAGAGAATCTTCGTAATGGAATTTAACATATCAATGTCATTCACAGACATGATAATTGCTTCCCGTAAGTACTGATATCCTTTAATATGTGCCGGAACTCCAATCTCGTGGATAATTGCCGTCACATCAGCCTCTAAGTTACGTTCTTTTAATTCTTCCCGTTTCTCATAAGGCTGTACCTTACGCACCTCGCTTGGACGTGCTACGTTACGGTTTTTGACATCCTTGATCCGACTAATGACCATATCATTGTCGAACGGTTTCATAATATAGTAATCTGCTCCGAGCCGGAATGCATCCTCTGTAATCTTTTCCTGACCAATCGCACTGATCATAATAAATGCCGGGTGCTTTTTGATCGTAGAATCTTTGTTGACTTTTTCCATAACTCCTAAGCCGTCCATCTTTGGCATAACAATATCTAACAGTACAACGTCAGGTTCGGCAGTTTTTATCAATTCGTACGCTTCTACCCCGTCTTTCGCTGTTCCAATCACCTGTAATTCTTCATCACTCCGTACAATATCGCCTAAAAGACGCACCATTCTTTCGTTATCATCTGCAATCGCAATGTTCAGCTTCTCCATGCTGTCCCTCCTGGTAAATTTTTCAAACATGCTGCTATTATATCGTTAGGTTCCCCTAAATTCAATAGTTTTCTAACGTTCTAATTCGACAACCACTGTATTTTAGCGGCTTTTTTGCATATCCGTGTCGGATACTCCTGAATCAACTGTATTATACAGGCAATTCGACACATCTCTTGTCGAAAAATAGCAACTAATTTTTCAAGTCCAATAGAAACAAGCAATTCTCCCCCCTTTTCTGTCATTTTTCCATAGGTTATACGGAAAAACGTTCTACACTTTCTAATAACTCATGTGTATGGTTCATAACTGTATCCAAAACTTCCATGGAATCTTTGACTGCATTGTCAATTTCTTCCGATGTTGCTGATGTCTCCTCGGTAAAGGATGCATTATTTGCAGAAAGTGCATTCAATGTCTCGATGTGACCAACCACATAATCTTTCTGTTGATCGATTTCCTGCATCTTCGCTGCAATATCCTGTACAGTCTCAATACATACATCTAATGCATTCTTCAACTCCTGGAACGTATCCTGTGTTACCGTTAAGGTATCGATCTGTGTCTTGGATGTTGTATTCATGTCTTTCATGATGTCCATACATTTATTTGCATTATCAGTCAGTTCCTCAATGATACCATTGATTTCCTGAACTGTTTCTGCCGACTCTGAAGCTAATTGTCCAATCTCTTCTGCTACTACTGCAAATCCTCTTCCTGCCTCTCCGGCTCTCGCTGCCTCGATCGACGCATTCAGAGAAAGAAGATTGGTCTGTGATGCAATCTGACTGATCAACGTTGCTGCTTCACTGATCTTATTGACGGATTCATTCGTATACTCTGTCTGCTGATACATCACTTCGATGTTACGGATGGTCTGCTGATTTACTTCTAACAGATTCTCCATGCTGGTATAGGAATCCTGTGAGCATTTCTTCATAAAAGATGCATTTTCAGATAAATCCTCGATATCCGCTGTGGTGCTCTGGATATTCTGTGCGATCTTTTCTACGCTTCCGGCTACATCCGTTGTAGACTCTGCCTGCTGCGAAATGTTCTGTGCTACATCGCCCATCGCATTTGTCAGATTTTCAATTGCTTCATTCATAATACCGAAATTATCGACAAACTGCTGTTCTGCTAAATTCAGATGTTCTGATGTCTCACCGACATGTGATACCAGACCACTGATGCCTCCCTGTGCCACATTCAGCGAATCTGCCAGCACTCCGATCTCATTCGCACTCCGGATCTCAACATTTTGTGTCAGATTTCCTTCAGAAATCCTTCCAACCATTCCCTGCATTTCTAAAAGCTGCTTCTTAATACCGTTTCCGAATTTAAAGCAGGCGATCAGGGATATTACCATAAGGACTACACTGATAAAGATATTCTGCATCATCATGCTCTTTTGTCTGTTCTGCAGTGTGACACGGTTCTTCTCAATATTTTTCTCTAAATTATCTACATAATTTCCTGTGGTAATGACCCAGCCCCAAGGCTCAAATTCTTCTGAATAAGCAATCTTTGGTGCAACCGTTTTACCATCTGCTTTTGTAAAGTAGAACTCATTGTATCCGCCGCCGGCTTCTGCCGATTTCATAATGTTCTGAATGATCTTTACACCATTCTGGTCTGTCAGATCGTAACGGTTCGTTCCTTCCTGTTCAGAGAGGATCGGGTGCATCAGCAAGGTATAATCCGTACCGTCAATCCAAAAGTATCCTTCGCCGTCTTCTCCATAACGCGCATTGCGAAGGATTTCCATTGCCTCTTTTTTCGCATCTTTTTCTGACATTTCTCCTGACTGGCTCTTTTCATAAACCATATTGACGACCGTCAGCATTGCTCCGACTTCATCTTTGATCTGTTCTTTATAACCTGATATCACCGCATCTTTATAATCCGAATTGGTTTTTTTGATCGTTCCCTTCATTCCCGTATAGGTAACAAGATTAACCCCGATGGAGCAAGCTACAATAATGGTTGTACATAAAATAATACATGCTGTCCGAATACTTTTGATCTTCATATGTATTTTCTTCTCTTCCCTGATTCCCTTGACGTGTACCATTGGAATAATTATACACCTATCAGGGAATCACCACAAGAATTTTTAGTACATTTTCGTCGAATTATGGGATATTTGAATATGTTTCTCATTACGATACTTATTATCTGTCATTTTTACTCGCTTTGTCTTATACCATATGTTTTATTTCTTTATACCATCTGTATAGAACATTTCTGATCATCATTCTATCGTCAATCAGCTCTTAAGTATCCTTTCTCAGTATCGCTAAATACTCCTCATAGGCAAATACTCTATTTCTTGCAGCATTGGTTGTTTCCTGCAAAATCCCAAGTTCTACAAGTTTCCGCACAGCAGCAGCTACCGTATTATAGCTAACCTCTAATTCCTTTGCGGTTCTCTTGATATCAATAATCGGATACTGTTCAATATAGTCAAAAACTGCTCGTAAATTATCTTTGCTCCGAGTTGTCTTTGGAAGTTTTTCTACATTCGTATCATGCAACACAGAAAGCTGACGAATTGCTTCTAAAGAGTCCGATGCTGCTTTACTCACTGCCTCTAAAAAAAATCTTATCCATTGTTCAAAGTTTCCGGTTCTCCTGACTTCACTAATGCGGTCATAATATTCTATCTGGTTCTTTTTCAAAAAATAGGATATATAAATGACTGGTTTTTCAATCAATTTCTGCTCCATCAAATAGAGGAGTATCAAAAGTCTTCCAATTCTTCCGTTGCCATTTAAAAACGGATGTATTGTTTCAAACTGATAGTGAATCAATGCCGCTCTGATCAATGGATCATAATCCACATTCTCATTGATATATTTTTCCAAATCAGACATTGCTGTTTGCATATCTTCTACATTAGGAGGAATATACCTGGCATCTTTTAATGAACAGTTTGCAGGTCCGATCCAGTTTTGAGAATGTCTAAATTCTCCCGGAGTTTTATCCTGTCCACGAACATTTTCCATTAATACTTCATGTATTTCTCTTATTAATCTGCAGCATAAAGGTAATCTTTCTAAACGTTTTAAGGCATACTGTGTTGCTTTCACATAATTAATAACATCAGATACATCAAGATTTGCATTTGCTTCCACTTCCGGATCTAATACATCGTCAAGAGTACACTGCGTTCCCTCTATTTGCGAAGAGATCAACGCTTCTTTTCTAACATACATTGATATAAACAGATCCGCATTAGAAATCAATTGTGATGCAGTATCAAGTTTTACCAGTTGCTTATTTGCATCAACTAAAAGTTTTACAATCTCCCCGTCCATTTCAATTTCAGGTATCGGTGGTAATGGATTTGGTTTAAAAGATTGGTACATAGCCTCTCCATTTAAATTGTCAACATATATTCCTGCACGCTTCATACATTTTCACCTCTTTTTGAAATAACTACACTTATTATATCTCTTTTATTTCAAAAAGTCATCGGGTTTTTGAAATATACTATAGTAAACAATACGTTTTATTTCAAAAACTATTTTCTTATCCCTGCTCCAACATCTCTTCAATAAAGATCCCATATCCTTTCGATGCATCCTGCACAAACACATGGGTCACCGCTCCGATGATCTTTCCGTTCTGCACGATCGGGCTGCCGCTCATCCCCTGTACGATTCCTCCGGTCAGGGCGCACAGTTCCTGATCCTTTACCACAAACCGGATTCCTTTGTTCGTTTCTCTCGCATTAAAATTTGTCTGGGTAATCTCAATATCGTAGCTTTTCCGCTCCCCTTCTAAAGTACAGATGATCTCCGCCTTTCCAAGCTGTACTTCCTGCTTAAATCCCACAGGGATCTGCTGTTCAGAGGTCAGTTCTTCCGGGATAACGTCTAACTTTCCATAAACTCCGGCTTTTGTATTCTTTTTGACATCTCCTAAACAATAACGACTGCTGTAATTGATGATGCCGGTCAGTTCTCCGGGAGTCCCGCGTTTTCCTTTGATGATCCCGATGATATCTGTCTGATATAACAGGCCTTTTTCCATATCGATAAGCGTACTGGTGTCTGCATCGCTGACGCCATGACCAAGTGCGCCGTAATTCCCTGCCGTATCGGTATAGGTTAAAGTACCGACTCCTGCTAGATCATCACGCACCCATACGCCGATCTTATAGGCTTTTTCCTGTGTCATCACGGCCTCCATGGCTACTTCGATCCGTTCTCCATTGCGCTCTATCCCAAATGCCATGGGCTGATCACCATATTCATGAACCCGGTCTAATAACTCTTCTTTTGTAGATACCTTTTCACCGTTCACACTACAGATATAATCTCCGCTTTTTAATAAATACTTTGCCGGTTCTACCGTCTCTCCTGACATTCCGTTGACCGGACTTGTCCCTATGACCAGTATTCCTTTAGTCTTTACATAGATGCCTACAGGCATTCCTCCGGGGATCAGATATTTTTCTCCACGCTCCTGTACGTAGATATCCTTGATCGGGATCACACCAAAGAGCCGGCAGCTTAGCGTATAGCTGCCGGTTTTTTGACTGTTCCCTAACCCACTCCGTCCAAACACCATGGATGCCAGAGTGACCGGTTCCTCTTCTTTTTGCTCCATAGACAAAGGAATTCCCGTATGAAGCTGCAGCGTCTCACCCGGACGCACACTCACTTCATCGGGAATTTTATTTTGTAAAAACAGATATCCAAAACACAGGACAAAAACCAGAATTCCCGTACCAAACTTTTTTTTCATTATCATCACATCCTTAAATTCTATTATGTGATGATTTTTTCTGTTTCAAACTAGGATTTTTTTGTTTTTGCTGCTAATTCTTTCATTTCTTTTGCATTTTCTAAAACGGTTTCCGTAATACTGACACCGCCAAGCATCCTTGCTAACTCCGCAACGCTCTCTTCCTGCGGCAGCCTGTGGATCTTTGAGGTTGTCCTGCCGGATTCCACGGTTTTCTCGATCAGAAAATGCGTATCTGCCATAGCTGCTATCTGAGGCAGGTGTGTAATACAGATGACCTGATGATTTCTTCCGATCAGATCCATCTTTTCCGAAACCTTCTGCGCCGTTCTTCCACTGATCCCGGTATCTATTTCGTCAAAAATCAAAGTCTCGATCTCGTCATTGTTTGCAAGCACTGTCTTTAATGCCAGCATGATCCTTGAAAGTTCACCGCCCGAAGCGATCTTACCGAGTGGCTTTGGCGTTTCTCCCGGATTTGTGGATATCAGGAACTCCACTTCATCGTATCCATTCGATGTAAAATGTGTGGTCTGTTCAAATTCCATCGACAGATCCACAGTCTCAAAATTCAGATCCAAAAGGTGTTCTGTGACCTGCCTGCACAGTTCTTTCGCATATTTTTTGCGGATCTTAGAAAGCTTTTTACTTGCCTTTTCTAACGCCTCTTCGGATGCCTTCTTTTGTTCTTTTAACTGATTTAAGTATGCATCATAATCTAAAAGTTCGTCCCTGCGTTGGATTTTTTCCTCCTTCACTTCTAATACTTTTTCAATCGTATCACCATACTTGGATTTCAAATGATTCAGTTCATCTAAACGCTTCTCTGTTTCGTAAAAATCCTCTTCCTCAAACTCTAATCCTGACAGATAAGAGGACATATCCCGGTTAAAATCATTCAACAGCCCGTCTAACTGCTCTAACTGCTCTTCTAACGGCTGCAACTCAGCGTCACAGGAAGTCACTGCTGAAATCTCTCGGAGCGCTCTTCCGATCTGATCCGATGCACTTTCACCGTTCTCTGAGGTCAGGCGGTAAGCCGCTCCACATGCTTCCGCAATCTTTTTGCCGTTCAGCATTTTGCGGTAAGTCTTCTCTAACTCCTCGTCCTCTCCTTCCCGCAGGCAGGCATCCTCTAATTCCTGAATTTCAAACTCTAAAAATGAGAGTTCCCGTTGCTGCTGCTCTTTATCAATATCTTTTTCTTCTAATTCTTTTAAAATAGAAGAATATTCCTCATAACGCTTCTTTACCTCTGCCTTTACTTCCTGCGTTTCTTCTTTTGCATAATCGTCAAGCAGTGCTAACTGCATCTTTTTTCCGGTCAGAGACTGATGCTCATGCTGTCCATGAATGTCAATTAAAAGTTGTGCCGCCTCTTTGACTTTTGCTGCGGATATACTCTCGGAGTTGATCTTTGCAACACTTCTTCCCCCGGTGATCTTACGGCTCATAATGACCATACCGTCCTCCGGAAAAATATCCATTTCCTGCAATCTGCGGATGGTATCTTCGCTCTTTACCTCAAAGATCAGTTCCACTAAAGCATAATCCGCACCTTCTTTGATCATCTCCTTTGGCACCTTCTGACCAAGTGCCATATTAATTGAACCGATGATCAATGATTTTCCGGCGCCTGTTTCTCCGGTTAAAATGTTTAACCCTTCCTCAAATTCTACTTCCATCTCGTCGATCAGGGCGAGATTTTTTACATGCAGATTTCGTAACATCCTATCTCCTTCTACTCCCTCACGATCCTGTAGCTGTCTATTTTCCTACCATTTTTCTCAAACGATCCATCAACTGGATATTTTCCTCCACGGAACGGACTGCACACATGATCGTGTCATCTCCGGCAATCGTACCTACAATCTCGTGAAAATTTAATGCATCTAATGCTGCTGCGACTGCCATTGCCATTCCGGACACCGTACGGACCACTAAAATATTCTGTGCCATGTCCATGGATGCAAATCCATCCTTTAACACACGGATATATTTCTGGGACAGATCCTCAGCCGGCTCTGTCAGTGCTGCATATTTCTGTTTTCCGTTGCTCATTGCAACTTTTGTCAGTTTCAATTCGCGGATATCTCTCGATACGGTTGCTTGTGTTACCTGAAAGCCCTCCCGCTCAAGTCTGTCTGACAGTTCTTCCTGTGTCTCCACCTCATTTTTTCTGATAATCTCTAGAATTTTTGCATGTCTTTCTGATTTCACTTCTTTTCCTCCAAGATTCTATATACACGTCTGCATTTTTTTACTGAGTATCTCTAAAAAGCTCAATTTGCTCAATTTCAAAATATTCGTAGCCTGCTCCGCTTTTTTGATCACGATCTTATCGCCAAAGCCTAAATTACTCGGATAATCTCCGTCAAAGCTGACCTCGGCACTGTCATCGGTCTCATGATTTCTGGCACTGATCTCAATCTCAATCTCATCATCGGCGCTCAACACAATACTCTTTGCATTCAGGCTGTGGGAATTGATCGGTGTCACTAAAAGCAGTTTTGCCTTTGGGTCAACGATCGGTCCGCCTGCGGACATATTGTACGCTGTCGAACCGGAAGGTGTCGCTACAATGATCCCGTCTCCTACATATGTATTGAGATATTCTCCATTGACACGGATGATCAGCGTCTTAACCGATGGATTGGTGCCTCTGTGGATAATAATATCATTGAATGCGGCACGGCTTTTCTGCTCTTTTCCATCGATGACGCAGTAACCCTCTAACATCATGCGCCGCTCGATCATGTAATGTTCCTGCATGATCTCATCAATGGCTGCACGGATGTTGCTTCTCTCCACCTCACAGAGATATCCAAGTGTTCCAAGATTGACTCCTAACATCGGAATATTCCAGTGATACAGATCCCTCGCTGCACGGATCAGCGTTCCATCGCCGCCTAAGACAAGGATACACTCTACACCCTCCGGTATCTGCTTTGGATCGATCTGCTCCACCCGCTCTTTATTCCCGCTGCTGTAATAGCAAAGACAGGTTCCGCCTTTTTGTTCGATATAGTCTTTGACTTCTTTCGTAAAGCTCTTTTTTTCATCTTTTTGAATATTCGTAATTGTTAAAAAATGTTTCATGTCCGATCCAATTCTCCATGTGCAGCTTCTACGACCGCCTCGGCATTTACTTCTGCACCCTTTTCCCCTTCCTGACTTTTTTTCAGGTGAACCAGATATTCAATATTTCCCTCCGGTCCCTTAATCGGTGAATATTCCAGATCCAGAATGGAAAATCCTAAATCCATCGCTGTTTGTAAGACAGTCTGAATGACTTCTAAATGCACTTTAGGGTCACGCACAACACCCTTTTTCCCTACTTTTTCTCTTCCTGCTTCAAACTGCGGCTTGATCAGACAGACCATCTCGCCACCGTCTTTTAACAGCTCTCTTGCCGCAGGCAGTACCTTAGACAGAGAAATAAAGGATACATCCACCGAAGCAAAATCCAGTGGTTCCCCAATATCCTCCGGTGTCACATAACGGATATTTGTCTTTTCCATACAGACCACCCGTTCATCGGTTCGCAGTTTCCATGCAAACTGTCCATATCCGACATCGACCGCATAGACTTTGCTTGCACCGTTTTGCAGCATACAATCCGTAAAACCGCCGGTGGAAGCCCCGATGTCCATACAGACTTTGTTCTGTAACTCAATGTCAAAATGGTTCATTGCCTTTTCTAATTTCAAGCCGCCTCTGCTGACATATTTTAAAGTATTTCCTTTGATCTCAATCTTTGCATTTTCCGGTATGGAAGTGCCTGCTTTATCTTCTCTCTGGTTTTCCACAAAGACATTTCCCTCCATGATCATTGCCTTTGCTTTTTCTCTCGAAGGAGCAAGCCCTCTTTTGACCAGTAATATATCTAATCGTTCTTTCATTTCAGCCCCACATATTCTGCTATAATTCTTTTCACTACGGATTCCGCATCAATACCAACCTCCTGATAGAGGATATTGACATTGCCGTGTTCCACATACTCATCCGAAATTGCAATATTTAAAAGACGGACATCCAGACTGCATTCCTCTAAATAGTCCATGACCTGTTCTCCGAAACCGCCGCTTTTTACATTCTCTTCTAACGTTACTAAAAGGCGGTGCTCTTTTGCCGTTCTTGTAAGCATTTCATAGTCTAACGGCTTTGCAAACCTTGCATTGATGAGTGAACAGTGATACCCACGTTCCTTTAACATCTCTCTTACCTTAACCGCAGTCTTTACCATACTGCCAAAGGCGATCAGACAGATTTCTTCTTCGTCATACAGTGTCTCACTCTTGCCTAAGACGATCGGTGCCCGCATCTTTGCAAGTCCGTCATAGGCTTCACCTCTTGGATAACGGATGGCGATCGGACCGTCAAAATCCACGGCAAATTTTACCATATCGGAAAATTCCCATTTATTCTTCGGTGCCATTAAGGTCATATTCGGGATCGTACACAAAAACGAGATGTCAAAAATTCCCTGATGTGTCTCTCCATCACTTCCGACTAACCCCGCCCGGTCGATCGCTATGATAACATGCAGATTCTGGATACAGACATCGTGCAGAATCTGGTCATATGCCCTTTGTAAAAATGAAGAATACACGGCTACTACCGGGATCATGCCTCCTGCTGCTAACCCTGCCGCAAACGTGATGGCATGTTCCTCTGCAATTCCCACATCAAAAAAACGCTCCGGGAACATATTGTGGAATCTTTTCAGTCCCGTACCTGTCTCCATGGCTGCTGTAATGGCAACTACATTTTCATTGCGATCCCCTAACTTTCGCATGACGGTAGAAAAGATATCGGTATAGGCGGCCTTTTCTTTTTTGTTGCTTGGCAGTCCTGTCTCAATATCAAAAGGCTCTGCACCGTGGAATCTGGCAGGATGACGCTCTGCCGGCAGATACCCTCTGCCCTTTTGTGTCAGACAGTGTACCATGACCGGTCCGTCTACCTTTGATGCGTCCTTAAAGACTCTTACCATTTCTTCGATATTATGCCCATCCACAGGACCTAAATAGGTAATTCCCATATTTTCATAGATCATTCCGGGGATCACTAACTGCTTGATACCACTCTTTGCCCTGCGTACCTGCTCGACCATCCAGTCGCCATAGACCGGGATCTTTGCTAAGGAATTCATCACTCCTTCTTTTAAATCATGGTAACTCTCTGCTGTCCGAAGTCTGTTCAGATGGTTCGACAGCCCACCGACATTTTCGGAAATGGACATATTATTATCATTCAATACAATGATAAAATTCTTCTCTAATCTGGTCGCATTGTTCAGTGCTTCAAACGCCATGCCACCAGTCAACGCTCCATCTCCTATGACAGAGACCACCTTATAGTTTTTCTTCCGGATATCCCTTGCATGCGCATAGCCGAGTCCTGCGGAAATAGAGGTAGAACTATGACCTGTTCCAAACGCATCGCAATCACTCTCACGTCTTTTGGGAAATCCGCTCATGCCACCATATTTACGCAAGCCCTCAAAGCCTTCCCGTCTTCCGGTCAGGATCTTATGCGTATAAGACTGATGGCCCACATCCCAGATGATCTTATCCTCCGGCAGTTGAAACGCTAAATGCAATGCCATTGTCAGTTCCACCACACCTAAATTAGATGCCAGATGTCCTCCGGTTTTTGATATTTTTTCAATCAAAAATTCCCGGATCTCTCCGGCTAATATTTCTAATTCCTGTGGATTCAGTTTTTTTATATCATTTGCCTGCTCTATCTTCTCTAGTACCATGCATAA
Organism: Lachnospiraceae bacterium; assembly: GCA_003507655.1. Taxonomy (GTDB): domain Bacteria; phylum Bacillota; class Clostridia; order Lachnospirales; family Lachnospiraceae; genus Maccoyibacter; species Maccoyibacter intestinihominis. Next base: position 144,925 of record DNUZ01000023.1, on the reverse strand, counting down.
GCACCTCTAACTTCTCCGATCAATCAGCTCTTCGATTAATTCATATAAGAATTCATTTCGTGCCGGAAGGCTCTTTAAACGGTCAATGGCAGATTCTGAATAACGCTTCACATCTTCTTTTGCCTTTTCAAGGCCCTCTAGTGCCACATAAGTATTCTTATGATTCTTTTCATCGGATCCTACCGGTTTTCCCAACTCATCGGTATTTCCCGTAACATCTAAAATATCATCCCGTATCTGGAATGCCAGTCCTAACTCACGCGCTGCTAATTCCACGGTACGTTGCTGCTGCTCACTTGCACCTGCTAACACCGCTCCGATCAGCATTGCGGATTCTAAGAGTGCCGAAGTCTTATGGATATGGATAAACTTAAGGGTATCTGCATCAATCTCTTTTCCTTCGGATTCCACATCTACCACCTGACCGCCGATCATTCCATAGACCCCTGCTTTGGATGCAAGGATCATAAATGCTTTTCCGATCGCCGGATTTCCCTCGTCTAAAACAAATGCCGAGGCTGCTGTTTCAAATGCGTAGTTTAACAATGCATCGCCTGCTAAGATCGCCATTGCCTCACCATATACCACATGCGTCGTCTTTCTTCCACGACGGTATTCATCGTTATCCATTGCCGGCAGATCATCGTGAATCAGTGAATATGTGTGGATCATCTCTATGGCTGCCATAAACGGTTCAATGACCTTTGATGTGCCGCCAAACATACGATATGTCTCAAGCATCAGCATCGGACGAAGTCGTTTTCCTCCTGCGGATACACTGTAATTCATTGCTTCTAATACGGTTTTCTGATAACCTTCCTCTTTTGGAAGAAAGGATGTCACAATCTGCTCAACTTCTTTTTTTCTATCCATAGTCCCTCTTAAAACTCCTCCAATTCTCCCTGTTCATTCATTTTCAACATCTTTTTTTCTACTGCATCAATTTTCTGATTGCAGTTTTTTAACATTTTCATTCCCTGCTCATACAGGACAAACGAATTTTCTAACGACACTTCTGTATCCTGCATCTTTTCAATAATTTCTTCGAGTCCGGAAAAACACTCCTCTAATGTCAGTTCTTCTCCCATCTTATCTGCTCCTTTATGCCTGTCACTTTTGCAAGTACCGCTCCATCCGTTACCCGGATCACTATGTCTTCTCCGGGCTGTACATCCTTCGTACTGCGGATATTTCTGCCTGCATCATTGACTGCTACCGAATAGCCCTGCATCAGCTTCTTTGCCGGGGAAAGTCCGTCTAAGGTTCCTGCAAAAATCTCCATCTGATGCCTTGCTTCTATGATCTGCTGCTTCATCTGCTGTCTCAGACGTTCTTCTAAATCCGCGGCATACTGCCTTTGGGTATGGATTCTGCTCTGCGGACTCAAAAGCAAAAGCTGCCTTTTTAAATACTCCTGTTTTTGTTTACGGATATCCAGTTTTGCCTTCATCAGACGGTTCATCTGCATCCGGTACTGTCCTATGTTTCCGTAAAAATCCTGAATATCAAATACTGCAAGTTCTGCTGCTGCCGATGGTGTCGGTGCACGCAGATCCGCCACATAATCTGCGATCGTGGTATCGGTCTCATGCCCTACTGCTGATATCACAGGAATCGGACAATCAAAAATTGCCCTTGCCACGATTTCTTCATTAAATGCCCACAGATCTTCGATCGAACCTCCGCCACGTCCTACGATCAGGAGATCCGGATGTAACTGCTCCATGGCATGGATACCGTTTACAATACTCTGTGCCGCTCCTTCGCCCTGCACCAGTGCCGGATAAAGGATCAGCTGGACATAGGGATTCCTTCGCTGTGCAATATTGTTAATATCCCGCACTGCCGCTCCTGTCGGTGCGGTTACGATCCCGATGGTCTTTGCATATTTTGGAATATCCTGTTTGTATTCCTTAGCAAACATTCCCATCTCTTCTAACTCTTTTTTTAAGGCTTCATATTTCAGATAGAGATTTCCTGCTCCTGCAAGTGTGATCTCCCTTGCATAAAGCTGGTATTTACCATCTCTTTCATAGACTTCGATCGAACCGGTAACAACAACGTTGTCCCCCTCTTTCATATGAAATGTCAGACCTCTTCGATTTCCTGCAAACATCACTGCCTGGATTATTCCACTGCTATCCTTTAATGTAAAATAAATATGTCCCGAAGAGTGATACTTGCAATTACTGATCTCTCCGGACACGGAAATCTGCCGCAGCATGAAATCCTGTGCAAACATATTTTTAATATAGGCATTGACCTGTCCTACAGAATACACATTTCTTCTCATACAAATTTTGCCAATACTCCATTAATAAATGCCGGTGAACTGTCTGCACCGTACTTCTTTGCTAATTCTACTGCCTCATTGATCGCTACGCCTGCCGGAATATCCTCATCATACTGAATCTCATAAACGGCTAAGCGGATCAGCGATAACTCCACCTTTGCCATACGGCTTGTCTTCCAGCCTTTGGCTTTTTCATTGACGGAAGCATCGATCTCTTCTAAATGTTCCACAATATTCTCATACTTATTCCGTATATATTCGCTGTCTTCCTTACTGATTTCTTCCTCTTCTTCTAAAAAAAGCTGCATCTGTTCTTCCATTTCCATTCCTTCATGGAATTCGATACGAAACAGCATTTTAAAAATCTGCTCTCTTAATTCTCTTCTGCTCACTTGTCTTCCTCTCGCTTCTTCCAGTTTTCCTATACAGTGAAAAGGGATGCCCTTTTGGACACCCCCTATTATACAACACCTGCCGCTATTTAAAAAGCATTATTTGCTATTTTCCATATCCACACTTGCGATACGGATATTTACTTCTAACACCTGTAATCCTGTCATATTCTCGATCGCAGCCTTCACTCTCTCCTGAACCCGGTTCGATACTTCCGGAATGGAATAACCATAGGCGATGTTCAAAGAAAGATTTACCTCGACAGAGTCATCCGTCACCTCAACCTTGACTCCTTTTGAAAGGTTCTTCATACCCAGCTTGCTGACTAATTCATTGGTAATATTTCCTGCCATAGAGCTGACGCCTTCTACTTCCGTAGCTGCCAGACCTGCGATGATCGCTACAACTTCGCCGGCAACATGCACTGTACCGGATTTATCTTCTTTTATGCTAAAACTCTGTCTGTCTTCTGCCATTACACTACCTCCAATATCTAATATGAACCTATTATAGCAGATTATTCCTGTTTTGGGAACTAATTTTTATTTGTCTGCCTGTATTGTCGCCCCGTATCAGGTGATGTGGGGATATTTATGTGGGGCGCTTTATCGGCTGAGCGAGGCGGACACAAGGCCGCCCAGCCAATAAAGCACGTCAGAAAGTTGCACCGACAACAGACAGCATTACCTTACCTCCTGCTCTACGCAAATGACCAAAATAAAATTTATATCAAATGCATCGTATGAATAGATATCTCATTGATACAATACTGTGATCCTGTCACTGTTTTGGCAGTCGGCACAGATCAGATATTCCGGGTTTCTTTTTGTGCAATGGAAATGAAACTCAGGGAATCGTGAAGCCCTCTGGCGCACACGATTTCCGCTTTCAGAGGTTCATTGGAATGGTCTGCACAAGGAAACCCGGAATATCTGATCTGTGCCGACGTCCCATAGCCCCATAACACTCTCCACTGGCATCATACGATATTTACCCCATCATAAATTTAAATTTTATTTTCTCTCCTCTATCAGCATCGCCCGCAATATCCCCGGTGTCTCATACTCCCGTTTTCCTGCTCCCATACCTATCTGCAGGATCCGATAAGCCTCCGGCAGTTCTTCCCCTGTACGGATTGCTGCTACAATGGCTGCACCTGTCGGTGTGACCAGTTCCCCCTGCACTTGCAGGCGGTGTATTGCAATTCCATAAGTACGGATGATCTGCGTCACCGCCGGTACCGGAATTGGAAGGATTCCATGCTGGCAGCAGACCGTTCCCTGCCCTTCACTGAGCATTGGCACTATCACTTCTTCAATCTGCAAGCTGTCTAAGCAGACTGCCGCTGCAACGATGTCTACGATTGAATCCACCGCCCCGACTTCATGAAAATGCACCTGTTCCATGCTCTCGCCATGCACCTTCGCTTCTGCCTCTGCTAACACGGTAAATATCCGCTCTGCTATTTGTTTTGCATGTTCACTCATGTCTGCGGCTTCTATAATTTCGCATATCTGCTTTAAATTTCTATGCTCATGTTTATATGCGTGTCCTGCTTCCTGCGTCTGTTCTTTTATCTCGTTCCGGTGTTCCTTGGTATATGCTCCATGCAGATACTCCATATCATGGTCATGATTTTCATGTTGTTCATCTAAAAGCACTGCAAAATCACAAGCATCCAGCCCTGATTTTTTCACACGGGAAATGCAGGTGTGAAATCCTTTGACCGGAAGACTAGCAAGTGCCTGCTCTAACTTTTTGTCGTCTGCTCCTAAATCTAACAGTGATCCCACAAACATATCGCCGCTGATCCCAAACGTACACTCTAGATACAATGTTTTACTCATGCTGTTCTCCTACTAACCTGTTGATCTGTGATGCCATATAGCCGGCACCATAACCATTGTCGATATTGACCACTGCCACCCCGTTCGCGCAGGAATTGATCATGGTCAGGAGTGCCGAAACCCCTTGAAAACTTGCACCATAGCCCACCGATGTCGGAACTGCAATGACCGGTTTATCCACCAAGCCGCCAAGAACGCTTGCTAATGCGCCCTCCATTCCTGCCACCGCAACAATGCAGTTTGCACTTTGGATCGCATCCAGATTTGCCAGCATCCTGTGTATCCCACAGACTCCTATATCATAGATACGTTCCACATAATTTCCAAAATACTCTGCTGTCAGTGCCGCTTCCTCTGCTACGAAAATATCTGCTGTTCCCGCACTGCATACCACGATTTTTCCCATATGCGGCTTGTCATTCTTTTCAATTCGGATGATACGGGAAGTCTCATCATAAACGGTCTGTGGAAACCGTTCCTTTGCTGCTAAATACTGTTCCTTCGATGCCCTTGTTCCAAATACCTCACCATTTTCCCGATAAAGGTGCGTAAAAATCTCTAAAAAATGCTCCGTCGACTTTCCCTCACAGTAAATCACTTCCGCATGTCCGGTCCTGAGTTTCCGATGAGTATCTAACTTCGCATATCCTAATTCTTCAAATGGCTCTTTTCGCAAATACTGTTTTGCTTCCTCTATGGAAAGCGTTCCTGCTTTTACCTGTTCTAATAACTCCTGTATTTCCATGTCACTGCTCCATATCTATTATGCTACCTGTCTGTTTTAAAAATCCTGTGTTTTCTATTCCAGACTTTTCTAACCACACGACTCTGTTTCTCATGCAATTTCGTTTATCTTCAGAACTTCAATTCAGAGAGCAAAAGTGTGCTTCGCACAAAACCGGGACTGCTTTTGTGACTTTGGGAGAAAATTAGTAAATCTTAGTCTGGCTGTTCATGTATAGTGTTTTGCTGCCATGGACGGGGCGTTTAAGACGTACACGTCACTCCATCACAGCCTAACTCAGACAGACTTAAATTTTCTTATTTTCGTACAACGGAACAAAACAGATCCGGCTTTGTGCAAGTTGCCGATCTAAAGAAACCGCCCTTTGCCCCTAATCTCTATCGGAAACAAAAAGCAGCAGACGCTTTCACATCCACTGCTCTGTATGATCCTTTACCGCGAAAGTGCATTTACTTTCTTGTATTCTTTAAGAATGCCGGAATCTGGATATCTTTTTCCGGTACATTGCTGACCGGTTTTGCCGGCTTCTTGATTCCGCTTAAGGTACTTGTTGTATTCTGTACCGGCACGGAGTTCTGCATTGGCATGGAATTCTGCACCGGTGTCGGTGTTACCTGTGGTCTTGCCGTAAAACTCTGTGCAGTCGGTCTTGCGGTTGGTGTTGATGTTGTCTGATATTTTAAATCCGGCATGATCTTATTACCTGTCGGCTTTGTCTCAAGTCCTGTTGCAATAACTGTAATCGTTGCCTCATCTGTCATTGTCTCATCATATTTTGCACCAAAGATGATATTTGCATTATCGCCTGCTAAATCCTGAACATAGCTTGCTGCGTCATTTGCATCCATCAGGGAAATATCTCCCGAAATATTGATGATGACGTGGGATGCTCCGGTAATAGTTGTCTCTAATAATGGACTCGCTACTGCTAATTTCACTGCCTCAATGGCTTTTTCATCGCCTTTAGCAGAACCGATACCGATATGTGCCATACCTTTATCTCGCATAACGGTCTGAACATCCGCGAAATCTAAGTTGATCAATGCTGGAAGATTAATCAGGTCTGTGATTCCCTGTACGGACTGCTGTAATACTTCATCCGCCTTCTTCAATGCATCCGGCATTGTAGTTCTGCGATCTACGATCTCTAATAATTTATCATTCGGAATGACGATCAGTGTATCCACTGCCTCTTTTAACTTCTCAATTCCGGAAAGTGCATTGACCATACGCGCTTTTGCCTCAAATTTAAAAGGCTTTGTTACAACACCAACGGTCAGAATGTCCATTTCTTTTGCGATCTTCGCTACAACAGGAGCTGCTCCGGTTCCTGTTCCACCGCCCATGCCACAGGTTACGAATACCATATCCGCACCTTTGATCGCGTTCGTTAAATCCTCCACACTCTCTTCTGCCGCTTTTTCACCGATTTCCGGCTGTGCTCCGGCTCCGAGACCTTTGGTCAGTTTCTCACCGATCTGGATCAGTGTCGGTGCTTTACATAACATCAAAGCCTGCTTGTCCGTATTGACTCCAATGAACTCTACCCCACCGATATTCTCATCAATCATTCTATTTACAGCATTATTTCCAGCTCCTCCTACACCAATTACAATAATTTTTGCACTGGAATCTGCTTCTGTCGTCATAATCTCTAACAAGGTTCTTCCTCCTTTTTCCTTTCTGGGATTTATCTAAATAAAATGAAACTATCTCTCTTCGTATGTAACGATTCCCATTCGGAATATACACATACAAATATAATATAATTTTTCGTTGAATTAATCAACTACAAATTCTATTTTTTTATTACTATTTTTTTACTGCACTGGCAGTTCTCCATTTTAGGAACCATTACTCTTTTCAAATGGCACATCCGTATTTTCCTCTGACCAGTTTTCCATATGAAGCGTACCGCTCATATCCTTTAACTGTGGAAATATGACGGAAAGTGTTTCCATTTTTGTACTCAGATTCTGACTATTTCCCATATTTACGGTAACTTTTTCATATTCTAACATAATATTGGAATATTCATCACAATGGATTGTCTGCGGCATCATTTTATATTTGCTAAGCCCCTGTGTCAGACTGAGCATTGCTTTTAACAAGGACTTCTTCTTAACGGGAATTTTTTCGCCAACCGAAACTTTACTGCATTCTAATCCGGTCACTTCCATCATTCCTTCTAACTTCCTTGAAGAAGTCTCCACCACTACACCGTCTTTGTTAAAATAGGCATTCTGCCCCATTGCCGGTACATAGAGATAACCGGCAATCTTTTTTTCTCTGACTTTGATACTCAAACTATGCGGACCTTTGATGCGCACCTCCGGCTGCTGTAAAAATGGCATTTCCTCCGCATCCTTAAATTTGTATTTTAAAAATACATACAGGGTATTCCACGAGTAGTCATCATTTAATACCCATTGGCGGATGGTTTCATCCGGATACAGATCCGTTCCCTCTACCTGCACCTGTTTCACGGTAAAACCCTTATACGCAACCACTCCAAGCGCAGCTAATAATATAAGGATGATCAGTATCAGCAGGAAATTTATTCTTTTTTCGCCTTTTTCGCTCTTCTCTCTTTTTCTCATAAATCCTCCGGTCCATCTAACCGGATTCCTCTTGACACACTAAGTGCCAATCCCATCTCGGAAAGCAGAAACAGAACCGATGTACCTCCATAACTGATAAACGGCAGTGTAATACCTGTATTTGGAATAGAATTTGTTACAACTGCGATATTTAAAATAACCTGAATGGAAATATGTGCCATGATACCTACCACAAGCAGTGCTCCATACAGATCCGGAGCATTATTGGCAATGACCATAAATCTCCACAGCATCAGTAAAAACAAAAGAATGACACAGACTGCACCAAACAGTCCTAACTCTTCGCAAATGATGGAAAAGATCATATCATTCTGTGCTTCCGGCAAGAATCCGAGCTTTTGCATACTCTCACCGAGACCTTTTCCAAACAGTTTACCGGAACCGATCGCATAGAGCCCCTGTAATGTCTGGTAACCCTTTTCGTAATCCTCCGGGTTCAGCCAGATCTTGATACGCTCTGCACGGTATCTCTCTAAATAGATAAAGATACTTCCAAACGCGATTCCGAGTCCTCCTAACGCGAAAAACTGTGCATATTTCGGACTTGCCACAAAGGACATCACAACGGCAATCCCCAACAGAATGATTGCCGTACTTAGGTTGTTATATGCAATGACACCGACGATCGGCACTACGATCAGAAGAACCTTGATCACCGTCTGAAACTTTTTCATCTGCTTGGGCATGCGGCTGATCAGCACCGCTAAGAACAGTATGACCGCTATCTTTGCAAACTCTGACGGCTGAAAAGACAATGGTCCTAATTTCAGCCACCTCTTTTGTCCATTATATTCCTGACCAACAAAAATAACTGCTGTACACAGTAACAGTGCCGCTATGTAAGCCACTCCCGCAAAACGCATCCATACATGATAATCGATCCTCGATATCAGATACATTGCCATGAATCCGAGGCTTGTTGCAAACAACTGCTTTTTCACATAATATGCACTGTCGTCGAATTTTAACTGCCCATCGTAAGAACTGGTCGAATAGAGCATGACCAGTCCGAAACAGACCAGAAAAATAATGATAAACAACAGACTGTAATCAAAATATCTTGTCGGTTTGCTGCCGGTTCGTTCCCGCTTCTTACCCATGCATTACTCCTTTAGATTTCTTGCATATTCCTTGAATTTTTCTCCACGCTGTTCGTAATTGTCAAACATTCCCCAGCTTGCACATGCCGGAGACAGCAAAATCGCATCTCCTTCTACAGCATTCTGATAGCAGATGTCCATGGCTTCTTCCAAACTGTCTGCAAAGGCAATCTCCGTAAATCCATGTTTTTTTGCACATTCTGCAATCTTCTCTCTGGTCTGACCGATTAAGACCAACTGCTTGACTTTTCCATCAAATGCTTCAATCCATTCATCGTATTCGGATTGTTTATCATAACCGCCTCCAATTAAAAAGGTCGGTCTTTCCATCGCACGGATTCCCTGAATCGCCGCATCCGGATTTGTTCCTTTCGAATCGTTATAAAATTTTACACCGCGTTTTTCTACAACATACTCAATTCTATGCTCTACCGCCTGAAATTGTTCTAAAACCTTTGTAATAACCTCCATCGGTACACCAAAACTGTCTGCCATTGCCGCTGCCGCCATGACATTCTCATAATTATGTAATCCCAATATCTGTAGTCTGGAAGTTTCAATGATTTTTTCCGCCTTACCGCCCGTTGATTTGTAAATCACGCCATCTTCGTAGAAGAAACCATCTTCTAAACGTCTTTTGCTGCTGAAAAATACCACCCGAATTGGAATACTTTTACCAAATTCCAAAAGCACCTCATCCTCATAATTCAGTACACAGACATCTTCTTTTTGCTGGTTCTTCGTAATGCTTTCTTTCGTTTCAATATAACACTCCATGGTATGATGGCGATTTAAATGATCCGGTGTAATATTTAAAATTGCACTGACCTGCGGATGAAAATCCACTGCCGTCTCTAACTGGAAACTTGAGATTTCTGCAACAGTCACCGTCTCGTCTGTCGTATCTGCGGCAACACTTGTATATGGAATACCAATATTTCCAACAACTTTGACATCCTCAAAATATGCCTGCATAATCTCTCCTAACAGGGATGTTGTTGTAGTCTTTCCATTTGTTCCGGTAATTGCAAGAAGTCTGCCTTTTGCAAAATGATATGCCAACTCTATTTCGCCCCAGATTGGAATCCCCTGCTCTCTGATGGCTGCGATGACCGGCAAATCCGTCGGAACGCCGGGACTTAACACTGCCAGTCCGGTATCCGCTAGAATCTCTGTCGGCAGTTCCCCTAAGATAATCCCGCAATCTTTCCAGATGTCATTTTTTTGCAGTTCTTCTTTTGACAATTCTTTATTTCCATCATAAAGCCTGTATGCAATTCCCTTTTTTCTAAGTAATTCACCGGCAGCGATTCCACTCTTTCCGGCACCCACAATCAATACGGTCTTTCCCTGTAAATCCATTTTCTTTCCTCCTATAATGCCAGAAGCCCAATCAGGCAGAGAATTGCCGTAGCAATGGAAAATACCGCAACGACCCTCGTCTCTGACCAGCCACATAATTCAAAATGATGATGGATCGGTGCCATCTTAAAGATTCTTTTTCCACCGGTCTTTTTAAAATAAGTAACCTGTATCATAACGGATAAAATTTCAATCCAGTAAATCAGTCCCACAATCAGAATAAAAATCGGCATCTGCATCATATAGGCACTCGCCGCCACAAATCCGCCAAGCGCCAGAGAACCGGTATCTCCCATAAACACTTTTGCAGGGTAGACATTGAACAGCAAAAATCCCATCAGTGCACCTACGACTGCACAGGTAATCGGCTCAATTCCGCTGTGTGTTCCTACTGCAACCACAGTAAAAAAGGTTGCTACCAATACCGTGACACTGGATGCCAGACCGTCCAGACCATCCGTAAAATTCACTCCATTGACGGTTCCAATTACCGCTAAAAACATAACCGGAATCGCAAGAACTCCAAGATTCAGATATTTTCCACCGGAAAACGGAATCAGCATAGTAAGTGATACATCTGTAAATTTCAAGATATAAAATACAAAAATTGCCGTAATCACAATCTGACAAAGCATCTTCTGCCATGCTAACAGACCATCGGAACGTTTTAATACCACTTTCAGATAATCATCCAGAAATCCTACAATTCCAAAGCCCACGGTCACAAATAAGATCGGTATGATCTTCGGATAATCCTTAACATATATCAGAGAGGTCAGTATCACACTCGCAAGTATGATAATCCCACCCATCGTCGGTGTTCCCGTCTTTTTTAAATGGGACTTCAATTCTTCTCTTTCCGTCTGCCCCACTTTTAATTTTCGTAAAAAAGGAATGACAATAGGGCCTAAAACTGCACTGACAACAAATGATATAATTACCGGGATTACTACTTGATATGACATATGTTTTCCACCTCATGTATTTTTTTCAGCCATGCTGATAGTTGCGTTTTTTCTAACTTTTCTAGTATACGTTATTTTTTACTTTTGTGCAAGATATCCCACACAATATTGTTCCCCGGTGCTTCACTCTTTTTGCTCAATTCCAAGGTATGGAAGCACATTTTCAAATATTTCTTTCATAACCGGTGCTGCTATGGTTCCTCCATAATATACACCTTTGGGGTCATTGATAATGACAAGTCCGAGCACTTTCGGATCATCTGCCGGTGCAAATCCTAAAAAGGATGCAATGTACTTATTTGCACTTCTTGGCAGTGTCTGGGAAGTCGCTGTCTTTCCTCCGATGGAAAAGCCTTTGATCGCGGCATTTTTTCCGGTTCCTTCACTGACTACTTTTTCTAAGAGCATACGGACCGTCTCGCTCGTCTTTTCACTGACAATCCCCTCTGTCGTTTCGTATTTAAATGTTTTGACCTTTTTTCCTTTTTCATCCGTGACATAAGCCCCGAAATGAGGGGTCACGCGGTTGCCGCCATTGATAATAGAGGATACGGTAGTCGCTAACTGGACCGGTGTGATCTGAAAAGACTGTCCGAAGGATATGGTCGCCAACTCCACCTGCCCGATATTTTTCGGATTGTGCATGATCGTTGCCGCCTCGCCCGGTAAATCCACATTGGTCTTTTGCAGCAAACCGAACTGTTTAAAATAGGAATAATATTTTTCACTTCCTAAACGCAGTCCCAGTTCTATAAACACCGGATTGCAGGAATTCATGATTCCCTGTGCAAAATCCTCGGCTCCATGACCGCCGACTTTGTGGCACCGAATCTTACGGTCCTCTACGATCTTATATCCCGGACAGTGAAACCGGTCTTTTAAACTGACCACGCCTTCTTCAAAGGCTGCTGCCGTAGTAATAATCTTAAAGGTCGACCCCGGTTCATAGGTATCATTAATACAGCCGTTTCGCCACATCAGATTGAGTTTATCCTGATTCGTCTGTGTTACGCCGTCTATGGAAAAAGGCTCGTTCAGATTAAATTCCGGCACATTGACCATTGCTAAGATCTCGCCGTTTTGCGGATTCATCATCAACACGGAAACACTCTGTGCCCCATGTTCTTCCATTGCCTTTTTCGCTGCCTGCTCTGCATATTTTTGAATATTATAATCAAGACTGATATGCAGATCATTTCCGTCGATCGGATCCTGCCTGCGTTCACCGGCGTTTTCAATCTCAATCCCCCGCGCATCTGTCAGCGTCAGGATTTTTCCATTTTTCCCCTGAAGGTATTTATCGTATTTTACTTCTAAGCCGATGATCCCCTGATTATCGCCTCCGGTAAAGCCCAACACCTTAGAAGCCAAGGTATCGTAAGGATAATACCGTTTATAATCCTCATCGATCTTTACGCCTGCTAAACCATGCGCACGGATGGCATCTCCTGTTTCTTTTGGAACATTGGTCTTGATCTTTTCTATGGAAGATACTTTTTCCACACGTTTGCGGATCGTCTCCTCATCCATTTCGAGTTCTTTTGCTAACATGGCAATGACTTTTTCCGGTTCTTTGATCTGACTGTGTATCACTGAAATTGTACAGACGGTCTTGTTTTCCGCTAATACCACTCCGTTGCAGTCTACGATCTCCCCGCGTGCCGCTTTGATGTTTCTTTCTCTCTCATGCAGATCCTCTGCTTTTTTTCCATAGTATTCCGAGCAAAAAATCATCAGATAGACCAGTCTTCCGACTAAAAACGTCAGCACCAGCAGAACCACCACCATGAATACCATGATTTTTTTTCGATATGCAGTTTTATTCCGATACATAGGTATAACCCCATAAAAGAAGTTAGTATAATCTATTACAACTTTGATGAGGTTATGTGATATTCTGCTTTACTGTACCGGATTTCCCATGATATCTAAGTCGACCACTTTTTCCGGATCGTACTCTTCATCCTGATAAATATTCAGATATGGAAGTATTTCTTTTAAAATTTCTCTTGTAATATTCTGTGCATAGGAACTGTGCGCCTGGTCTGCGACATTCGGTTCATCAATTACGACATAGATTACCACCTGCGGATTCTCCTGCGGCACATATCCGATAAAAGATACCAGATATTTTCCTTGTGCACGCTGTGTCTTTTTGACACCATCTTCCTCGACGGTCTCATATTTCTGTGCCGTACCGGTTTTACCACCCATGGAATATCCCGGCACTTTTGCCGTCTTTCCGGTTCCTTCCGAGACCGTTTTATACAGATACTGCTTAACCATATTACAGGTATCTTTTGACAATGTCTGTTTTAACAGTTCGCCTTTGTTCTCTTCAATCAGGTTTCCGTTCTCATCCGTGATTTTTTTTACCACATGAGGTTTATAATAATTTCCACCATTAATTAAAGAGGAAAATGCACTCGCCATCTGTACCATGGTAACATTGAAGTTCTGTCCAAAAGAGTTCGTCGCTAATGATGCATCGTCCATCGTTTCTAATGTATACATCAAGGAGTCGGTTCTTGCTTCTCCCGGAAGGTCGATCCCGGTCTTTTGACCAAAACCGAATATTTTCTGGTATTTTAATAAATTCTCTTTTTGTATTGCATAGGACATCTGCATCAGTGCATCGTTACAGGACTCCATAATAGACTGTTCTATGGTTAAGAGTCCGTGACCACTCCGGTTGACACAGTGGATGGTATGACCGCCGATCTGCTCTTTTCCGTCGCAGACATAGGTCTCATTTCCGGTTAATGCTCCCGTTTCTAGTCCGGTTGCCACGGTCAGGGGTTTTACAGTAGAACCCGGCTCATAAGTCTGTGTCACGCAGAAATTCTGCCAGATTTTATTCAAAGCCTCCAACTGCTCATCTTCGCTCATACCTTTGATCTCTTCTTCACTGTAATAAGCACTTAAATCCCTTGGATCATTCAGATCAAAGGTCGGATAATTTGCCATAGCATAAATTTCCCCATTGTTCGGATTCATGACAATGGCAGCCGTATTTTTACTGCCCTCGCCTTCCTCCGCACCATTTTTGCAGGCATCGTTAAATTCTTTGAGCTTTTTCTCCACCACCGACTGAATATTGACATCAATCGTCGATACCACCGTCTTTCCGTTGACCGGTTCTTTGATGGTTTTTTCAAAGTTACTGTCTGAATTCAGATAACCGTACTCTCTTCCGTTGACTCCATTTAATGTATCGTTATAAGAATCCTCAAGACCTCCGATTCCAAGGTTTCCTGAAGTCGTATATCCAATGACGGAAGCCGCAAGGGAACCGTAAGGATATTCACGGAGATATTCTTTTTCCATCCATACACCTTTGATATAAGGATGGTTCTTGGTATCATTCTGCAATTCCACAAATTTCTGCACTTTATCATAAGGAAGTCTGCGCAAAATCTTGTTGTACTGACTCTTCGGTTTTTCTTCTGCTAACTTGTACAAATCTTCTGCTTTTAAATCCTCAAAGCAGGAGGTCAGTGCCTCAATGGTCGGCTGTAAATACTCTTCTTTACTGTTTAACACCTTGCAATCTAAGATTACGTTATAGACATCTACACTGGTTGCAAGTACCGTACCTTTGGCATCGACAATATCCCCACGCTGATACGGCAGTATGGTACTGTCATATTCCTGCTGGGTTAAAACGATTTTTTCATATTTTTCGCCACTTGTCACTTCAATATACATAATTCTGCCGATTAATGCGACTAAAAGTATTGTAATCGTTAAAAATGTGACAATCAGTTTTTTTCGCATTTTTCGCGGAAACTTTGCCAGTTCCTTTTTCCGTCTTGCCTTCAATCTTCCACCACACTACTTTCCCGGAATTTCTTCATACTGTGTCATGTAGTCTGAATCCTCAATACTATAGTAAGCAACCTGATCCGGTGCTGCATAGACCATCCCCAATTCTGCGATTGCTTTTTCTTTAATCTCATTCAGATTGATGGAGGTATTGACTCTTTTTAATGTGGTGTCATTATCTGTCTTTAAATCTGCAATTTCTTTTTCTAAAGCTGAAATATTACTCATTCTGGTGGTAATATCTGCCTGTAAATGCACATATGCTGCACATACCAGACAGGTAATACTTACTGCAACTGCCAAAAATGCCACATATCTGCGGCTCATACGCAGTTCTCTTGCCTGATTTCTCTTTGCTATTTTTCTGTTTCTGGCTCTCTGTTCTTCACGTTCTCTTCTGATTCTTTCCTGTCTGTCGTCTTTCGGCAGTGCTTCTGCCTTGCGTACCGTATTTCCGTCTACATACATCCGATACTGATTCTGCTCCATTTTAGACACCTCCGCTTTTTTGTCTTTTACCTTCTCTCGAACACACGCAATTTTGCACTCTTTGATCTTGAATTTTCCCGTAATTCCTCTTCACCCGGCAAAATCGGTTTTCTTGTGATGACTTTCCCTTTGGATTCCTTGCCACATACACAAACCGGAAAGTCACTTGGGCAGGTGCATGGGTTTTCATTCTTTTTAAATATGGTCTTTACGATTCTATCTTCTAATGAGTGGAAAGTAATGATGCAGATCCTTCCATCTTCATTTAAAAGTTCTATCATATCATCGAGTGTATCCTGCAACACTTCTAATTCCCGGTTCAATTCAATCCTGATCGCCTGAAAGGTACGTTTTGCCGGATGTCCGCCACTCATCTGTACTTTTTTCGGAATTGCTGAACGGATGATCGCTGTCAGCTCTCCGGTTGTTTCAATGGGTTGTTTTTCTCTCGCTGCCACAATGTGCTTTGCGATATTTTTTGCAAATTTGTCTTCTCCGAAATCCCGGATGATCCGATACAGTTCTTTTTCACTGTAGGTATTGACAATGTCTTTCGCTGTACGGCTTTCCCTTTGATCCATCCGCATATCCAGTGGAGCATTTTCTTCCATATAAGTAAAACCACGCTCCGGTGTGTCTAACTGAAAGGAAGATACACCAAGATCTAAGACAATACCGTCTACCTTTTCAATCCCAAGAGCTTTCAGTTCCTTACGCATATTGCAGTAATTGCTGCGTACAACCGTAACTCGGTCCTGATAGTCTTTTAATCTCTCCGTTGCTGCTAAAATCGCATCTTCATCCTGATCGATACCGATCAGTCTGCCACCTTTCTCTAATCTCTTTGCAACCTCTAAGGCATGTCCGCCTCCACCTAAGGTTCCATCGACATAGATGCCATTCGGTTTGATGTTCAGATTGTCAATTGTCTCATTTAATAATACGGATGTATGATGAAATTCCATATCGTTCTCCTATCCCGTCGTTTTTGATTTCTTATCCTAGATACTCAATCCCAAATCTGCCATATGCTCTGCAATTTCGTCCATGTCATCATAGGAATTGCAATCCAGCCAGTTGTCTTTGCTCCAGATCTCGATCCGGTTGAGTACTCCAACGGATACGACATCCTTCTGTAAATCAGCAAATTCCCTTAAAACCGGTGGTATCAGGATTCTTCCCTGCTTGTCTAACTCACAGGTGGCTGCTCCGGCGAAGAAGAAACGTGAGAATTTTCTTGCATCTTTTGTGGTAAGTGGGACATTTCTAAATTTTTCTTCAATATTGTGCCATTCTTCATTTGGATATACAAACAGACATCCATCCAGTCCTTTTGTTACAACAAACTCGTTTCCAAGCTGCTCTCTGAACTTAGACGGAACGATCATTCTGCCTTTTGCATCGATTGTATGATTGTATTCTCCCATGAACATCTGACACTCACCTACTTACCGTGGCTATTTTTTTCGTGTTATCCACAAAGTTATCAACTTATCCACCACTTTGTGCCACTATCTACCACTTTCACCCACTTTTATATCCATTTTACTCCACCAGTGGGTAAAAAGCAAGTGTTTCCAGTATTTTTAAGAAAGATTAGGGTGTAAAAAATAAAAAAGGAAAACACTGTATCTCTACAATGCTTTCCTTTGCTCTTACCATCTTTATGTTTCTTCTCTTGTATCTAGTTTCCAGACATTATTTAATTGTTCTCACTGAGGTCTAAATACCGCTCGATCATGCGGTCCACTTCTCTGCTCAGTTCGTAGCATCCTTCAATATCATTACCAAAGGCATATGCTTCGTCCAGTCTTTTTCTTGCTATTTCAATCTGTTCCTGTAATGTTTCTTTTTCCTGCATCCATATCGCTCCTTAGTCAAAATGTTATTGCTGTTTCCTGCTCACTGCTTTTTTCCTAAGTATGATAAGCATCATCACCGAAACGACTGCTAATACTACTGCTAATACCTGCGAAACTGCAACGGAAGTTCCCGGAATCAGGAGCTGGTCCGTTCTAAGACCTTCAATCCATGCCCGTCCGATCCCATATCCTGCTAAGTACAGCAGAAAAATCTCTCCCTCGAACTTCTTCCTCTTTCTGATCAGCAATAGGATCACCAGCAATACCAGATTCCACAGGGATTCGTACAAAAACGTCGGATGTACCTGAATGTAAGATACTCCTCCGATCTCCACGATGTGTTCGGCAAGCTCTTTTGAAATATCACTGTCTCTGACAGCACTGACCGGAAGCTGCATCGCTAACAGTCCGTCTGTATAACCGCCAAATGCTTCCCTGTTAAAGAAGTTGCCCCATCTTCCGATGATCTGACCTAAGATCAGACCCAGACCTGCCGTATCTGCCAATCTCGGAAATGAAAGCCCTTTGACCTTCGCAAAGACAACTGCTGTAATAATTGCAGCAATCACGCCTCCGTAGATCGCCAGTCCACCCTGGCGCAGATTTAAAATACTCCACAGGTTGTCCTTATACAGATCCCACGAAAATATGACATAATACAATCTTGCTCCGATCACGGAGCAGATAATGGCAATGATCGCCAAGTCAAAATAATCATCGGGATTCTGCCCGGTTCTTTTGGCCTCATATGTAGCCAGAAGGATTCCTGCCAGCATTCCCACGGCGATGATCACGCCGTAATATGCTATGGAAATCCCAAAGACTGTAAAATTTTTCCCCACATGTTCTAAATAGATTCCCAAATGCGGGAAACGAATACTCCAATCCATACTGCTTGCCTTACTGCAGTTATGCAGCCCTCTTCTTTGACAGGTACTGATGCAACTTTCCCTGCTCTGCTAACTGCCTGATTCCCTCTACTACCTGGTAATTTAATGATACAATATGCCGAATATCTTCCTCGACATCTATCTTTCGTCTTAAATATTCCTCATGTCGTAATTTAATAAAGTCACACAACGCTTCTGCACTGCCAAAATGACACTGTACAAAAGGCCATCTGTCTTTTTTATCTGTCTTTAAATACTCTCGTAATCTCAGCTTTAGTACTTCTTCATAGGAACAGTGATCCTTTAGATTGCCCGGATACGTTCTGTTATGCGGAAAAGTAAAATAATCCGCTATATAATGGGTGATCTGACCAAGATTCCTGTAATACTTTGTCGCATGTTCCCTATACTTTCCGTGCGAGTCTGACAATTCTCTTACTTCTTTTTTTACCTGTTCAAAAGTTCCGTCAATTTCATGCTTTTTATACAAAAAGGAAGGTTTGATGTCCGGCAGGATACTTCCTAAATAAAAAGCCCATTTGTGCTTTCTCAGCCCTTCATCCTCTGAATTACGGACAATATCGCGAGCTAATGAAATATGTGACTTCTTTCTCATGTAATGCCTCCACGAAAAATTCTTTTGTACAACTGCAATTACATTGTTATTGTACTTCGTATAGAGACTTTTTACAAGTGTCTACTTTGAATTTTTCGTGAAGTTTCTTCCTTATTCGCTAATTATTGACAACAAAAGCTGGCACACTGTGTGTCTGCACTGTCTTTTGCATTACCGCCAACGATTCCGATACGGTTTGCACTGCATTTACAGCTTTCGTTATAAACGCATTTTACTGCCTCACAAGCGACATCAATATTCTCGCTCTTGTGACCAACAGTGTTAGAACAGCAGTCTTTTGTTCTCTCCTGAAAACTTGCACATGCTGTCTCGCTTGTGTTTTTTGCATCTCTTCCTTCTACCATGATATCCCCCTTACAGCAGTAAGGTTCTTCATTGTAAACGCAGTTTTTAACGGAACACTCTAATTTTGTCATAAAAATAAATCTCCTTTCTTCTTTCTGCCACTTTAGGGTGTGTAAGAAGAGGGAGATTTATTCTTAAAAAGTTTTCAAAAATTTTTTTCTATTTTTGTTCCTGCACTTCTTCCTTACGGATTTCTTTCGTACGGATTTCTTTGCAGATCTGCTCTACGAACTCTGCGATCGGTTTGACACCTTCATCACCGGCAAAACGGCTTCTGACGGAAACTGTTCCGTCTGCCTCTTCTTTTTCGCCGACTACTAACATGTATGGTACTTTTGCAAGACGGCTTTCACGGATCTTGTAACCGATCTTTTCAGAACGTGCATCCACAGATACATAGACACCGTTTTTCTTAAGTTCTGCTTCTACTTTTTTTGCATATGCTTCATATTTATCGGAAATCGGCAGTACGCGTACCTGTTCCGGGCAAAGCCAGGTCGGGAATTTTCCGGCATACTTCTCGATCAGCCATGCTAAGGTTCTCTCATAGCATCCCATGGAAGTACGGTGGATAATGTAAGGACGTACCTTGTCACCGTTTGCATCAATATAATACATATCAAACTGTTCTGCTAACAGTGCATCCCACTGAATCGTAATCATGGTGTCTTCTTTTCCATATACGTTTTTCGCATTAATGTCAATCTTTGGTCCGTAGAATGCAGCTTCTCCAACATCCTCCACAAATTCAATGCCAAGCTCATGCATCATATCACGCATATGCTGCTGTGTCTCTTCCCAGACTTCCGGTTCTCCGATGTATTTTTCTCTGTTTTCCGGGTCCCATTTAGAAAGATGATAGGTTACGTCTTCTTCTAATCCTAAGGTCTTTAAGCAGTGACGTGCCAGTGCGATACAATTCTTAAATTCCTCTACCATCTGATCCGGTCTTACAATTAAATGTCCTTCTGAAATCGTAAACTGGCGGACTCTGGTCAATCCATGCATCTCGCCGGAATCCTCATTACGGAACAGAGTGGATGTCTCGCTGTAACGCAATGGCAGCTCACGGTATGAGTGCTGTGAATTTTTGTATACATAATACTGGAATGGGCAGGTCATCGGACGGAGCGCAAATACCTCTTTATCCTTGCTCTCATCACCTAAGACAAACATTCCCTCTTTGTAGTGATCCCAGTGTCCGGAAATTTTATACAAATCGGATTTTGCCATTAACGGTGTCTTTGTACGGATATATCCCCACTCATTGTCCTCTAAATCTTCAATCCAACGCTGTAATGTCTGAATCATACGGACACCTTTTGGCATAATAAGTGGAAGTCCCTGCCCGATCACATCGACAGTAGTAAATAATTCCATCTCGCGTCCTAATTTGTTGTGGTCACGTTTTTTGATATCCTCTAAATGCTCTAAATAAGCATTCAGTTCATCTTTTGTCGCAAATGCTGTTCCATAGATACGCTGAAGCTGTGCTTTGTTGGAATCGCCTCTCCAGTATGCCATGGAAGAGGAAATCAGTTTGTATGCTTTGATTCCCTTGGTATTCATCAGATGCGGTCCTGCACAAAGGTCGGTAAATCCCTCGCCCTGTTTATAAAAAGAAATTTCCGCATCTTCCGGTAAATCTTCAATCAGTTCTACCTTATATGGTTCCTCTTTTTCTTTCATCAATGCAATGGCTTCTTCTCTTGGAAGTGTAAATTTTTCCAAACGATTGCCTTCTTTGATGATTTTTTTCATTTCTTTTTCTAAGTTATCTAAATCTTCTCTCGAAAACGGCTCGGATTCAAAATCATAATAAAATCCCTCGTCAATAGACGGTCCAATTGCTAACTTTACATTTGGGAACAGTCTTTTTACTGCTTCTGCTAACACATGGGAACAGGTATGGCGTACCGTACGAAGTCCTTCACTGTCCTTTGCTGTTAAAATGTTCATTTCGCAGTCACTGTCTACTACCGTTCTTAAATCTTTGACTTCTCCATTGATCTCTACTGCACAGGCTGCTCTTGCAAGTCCTTCACTGATATCTCTTGCGATGTCGTAAGCACTCATTGCCTCTGCGTATTCTTTGATACTGCCATCTTTTAATGTGATTTTCATTTTATCCTCTCCTCTTCTATTTTTGTTTCTTTTTTGATAGTGCTATGATTCTGTGGCTCTGTAATTCTGTAGCTTGCTCTGTATCAGGGTATGGTGTCCGGGGTGGCGTGTTTTGGATATAAGATTTTCTAAATGTTTTGGTAGGGTGTTGGGGACGGACGCAACCGGCTCAGACTCGCCATCCATGGCTCGACTTCGCCTTTTTCGGACATCCTGTCCGAAAATTGCTGTGGTCTCTTACAAAACATCAAGAAAATCTAACATCCGTCACAATCCCACCCCGAACACCATACCCTGGTACAGATTCTACATTCTCGAGCAAGCCAGACCGGCTCTTCATGCGAAGATCCGGTATCTTGCGCTTCGTGCTCATCTATTTCACGCTGAATCCGAGGTGTTAACGCCCTCTTCCTGAGCGTCCCCACGCAGGCTGCACAAATGAATATGGAAGGGTTCTTTTTGTGCTATGGAGATGAAACTCCCGGAAGCGTGGAGCCCACTGGCGAACACGCTTCCTGCTTTGTGGGAGGTTCATCGGAATGGTCTGCACAGGGAAGCCCGAAATATTTATTTGTGCAGCCTGCCCTGCGACCTATAAAGACACTCCTTCGCACCTCACGCTTTGGAAATAAAAAAATCCATACACTACAATCTGTAATGCATGGACGTTTATTCTTTCATTCTTCAACGCGGTTCCACCCTGCTTGCTCTGTCGATACAAAGCCTCTCTTTTGATGATAACGGAATCACCGGACTCTTTTCGATAAGTCACTCCGAGGTGGTCTTCGTCAGCTTCCCTGTCAAACCGCTTGCAGCTCAAAGCCTACGCTTTGGCGGTTCTCTCTGTCACATTTGCACTGATTACTCTTCTCTTCAACGTGTTGTCTTTCTTTTTACGCCTTGTATTGTAGACCTTTTTTTCTTATCTGTAAAGAGTTTTTTACAAATTCTAAAAAATATCTCTATTTATTTGTTCTTCCCGCAGCACTTTTTATACTTTTTACCGCTTCCACATGGACATGGGTCATTTGGATATACCTTATCCTCTTTCACGACTGTTCCTGATTTTTTCTGTTCTAAGTATAATTCGTGTTTTCTTTCCGGTGTGAAAATGTCATCCCACTGTGGCAGTTCATATAACCACTCTGCCTTTGCATCTACCATATTTTTGTAAAGAAGCTCTTTGTCAAAAATCAGGTTGACCGGTGTATCCTCTTCCATGGTCTCTAATGGATTGCGCTCTTTTAAGCTCTCATCGATCCCATCTAAAAATCCTGTCATCTCCATCAGGCTGACCTGATACTTGTCTGCTAATTCTTTGACTGTTCCTGATACTTCTTCGTCCGGATGATCTAACAGTTTTTCGTAGATTCCTTTTTCCACTAAAAAATAATCCTGCCAGAACTTCTGTAATTTTGCTCTATCTGCCTGCTCATTATAAGCAATTTTTTGCCATTCCTGTAATAGTGCCATATATTTTCACCTTATCCTTCATATTCTTGTGCTTTCGCACCGTAACAGTATAACCTATTTATACTCATTTTTCAATAGTTCCTCCGCATCCTTCAAACATTCTAAAAGAATCGGATTGAATGTACCGCACTCTCCTGCAAGTATCATTTCCATAGCTTTTTCATGGGAAAATGCTTTTTTGTATACACGGGGACTAACCAGTGCATCATAGACATCCACGATACCTACAATCTGACTCCAAAGAGGTATCTCATCGCCCTGTAAGCCCTCCGGATAACCCTTTCCGTCCCAGCGCTCATGGTGATATTTTGCAATGTCAAGACTGTAGCGTTCCTGCTCCTCGTCATCATTTAACTTAAATCCCCGGATAATTTCATAACCCTTTGTCGTATGGGTTTTCATAATCTCCATTTCCTCATCTGTCAGCCGTCCCTTTTTGTTCAGAATGGTGTCCGATATGGAAATTTTTCCAACATCATGCAATGCTGCCGCACGGCAGATTTTTTCACGGCTGGAATCTATGATGAAATGTTCCGGATATTTTTTGTTATAGGTATTAATCATAATCCGGGTCAGATCCTTCGTACGCTTAATATGCTCTCCGGAATCCAGATCCCTGAATTCCACCAGATTGCTCAGAGTATCAATAACATTATCCGCATACTTCCGGTATTTTTCCTGCTCCTCTTCTATCTGGCGCTGTGCTTCAATAATCAGCGTAATATCCGTACGAAGCAGCATGTAGACCGGATAACCGTCTGCTTTTCCGCAATGAATTCCCTTGACCTGCATCCAATGCACATCTCCGTTGATATCGAGTACCCGGTAAGTAATCTCTAAATCCGCTTTCCGCTCCGCCTGAAGATGAAAATAAGCAGACACCCGCTCAGCATCCTTTGGATAGATATGCTCTAAATATCCGTTCTCATAATCTGCCTGTGTCTCACCCATCATCCGGTAAAATTCTTCATTTGCACTGATAATGGACAAATTCTTATCCACACGCATCGTACAGACACCACCCGGAATTGCCTTATAAGTTGCCTCTAAGTTATTCTGTGTACGAACCTGAAGCACTTTTCTGGTATGAATATTACGAATAACTAAAACGGCTAATGTATCACGGTATTCCGTATACTCCAAGGGAATCACACGCAGGGAAAACCAACGGTATCTGCCGTCCTCTCCTTTGATTAACATCTCGTCCTCTAAATATTTTCCACCTTTATTAAAATATGCCTCCATCTTGGCACAGGTATCAAATCTCCCGCATCTCTCGCGGTCTTTAGAGTGCATTCTCCTCAGCATATCGGCAAAAATCCCGTCCACACTGCCCTCTTCCTCGCAGAGGAACTGGTTCTTGTCATTCCATATATAGCTTCTGCTTATATTTTTTGTCAGATTCAGACTGACGGTCGCTACACTGATTTTTTTCACTACCCGGTCAATCGAGCGGTTATACAGATAATAATTCTTTGTCTCCTCCGCCTTCATCTGGGGAATAATGGTTACGATGTATGCAGGAATCTTATCCTCCCATAAAATCTCATCCACACTGACTTCGACCATTCCGCCAAACACATGACTTTCACGCAAAAAAACATTTTTTCCTTTTTTCGCCGGATCATAAGATTCCAAGGGACACCGGTTACAGATATCCATTCCGATTTCATAACATCCAAGACTTACCTCTGCTGCAGGCACCAGTTCTTTGAATCGTTTATTGCAGTATATAATTGTATGACTTCTCTTCTCAATAATGTAAATACCGGCATTGGTAATCGCATCCAGTACCCTCTCAAAATTCCACATCGGCCCGCTTCTCCTTTTGCTACTTATTGTACTACGTTTAAGTTTTCCGTGCAATAACCCTTTCCCTATGTTATGATAAAAAAAAATGGGGTGAAAAGGAGCCGCACATGAAAAAAGTAAAACAGGTTTTAGCAATTTTGCTGATCCTCATCCTGATCGGACTCTATGTCTCCACACTGGTGTTTGCCATCATCGGCAGTGAACGCGCAATGGTCTGGTTAAAGATTTCTATCTATGCAACCATTGTACTTCCGGTCCTGCTCTGGGCATATGGGTTTATCTATAAGATGATAAAGGATGATAACGAAAAAAAAGAGAAAGAATGATGGATGCGTCATTCTTTCTCTTTTTTTGTTCTCTATAAATCTCTATAAAACAGAAAATATTCTGACCCTGAAAGTCATAAAACGGCTTTCTGTTCGGATTAACGATAAATAATGTCATCACGGCCCGGACCATTTGACACCATGGTAATCGGGTAACCGATGTGACGTTCTACAAATTCAATGTAGTTTCTGCAATTCTCCGGCAGATCTTCGTATTTCTTAATGCCGCGGATGTCACTCTTCCATCCCGGAAGAATCTCATAAACCGGTTTTGCCTTCTTTAAGATGGCTGTTGTCGGAAAATCGGTGGTTACTTTTCCGTCAATCTCATAACCGATGCAGACCGGGATCTCATCTAAATAGCCCAATACATCTAATACGGTAAAGGCTACATCTGTCGTACCCTGAAGACGGCAGCCATATTTAGAAGCCACAGCATCAAACCAGCCCATTCTTCTCGGACGTCCGGTGGTTGCTCCGAACTCACCGCCGTCACCACCGCGTTTTCTTAACTCATCGGCTTCTTCACCAAAGATTTCGCTGACAAACTCTCCTGCTCCGACAGCGGAAGAATATGCTTTACATACGGTAATGACCTGTTTGATCTCATATGGTGGAATTCCTGCTCCGATTGCTCCATAAGCTGCTAACGTGGATGAGGACGTAACCATTGGATAGATTCCGTGATCCGGGTCTTTTAAGGTTCCAAGCTGACCCTCTAATAAAATGTTCTTACCTTCTTTGATCGCTTCATACAGATAGGAGGAAACATCGCAGACATATGGTGCTACCATCTCTCTGTACTCTTTTAACTCTTTGACAATATCCTCCGGTTTTAATAATGGTTTATGGTATAAATGCTCTAACAGTACATTTTTCTGCTCGCAGACTCTTGCTGCTTTTTCTTCGATTAACTCATCATCAAAAATTTCGCTGACCTGAAAACCGATTTTTGCATATTTATCAGAATAAAATGGTGCAATTCCCGATTTTGTGGAACCAAAGGATTTTCCGCCTAAACGCTCTTCCTCATACTGGTCGAATAAAATATGATAAGACATTACAATCTGTGCTCTGTCTGATACTAAAATCTTCGGCTGCGGCACATTGCGGTCTGTGATTGATTTGATTTCCTTGAATAATACAGGAATGTTTAATGCCACTCCATTGCCGATGATACTGGTTGTATGGTTATAGAATACTCCTGACGGCAGGGTATGCAGTGCAAATTTTCCATAGTCATTTACAATGGTATGACCTGCATTTGCTCCACCCTGAAAACGGATGATGATATCCGCCTCTTTTGCAAGCATATCAGTAATCTTACCTTTTCCTTCATCGCCCCAGTTTGCTCCAACTACTGCTTTTACCATTTGAATCCTCCTTTAACAGTCATCCCGGAATAGTTTCCCATAAAAAGAAGCAGGTGTAAAAACCTGCTTCACATTGTTCTCCGTTTTTACTTTCTGATTATACACGAAACTTCCTCATAAGTAAAATCAATATTTTTTATATTCTTCATAAGTTTTTATTATGTCTTGTGTTTGTCATGCGTACACTTGTCCTCTAACAAATTCAGAAACCTTCTTGCCGCCGCTGTCATCGGAACCTTTTCGTCCGTGACGATACAAAAATGTCTTTTGGGAATCTCTCTGTCAAAATGCAATCTGAAAATCTCGCCTTTTTCCATTGCTTCAAGTGCAAAATCCTCTGCCACTCCGGCTATTCCAAATCCCCGCATTGCAAAACGTATCAGCATATCGCTGGTCGCAAGCTCAAATTCCGGCTGTAAATGTACACTGTTTTCCCGTAAAAATCCCTCCACATATGCCCGCGTGGATGTATTTCCCTCTAAGCACATGACAGGAAGTGTCTCTAAGTCTTTGTAGCTAAGTTTACGGTCTGCTAAATACGCAAATTTTTTTCCTGCCACAAAAATATCCTGAATGTCCCGCACCTTGCGGAATTTAAAATCCATCCGTCTCTGGATCGGCGTACTGATCACGCCAAAATCGATGGCACCCTCCTGTAACATTTTTAATGTCTCCGGTGTCGGTGCATTTTTTACCGTGACACGGATTTTCGGATATTTTTCGTGAAAACGTTCTAAGTATTCGAGCAGATAGAACTGCAGCGTCATGTCACTTGCGCCGATGCAGAGCTCTCCTTCTTCTAAATCTAACATTTCTAGGAATTTTTTCTCTCCTAAACGTATCGTCTCATAACCACGCTTAATATAGGAATAGAGTACCTCGCCCTCCGTGGTCAGGCGCACACCCTTAGATGTCCGCACAAACAGCGGAGAACCGAGTGCCTCTTCTAAATGCCGGACTGCCTGGCTGACCGCCGGCTGTGAAATGGCAAGCTCTTCCGCTGCTAATGTAATGCTTTTTTGTTTCCCTACATAATAAAAAATTTTATAATATTCTAAATTGATGTCCATGCTAAGAGCATAGCTTTTTTTCGCATTTTTTTCAATACTTATTTAGAAGTCTTGCATTTTAAAATTTCCCGTATTATACTGAATTTTTAGCACGCACCCTTTTTTGGTGTCATCATACAAAGGAGGCTTTTATGGAAAAAGATATGACTTCGGGCAGTCCGTTAAAACTGATCTTCTGGTTTTCGATCCCCGTTCTTTTAGGAAATATATTTCAGCAGTTTTATAATATGGCAGATGCGATCATTGTTGGACGATTGCTCGGTGAAGATGCCCTTGCCGCGGTCGGTGCCACCGGTTCTATCATGTTTTTGGTCCTCTATTTTGCGATCGGGATCGCTCAGGGATTTGGTGTCATGGTAGCACAGGCATATGGGGCAAAAAATGAAACCCTATTAAAACACTATGTTGCCTTATCGATCCTGCTGACCCTGATCATCTCTGTTGTCGTTACTACGATCACGGTTCCGACTTCACGTTTGATGCTGACTGCGATGCAGACTCCGGCAAATATTTTAGATATGGCGGATTCCTATGTAAAGATCATTTTCTTGGGAATTATTGCTACGATGTTTTATAACTCTGCCTCTTCCATTTTAAGGGGCATTGGTGACAGCAAGACACCTCTTTATTTTTTGGTGTTCTCTTCGGTTTTAAATATTATTTTAGACTATTGCTTCATCCGTTTTTTCCATATGGGAACGGACGGAGCTGCTTATGCTACGGTGTTAGCACAGGGTATTTCTGCGATCCTCTGCTTTGCCTATATGTTCTGGCGTTTTGAGATCCTGAGGACACATCGCAGTGATTACTATTTTGACAAACAGGGAGTCTGGGATCTGATGCGTATCGGACTTCCGATGGCTTTGAACTTTTCGATCACGGCAGTTGGAACCATGATCTTACAGAGTGCCGTCAACGCCTTTGGTTCTAGTGTCGTGGCATCTTTTACGGCTGCTATGAAGGTAGAACAGCTTTCTACCCAGCCAATGCCGACCCTTAGTACCACCATGTCCACTTACTGTGGACAGAATCTTGGTGCCGGCAAATATGATCGTATCTATGACGGTATGAGAAAGGCATTTTTCATTTCACTTGTTCTGACCGGTTTTGCCGCTGTTGTCTGCGTCTTTTTCGGACGTGCCATTGTCGGACTGTTTTTAACAGCACCAACAGAAGAAGTATTCTCTTATGCAATGGTTTACCTGCGTACGATTTCTGTCTTTTTCTTCTTCTTAAGTATCCTGTACCTCTATCGTACTTCCTTGCAGGGGCTTGGCAAGGGTATGGTTCCGATGATCGGCGGAATCCTAGAACTGATCGGACGGCTTGCTGTCATTCTGCTTTTTGCAAAAGACTATGGCTATCCGGCCGTCTGCCTTGCCAGCCCGGTTGCCTGGATCTTAGCAGGTATTCCAAATATGGCTGCTTATCTGTTATGGAAGCGCAGGACCAAGAATCTTCTCTAAATCTTCGTCCGGTGTACTTGTCGGCATGATGTTATGATTTTTCACCAGAATATCTAACACATTTGGTGAGATAAATGCCGGCAGGGTCGGTCCAAGCAAAATATTTTTGATCCCCAGATGCAAAAGTGTCAACAGTATACAGACTGCTTTTTGTTCATACCAGGAAAGTACCATGGATAACGGCAGTTCGTTGACATCGCATTCAAAGGCTTCGGCAAGTGCAAGTGCTACGGTGATCGCACTGTAAGCATCATTACACTGTCCCATATCCAGTATCCTTGGCAGTCCTTCTATTTCTCCTAAATCTAAATCATTGAGACGGTATTTTCCACAGGCAAGTGTTAAAATAATCGTGTCCATCGGTGTCTTTTTGGCAAATTCCGTATAATAGCTTCTGCCCGGTGCGGCTCCGTCACATCCTCCGATCAAGAAAAAGTGTCGAATTTTTCCTTTTTTCACTAAATCCACGATTTTTCCTGCATTTTCTAATACTGCTCCATGACCAAATCCGGTTGTCACGGTAGAACCGCCGTTAAT
Organism: Lachnospiraceae bacterium; assembly: GCA_003507655.1. Taxonomy (GTDB): domain Bacteria; phylum Bacillota; class Clostridia; order Lachnospirales; family Lachnospiraceae; genus Maccoyibacter; species Maccoyibacter intestinihominis. Next base: position 115,370 of record DNUZ01000023.1, on the reverse strand, counting down.
TCCCTTTAACGGTTTTTCTCTGTCATATCCCTTGCAGTCTAATGCCTTTTCAATGACCGGTGTAAAATCTTTATCTTCTCCGATATGCACCATTTCCGGATAGGACACGATTGAAGTCGTAAAGACACGGTCCGAATAACTCTGGCGTACCGGCATCAGGCAGTTCGTCGTAAAGAGGATTGGTGCCGGAATATTGTGGAACTCCGACTGCTGGCTCTGCCATGCTGTTCCAAAATTTCCCTTTAAATGCGGATATGCCTTTAATTTCGGATATCCATGTGCCGGAAGCATCTCACTGTGTGTATAGATGTTGATCCCCTTGTCCTTTGTCTGCTCTAACAACAGCTTCATATCATGCAGATCGTGTCCGCTGACCACAATGAATGGTCCTTTTTCGATTGTAAGAGGAACGGTAGTCGGAACCGGTGTTCCATAGGTCTCGGTGTTTGCATGGTCTAACATTGCCATACATTTGTAGTTTACATCTCCGGTCTTTAATACCAGCCCCAGCAATTCCTCTGCCGTATGCTCTTCACCGAGTGCTTCCATTCCCTCATAGAAAAATTCCTGCACTTCTTTATCCGTATATCCTAATGCATAAGAATGATACGCATATGCAGCCATTCCCTTTAAGCCAAAAAGGATTAAGGATTTCAAAGAACGGATATCCTCGTCACCATCCCAGATGGTCTGCACATCATAATTATCTGTCTGTGGTGCGATGGCTTCCTTTTCTTTGTTAACCTCATCGATCAGCGCACATATCGTATCATTGTAAAAGTTGACATTTGTAATTGTAGTGAATAATCCTTTGAGCATCAGCTCATCTGATTTTTCGGTTGCACCTTTCTTTCGCACTGCTCTCGCTAATCCGATCAATGCACTTACTAAATCATCCTGATAATTTGCAGTGTCCGCTTTTTTTCCACACACTCCTGCACTTCCTTCGCAGCCTGTATTGTGTGCCGTCTGCTGACACTGAAAGCAAAACATATCTCCCATGTCGGTTTCCTCCTTTTTTCATTTCCTCCATATTCTTCCAATGTTTTGCTTTGATTATTCATGTTATTTCTTAATTTAATAGATTTCTCCTTTGTTCCAACTAAAACATTCTTTCCACATAAAAATAGCCGGACTCTTCCAGCCGTCAGACTTCTTGTCCTGACTTCTGAAAAAGTCCGGTATTTATTTCATACTTAATACTCTATCTTCTTTGAACATGCGATAGCCAATGCACCCGGTCCGATATGACAGGAGATGCTTAAGGATAATGGCTGCATCAAAATCTCACAGCCTGGAAATGCCGCCTGCACTTCCTCTTTAAACGCATTTGCCGCTTCTAAGTCATGGGTATAGGACAGTTCTAAATGGATGCTCTCTCCACTCTCATCGTGGAAGCGTTCCCTGAAATCCTTTTTCATGGCCTCGATCATGATGTTTTTGCCCTGCTTCACTGTACGGGCTTTTGCAAAAGCATCTAACTTTTCGCCCTGGAGCTGCAATACTGGTTTAATCTTTAACAGGGTTCCTAATGCCGCTGCTGCCGGAGTGATACGTCCTCCCCGTTTTAAGTAGGTCAGCGTATTGAGCATGATATAGATACTGGATTCCATTTTCTGCTCTTCTAAAATTGTCCGGATCTCTGCTGCTGACTTTCCGACTTCTGCAAGCTCGATTGCATCTAATACAGACTGACGCATGGTAACGGAAATACGCTGATTATTGACAACTACTACTTTACCGTCATAGTCCTCTGCTAACATGATCGCTGTCTGACAGGAGCTGCTGAGTCCGCTGGACATTGGGATGTATACAACTTCATCATATTCTTTTAACAACTCATCCCATAAATCCGTCACACTGCCCGGTGATGGCATGGAAGTAGAAATCTCTGCTCCCTCTGTTAACTTCTGATAAAATTCTTCCTGTGTCAGATTGATTTCTTCTAAATAATCCTTACCGTCAATCATAAACGGCATCGGAACGACATAAATTCCAAGTTCTTTTGCCTCCGCCTGGACAATACCACTGTTACTGTCTGTAACGATTGCAATCTTTCCCATCTTTTATTACCTCATTCTTTTTATTTTCTTCTAATATCTAATTTTTGAAACAAAGCAATTTTATCACACTTTTTTTTTGATGTAAATGTAGTAATACATACCACATGAAGTCATAAAGCATTCCATATAAGACTTCTATATATAACGAAAACCGTGTGTCGACGAAGTTCTCCGTCAACACACGGTATTTTGATTCCTACGGTTATTTTTTACCGGCTGATCTTACATCATACCCATTCCGCCGCCTGCCGGCATTGGTGGTACATCTTCTTTGATATTTGCCACAACGGACTCTGTGGTCAGTAACGTAGATGCTACAGAGGTTGCATTCTGTAATGCACTTCTGGTTACTTTAACAGGGTCTAAGATTCCGGCTTCTACCATGTTTACATAGTTCTCTTTTGCTGCATCAAATCCCATTCCAGGCTCTGACTCTTTTACTTTATTGATGATGACTGCACCTTCTAAACCTGCATTTGCTGCAATGTAGTATAATGGAGCTTCTAATGCTTTTAAGATAACCTTTGCACCGGTTCTCTCATCACCCTCTAATGTATCTGCTAATTTCGCAACTTCTTTGGATGCGTGGATATATGCAGAACCGCCTCCTGCGATAATTCCTTCTTCTACTGCTGCTCTGGTTGCATTTAAAGCGTCCTCCATACGAAGTTTGCTCTCTTTCATCTCTGTCTCTGTTGCTGCACCTACACGGATGACTGCAACACCGCCTGCTAATTTTGCAAGACGTTCCTGTAATTTTTCTTTATCAAACTCAGATGTTGTCTCTTCAATCTGTGCACGGATCTGCGAGATTCTTGCTTCGATCGCTGCTTTATCGCCTTCACCATCTACGATGACTGTGTTCTCTTTCTGAACTTTGATGGATTTTGCACGTCCAAGCATATCTAAAGTTGTATCTTTTAACTCTAAGCCTAACTCTTCTGAAATGACCTGACCACCTGTTAAGATTGCAATATCCTCTAACATTGCTTTTCTTCTGTCGCCATATCCCGGAGCTTTGACAGCTACAACATTGAATGTTCCACGCAGTTTGTTTACGATCAGGGTTGTAAGTGCTTCACCCTCGATATCTTCTGCGATGATCAAAAGTCTTGCACCGGACTGTACGATCTGCTCTAATACCGGAAGGATCTCCTGAATGTTGCTGATCTTCTTATCTGTGATCAGTACATATGGATCATCTAAAACTGCTTCCATTTTATCCATATCGGTTGCCATGTATGCGGAAATGTATCCACGGTCAAACTGCATACCTTCTACTAAGTCTAACTCTGTCTGCATGGTTTTTGACTCTTCAATTGTGATAACACCATCGTTTGATACTTTTTCCATAGCATCTGCTACTAAGTTTCCGACCTCTTCATCTCCGGCAGAAATTGCTGCAACTTTTGCGATCTGATCTTTTCCGCTGACTTTCTGGCTCATAGATGCGATCGCTTCTACTGCTGTATCAGTTGCTTTTTTCATTCCTCTTCTTAAGATGATCGGGTTTGCACCAGCTTCAAGGTTCTTCATTCCTTCTTTGATCATTGCCTGTGCTAATACAGTTGCGGTTGTCGTTCCGTCACCTGCTACGTCATTTGTCTTAGTTGCAACTTCTTTTACAAGCTGTGCGCCCATATTTTCAAATGCATCTTCTAATTCAATCTCTTTTGCAATGGTCACACCATCGTTTGTGATCAGCGGTACTCCGAAAGATTTATCTAATACCACGTTTCTTCCTTTTGGTCCGATGGTAACTCTTACTGTGTTTGCTAATTTGTCAACACCTGCTTCTAATGCGGCTCTTGCCTCTGTGCCATATTTTAATTCCTTTGCCATTTCAATCTGCCTCCATTAATCTATAATCTGTCTTATCATTTCTAACTTTATAAATTTTAAAAAGATATGTTCCCGAAATTAATCTTCTACTACTGCAAGAATATCATTCTGTCTTACGATGATGTATTCTTCGCCATCTAATTTTACCTCTGTTCCTGCATATTTAGAATAGATAACTTTCTGTCCTTCTTTGACCTGCATTTTCACTTCTTTTCCGTCTACCACTCCACCCGGTCCGACTGCTACTACTTCTGCGTCCTGTGGTTTTTCCTGTGCAGCACTTGTTAAAATAATTCCTGACTTTGTAGTCTCTTCTGCCTCTAACTGTTTCAGTACAACTCTGTCGCTTAATGGTACTAATTTCATTTTAATTCCTCCTATATCTTTCTACTTTTTTCTTCATTATTAGCACTCATTTAATTTGAGTGCTAACCCTTTCATCTACATAAGATAGCACTATGTTTTTTCTTTGTCAATAATCATTTGGGGATTTAATAAATTATTTATATTTCCAAGGCATTTCGTACCAGGAACTGACAGTATGTGACTCCTATAAAGATTAGGGTGTCAGAAAGCTCCTCTCAACTTAGTGGCTGCAACTTGCTCAATAAAAAATGCCAGGCAGTCCGCAAACCACCTGACATTTTTATATCTATACCATTTTTCTCTTTCTTAAGATCAGTAATACAATAATACAAATCAGCACCATAATGCCGCAGACAATATAAAAGCCATACGGTGTCTGCGATAGCGGCATCCATTTTCCACTGACATTCATTCCGTAGATTCCCGAAATAACCGTTGGAATAGCCATAACAAGTGTAATGGATGTCAGATATTTCATTACATTGTTCAAACGGTTATCGATGATCGTAGACAACAGTTCGCGTGTACCATTGATAATATCACGATAAATTGCGGTCATCTCGATTGCCTGCTTATTCTCGACAATAACATCCTCTAAGATTTCTCTGTCCTCCGGGAACTGTTTTAACCGCTCATAGCGGGTCAGACGGTCTAATACAACTCCGTTTGCCCGAAGGGACGTTGCAAAGTATACTAAGTTGGATTCTAATTCATGAAGATCGATCAGATCCTTATCTTCGGTATCGTCACTGATACGTTCTTCAATCTCCCTGCGACGTTTGTCAATGACACGCAGATAATTCTGGTAAACACTGGTCGCACGATAAAGAATCTGATAGACAAAACGCATTTTTTTCTTCGTGGAAAAATCACGCACACGCCGTTTTTCAAACGCCTGCAATACCGGTGTCTCTTCACCGCACACCGTGATAATGACACCATCTGCCAAAATAATACCTAACGGGATAGTTGTATAGGCTTCCTGTTTATGACGAATCTCAATGGATGGAATGTCGACAAGAATCAGGGTGTAGCCGTCCTCTAAATCCACACGGGAGCTTTCCTCATCATCCAGTGCAGCTCTGACATCGGCAATATCAATATCAAAACACTCTGAAATACTGATACACTCCTCCATCGTCGGTGTAATCATATTAATCCAGCATCCGTCTTCTACTTTTTCAATCTCATTTACAATGCTCTCTTCTGTCTTATATATCTTAATCATGCCATCCTCCTGTCTTCGCATCTTAAACGGCATGAATTCCGACTAAATCAACCCAAAATGGTGCAATCCGTTGTAGATGCCGTCTTTATGGAGATCACTCGTGACATAGTCCGCGACTGCCTTCACCTCGTCTAAGCCATTGCCCATGACAATCCCGTGCTGCACATAGTGAATCATATCGTAATCGTTCATACTGTCCCCAAAAGCATAGGTGTCTTCGTGTGCAATCTGCAAACACTCACACGTCTTTTCAATCCCTGTTGCTTTTGAGAAATTTCCGGGCACAAGCTCCACAAAGTCTGTTCCATGGTAAATAATATCATAGTCCTTTGACAATCGGTCTAATACCCCTTTACACTCCCGCCCTCGTATGTCAATACTGAGCTTACTCGCTTCTAACTGATCCTCATTTCCCGTGATCGGACGCAGCCTGTCCGCGACGGTTGCCTGCAACACCTTCAAAAACGGGTCATCGGCAAACGTATCTTCATCCACATACAGATACTCTCTTCCTTCTAATACTACCGGATAATGATATGGCTTTAAAATCTTCAGTGTTCGTTCCAGTACCTCTTCTTCAATCCGTTTATAAAAAAGAACCTCGCCGGCTTTTTCCACATAAGTTCCACAGCCGGCGACAATCCCATCAAAGCCCAACGCAAGCAGACGCTCGTCCTGTATATAGGAGAGCGTCCGCCCTGAGCATATAAAGGTCAGATGTCCGTTGTTCTTCAACATCTCAAATGCCTTTTTTGTACTTTCCGGTATCTGAAATTTTTCATCCCACAAGGTTCCGTCTATATCAAAAAAGATTGCTTTTGTTCCCATATCTTCCACCTGTTACTTCAATCTATCATATCTGAATTTTATTGTAGCACATTTTATATAGATTTGTGAACCTTGAATTTTATAATTGTTTTTTCCCATAACGGGCAATTTTATACATACAGTCTTACTGTACGGACAGATAAGAATATCCCATCAGACTTTCATCCACTGCTCTTGCCACTTCTCTGCCCTCGCGGATCGCCCAGACTACTAAAGACTGGCCTCTTCGCACATCGCCTGCTGCATAGACTCTTTCCACACTGGTCGCATAATTTTCCTGATCAGCCGCAACATTGGTTCTTTCATTGAGCTTTACGCCAAATGCATCTGCCACATATTTCTGTGTTCCTAGAAATCCTGCTGCGATCAGTACCAGTTCCGCATTCAGTACTTTTTCCGAACCGGCAACTTCCGTCATTACCATGCGTCCGGTCTTTTCGTCTTTTTTGCTTTCTAATTTTACGGTCTTGACTCCGCAGACTGCACCTTTTTTATCTTTTAAAAATTCTTTGACTGTCGTCTGATAAATTCTCGGGTCATGACCAAAGACAGCAATTGCTTCTTCCTGACCGTAATCTGTCTTGCAGACTTTCGGCCACTCCGGCCATGGATTGTCCTCGGCTCTTTCATCCGGTGCTTTTGGCATCATTTCAAGCTGTGTCACGCTCTTTGCTCCATGACGGATACAGGTTCCGACACAGTCATTTCCGGTATCGCCACCACCAATGATAATTACATTTTTTCCTTTTGCAGAGATATATTTCCGGTCTTTTAAATCGGAATTTAACAAACTCTTTGTGGTAGATGTCAGAAAATCCACCGCAAAATAAATACCCTCTGCATCTCTTCCATCTGCCTTGATATCCCTTGGATTCTTTGCACCACAGGCTAAAATGACACGGTCATAATCTTTTAAGATTTTTGCTGCTTTCACATCTTTTCCGACATCTGTTCCCGTAATAAATTCCACGCCTTCTTCTTTCATGATCTCGATTTTTCTCTCGATAAAGCGTTTTTCTAACTTCATATTCGGGATTCCATACATCAAAAGTCCACCGATGCGGTCATCTCTTTCGTATACTGTCACGGAATGACCTCTTTTATTCAACTGGTCTGCTGCTGCAAGTCCCGCAGGCCCTGAACCGATGACTGCAATCTTCTTATCCGTTCTTACCTTTGGCGGTCTTGCCTTTGCATATCCTTTTTCATAGGCATTCTCAATAATACTGTTCTCATTTTCACGGACAGAAACCGGGCTTCCGTTCAATCCGCAGGTACATGCTTTTTCACAGAGTGCCGGACATACACGGGAAGTAAATTCCGGGAAGTTGTTGGTCTTGATCAGGCGCTCATAGGCACGTTTCAGATTATCTTCATAGACTAAATCATTCCACTCCGGTACTAAGTTGTGAAGCGGGCAGCCGGATGTCATGCCCATCAGTTCCATGCCGGACTGGCAGAACGGCACTCCGCAGTCCATACATCTCGCGCCCTGTTCACGGCGTTTTTCTTTTGAGAGAGGTATATGGAACTCATTAAAATTCTTGATACGCTCCTTTGGCTCAACGGCTATAGTTTCCTCTCTGTCGTATTCCATAAATCCTGTTGGTTTTCCCATCGTTCCATTTCCCTCCTATCTCTTCGTATTTGCATAAAATGCTTCTATCTGTGCCTGCTCCGCATTCAGACCTTTTTCCTCCATCTGGACAATGGTCATTAACATACGGTTGTAATCAAACGGAATGATCTTCTTAAACTTCGGCAGATATTCGCTGAAGTGGTCTAATATCCGTTTTCCTTTATCGGAATTGGTCAGTGCCACATGCTCTTTGATCATCTCTTTTAATTCTAAAACATCATATTTAGAGGTGATCTCCTGCATGGATACCATTTCTTTATTTGTTCTCATATAGAGGTCGCTGTCCTCATCGAGTACATAGGCGATTCCTCCACTCATTCCTGCCGCAAAGTTCTTTCCGGTCTTTCCAAGTACCACAACACGGCCTCCGGTCATGTACTCACAGCCATGGTCTCCAACACCCTCTACTACGGCAACTGCACCGGAGTTACGAACGCAGAAACGTTCTCCTGCTACACCGTTGATAAAGGCTTTTCCACTGGTCGCTCCATAAAGTGCCACGTTACCAATGATGATATTTTCATCCTGTTTAAAGGTGGAGCCTGCCGGTGGGTATACCACTAATTTTCCGCCGGAAAGTCCTTTTCCAAAGTAGTCATTGCTGTCACCGACTAATTCTAAGGTCAGACCTTTTGGTATAAATGCTCCAAAGCTCTGTCCGCCGGCTCCCTTACATTTTACAATAAAGTTATCTTCCTCCAAGGTATCCTGATACTTCTTTGTGATCTCGGAACCAAAGATGGTACCAAAGGAACGGTCAGTATTGGTCAGTTCCACATCAATGCTGCGTTTCTGTTTGGTGTCTAGTGCTGTCTTTAACTGCTTCATCAAAATACGCTCATCGGCTGTTTTTTCTAATTCAAAGTCATATACCTGTTTCGGGTCAAAGGTTACCTTCTGTTTTGGTCCTGCAAACGGGTTATTTAATATAGAAGATAAATCTACTTTCTGCTCTCTTTCATCGAGTCCTTCGCGAACCTTGAGCAGATCAGAACGTCCTACTAACTCATCTACGGTACGGACACCGAGTTTTGCCATATATTCACGAAGTTCTTCTGCAATAAAGTGCATGAAGTTGATGACATATTCCGGTTTTCCTTTAAAACGTTTGCGAAGCTCCGGATTCTGTGTTGCAATTCCGACCGGACAGGTATCTAAGTTGCAGACACGCATCATCACACATCCCATGGTTACAAGCGGTGCGGTTGCAAATCCAAATTCTTCTGCTCCAAGAAGTGCTGCAATGGCAACATCTCTTCCTGTCATCAGTTTTCCGTCTGTCTCAATTCTGACCTTGTTTCTCAGTCCGTTCATGATTAAGGTCTGATGCGTCTCAGCCAGTCCTAACTCCCAAGGAAGTCCGGCATTATGAATTGAACTGCTCGGTGCCGCTCCGGTACCTCCATCATAGCCGGAAATCAGAATCACCTGTGCTCCTGCCTTTGCAACACCGGCTGCTACTGTTCCCACGCCTGCCTCGGATACTAATTTTACGGAAATACGGGCATCCGTATTGGCATTTTTTAAATCAAAAATTAACTGCTCTAAATCCTCAATAGAATAGATGTCATGGTGTGGCGGCGGTGATATCAGACTTACACCCGGTGTCGAATGTCTGGTTTTTGCAATCCACGGATAGACCTTTCCTGCCGGAAGGTGTCCGCCTTCCCCCGGTTTTGCTCCCTGCGCCATTTTTATCTGAATCTCTTTTGCACTGACTAAGTAACGGCTGGTAACTCCGAATCTTCCGGATGCTACCTGTTTGATCGCTGAGCATCGGTTGCGTCCGTCTTTTCCGATCTCAAGTCTGTCAAGGCTCTCACCGCCTTCACCGGAGTTGGATTTTCCATGAAGGGTATTCATTGCGATCGCAAGTGTCTCATGTGCCTCCTGTGAAATGGAACCATAGGACATCGCACCTGTTTTAAATCTTGTGACAATGGATTCCACGCTTTCTACTTCTTCGATCGGAATCCCTTTTTTCGGATAGTTGAAATCCATCAGTCCACGGATGTTCAATGCTCTCTTTTCGCCATCTAACAGTTTGGAATACTGTTTAAACAGGTTATAATCTCCACGTCTTGTAGACTCCTGTAACAGATGGATTGTCTGCGGATTGTACAAATGTTCCTCTGCTCCGCTTCTCATCTTATGACGTCCCTTGGAATCTAAGGACATATCGGTTGCAAGTCCTAACGGGTCATATGCCTCGGAGTGCAGGATATCTACGGCTTTTGCGATATCCTCTAATGTAATACCTCCGATACGACTGACCGTATTTGTGAAGTATTTATCAATAACCTCTGAATCTATTCCGATCGCCTCAAAGATTTTAGAACCCTGATATGACTGGATCGTGGAAATTCCCATCTTCGATGCAATCTTAACGATTCCGTGGATGACTGCATTGTTGTAATCATCGATTGCTGCATAGTAATCTTTATCTAACATATGCTCATCGATGAGATTTTTAATGGTATCCTGTACTAAATACGGATTGATCGCACAGGCTCCATATCCAAGCAATGTTGCAAAATGGTGTACCTCTCTTGGTTCGCCGGACTCTAAGATAACAGCAAGGCTGGTTCTCTTCTTTGTCTCAACTAAATGCTGGTTCAGACCTGCTACGGCAAGTAATGACGGGATTGCCACATGGTTCTCATCCACACCACGGTCGGAAAGGATCAGGATATTGGCTCCGTCTTTATGTGCACGGTCTGCTTCTACAAAGAGATGGTCTAAGGCTTTTTGCAGGCTGGTGTTTTTATAGTAAACAATCGGCAGCGTTACGACCTTAAATCCTTCACGTTTCATGGAACGGATCTTCATTAAATCCGTATTGGTCAGGATTGGGTTATGTATCTTTAATACCTGACAGTTGATTGCATTTTCCTCTAAGAGGTTGCCGTCTTTTCCGATATAAGTGGTAGTGGAAGTTACCACTTCCTCACGGATACAGTCGATCGGCGGGTTGGTAACCTGTGCAAACAACTGTTTGAAATAGTTGAACAATGGCTGCTGGTCTTTGGATAATACCGGTATCGGTGAATCAATTCCCATTGCCGCAATGGATTCTGCTCCATTTCTTGCCATCGGTAAAATCGTATCTTTGGTAGATTCATAGGTGTATCCAAATGCTTTCTGCAATCGGTTCAAATCCTCGCCTCTGTGCTCGATCACACGCTCATTCGGGATCTTTAAGTCTTTTAATTCCACTAAGTTACGATCTAACCATTCACCATACGGCTGCATGTTTGCATAACTGTCTTTTAATTCGTTATCATCGATAACCTCGCCTTTTACGGTATCCACTAAAAGCATTTTTCCCGGACGAAGTCTTTCTTTTACTTTAATACGCTCCGGCTCGATCTCTAAGACACCAACCTCAGATGACAGGATCAGATAGTCATCTGTCGTGATATAGTATCTCGATGGGCGGAGTCCGTTACGGTCTAAGACTGCTCCCATGATATCTCCATCGGAAAACAGAATGGATGCCGGTCCGTCCCATGGCTCCATCATTGTCGCATAATACTGGTAAAAATCTTTTTTCTTCTGGCTCATGATACTGTTATTTGCCCATGGCTCCGGTATCGTGATCATTACGGCAAGCGGCAGATCCATTCCACTCATTACGAGGAATTCTAAGGTATTATCTAACATCGCGGAGTCAGAACCTGCGGTATTGACTACCGGAAGGACTTTTTGCAGCTCTCCTTTTAAATGCTCGGATTCCATGGTCTCCTCACGGGCTAACATCTTATCGGCATTTCCGCGGATCGTATTGATTTCTCCGTTATGTACGATAAAACGGTTTGGATGCGCTCTCTCCCAGCTTGGATTGGTGTTCGTGGAGAAACGTGAATGTACGGTTGCAATTGCAGATTCGTAATCTTTATCCTGCAGATCTTTAAAAAACAACCGAAGCTGCTCTACTAAGAACATTCCCTTGTAAACAATCGTTCTGCTTGAGAATGATACCACATAGGTGTTGTCATTACTCTGTTCAAATACACGTCTTGCAACATAGAGCTTTCTGTCAAAATCAATTCCCTTTGGACAGTCCTTGGGTCTTTTTACAAATCCCTGCATGATATACGGCATACAGTCAATTGCTTTTTGTCCTAATGTCGTCGGGTCCGTCGGCACTTCTCTCCAGCCTAAGAACTCCATGCCCTCTTTTTCTACAATGACCTCAAACATTTTCTTTGCCTGATTCCGTTTCAGCTCTTCCTGCGGGAAGAAAAACATTCCGATTCCGTAATCTCTCTCTTCTCCTAAGCGGATTCCTAACGGTTCACACGTTTTTTTGAAAAACTTATGGGAAATCTGAAGAAGGATTCCTACACCGTCTCCGGTCTTACCTTCCGCATCTTTACCTGCTCTGTGCTTTAAATTCTCTACAATCTTCAATGCATTTTCTACGGTCTCATGTGTCTTGATACCTTTGATATTCACGACAGAACCGATTCCGCAGTTATCATGTTCAAATCTCGGATCATATAAACCCTGTGCTTTGGCGTTACTCTCATTTACCTGTGTTCTCATACGTCATCCTTTCTGCGTTCCTCTGCTTCGTGTACGCTGTGTCGTTCTTAATAACTAGGATACACCTATTTTTTTTGCGTGTAAACAGTTTTTTTCTTTATATTATCTGATAATTTGACTATTATTTATTTTTACATTTATTATCTGATAATATAGCATTGTTTTTCGTTTAATATTTTGTATTTGGAACAATTTAGTAATGGTCTTGTTGAAATTTTTTTGTGATCACGTTGGTTGAATCGTGGAGTTTTTTAGAATTGTGTCAAAATTGTTTGTCATTAAAAACAAAAATGAAGCCATATATAAATGGCTCCATTCCATATAGATACAATATTTTGTTTCATTACTGCATATCCATATTGGCAAGCCGCTTCATCTGATCTCGCTTACCATAAATAATTGCGATTACCTGTACTTTATTGCTTCCATCTGTTCTAACGCCTGTCTGGTAACTTTTACTTCATATTTCTTCTTACTATATCTCCGCTTTCAGTTGTTCAAAAGCCTCCTCCACCGAAACAGAGTCGTCCTTCTTCGCCTGCATAAAACCGGTTTGCATCATAGTATCAAATTCCGCTTTTGTTAATGAATCTCTTGTCGCAAGAGTGTCGGGAATATCTAGCGAAAATGGTACGCCTCCCCTCATAATGACCTGTCTGTATGCCATATCAATAAATACAGATACGGGAATACCAAGTCTTTCTAATATTTCCTCTGCCTGTTCTTTTATATTCGGCTGAATGCGTGCTGTTACATTTGCTGTTTTTACTGCCATAGTTCACACCTCCTTGTTTATTATAGTGTACCACCTTGTGTTGCGTTTTACAATACAATTATTTCAACCCACACAATGCATACAACTCTTCTATACACTGCGACTTATATTCCATGTATTTATCTATATCCTCCGGAAACAGTTGTGCTGCCCTCTCTTTGACTTCACTATACTTTTTCACTTCTGCCGGATGATTCCTAAGAAACTCTCGAAATGTGATATGCCGGTACAATTCTTTGGAATTTTGCGGGCATACATACAGGTGGTGCGTCTGCAAATGCGGCTTATCCAAATAACGAAACGCCTCCCTGTCTTTGATTCCAAGGTTTCCTTCATGGATATAGCCAATGGCCTGTAGTCCTCTGACAACATCCTCAAAGACCGAATAATCTTTGATAACGATATCCAGATCAATGCATGGTTTTGCTGAAAGTCCTTCTACCGAAGTGCTCCCTACATGTTCGATTCCAAGGATCAGATCACCGATCGCACTTTGGATCTCCTTTTTTATATCTTCAAAGTCCATTTTCCATTTTTTATCATAGGGCTTCACGACCACATGTGTTGTTCTCATTTTTTTATCCTCATAAAATGCATCAAAGCGAAGTGCTACACAAAGTTTTCTTCGCTGCATTTGCTTCTGTTTTTTTCATATGTAAAAAATATACCACAAAAATCGCTCCACCTGTAAATATCCAGGAAGCAATATAAACATTCATCAACATATCATAGGTTGGAACCATTTTAAACACCGTAACCATCCAGATCATTCGAAATACTACAGTCCCTAAAATCGTGATAATGGACGGTTCTATGGATTTTCCCATTCCTCTTAACGAGGCACTTCCCACTTCATAGGTAGCCGTTACACCTTCTAACAGGCACACATGATGCATCCTTATGATTCCATAGACAGCCACTGCTGCACTCGTCGTATAAATACTTACGAAAAAATCATCCCAGATGATAAATATGATGCTTAAAATCTCTGTAAAACCGATCCCAAACAGCATACAGAGTCTAAAAATCTTTTTGCATCGTTTCAGATTTCCGGCTCCGTAGTTCTGGCTGGTAAATGTTACTGCTGCCTGTGCAAAAGCGGCTGCAATATCATAAGTAAAATATTCAAAATTCAATGCCAGTGATGAACCCGCAATGGCATCTTCTCCAAAGGAGTTGATCCCACTTTGTATAAACACATTAGAAATAGAAAAAATCGCTCCCTGTATTCCTGCCGGGATTCCGATCACCAGCACCTTTTTTAAATCTTCTTTTTCTATATGCAGCCTCTGTGGTCTGAATTGAAATTCATCCTCTCTGCGGTATAAATAGATCAATACCAGTCCCGCACTCAGGATATTGGATATTACCGTGGCAATGGCGACCCCTGCCACCCCGAGTTTGAAATAAATAACTAAGATCAGATTCAATATTACATTGACAGTTCCCGATAAGATCAGATAGTACATCGGTCTTCTGGTGTCACCAAAACTTCTTAAGACAGCAGAACCAAAATTGTAGATCATCATAAACGGTATACCGATAAAATAGATTCTGATATATAAAAGTGCTTCATTCATCACGCTTTCCGGTGTACCCGACACCTCCAGTATCGGTTTTGCAGACAGCATTCCCAATCCCATTAAAATAACTCCTGCTATCAGTCCGAATGCCATGATCGTGTGCAGCATCCTGTTAATCTTATCTCTTCGTTTCTGTCCGATCAGATTTGCTAACACTGCATTCGGTCCTACGGAAAATCCCACGATCAGGTTTACAAAAATACCAACTAACGCTACACAGCTTCCTACTGCTGCTAATGCCCTGTCTCCTGCAAATCTTCCAACTACAGCTACATCCGCCGAATTGAATAGCTGCTGTAAAATACTGCTAAATGCCAGTGGTATGGAAAACAGGATCAGTTTTCCTGCCAGACCTCCATTTAGCATATCCATTTCTTTTGTTTTTTTCGTTGTTTCCATGACTTTTACGTCTCTCCTGACATTCTATTATTTATTATCTTTCTGTTTTCCAGACAGTATTGTACCACAGAATCTGAAATTTAAAATAGGAAAAACGCTTCACTTTCCGTAAAGCGTTTTTTAATAAGCACTCTTTCAGGCACTCTTTTTATTATTCTAATCAAAATCCACATCTGCATTCGTTTCTATATGCTTTGGATTTGCAGTCTTTGGAAGTGATGCGGTTCCAAGTTGGATCGTATACCTTATGCAAAGCTGCGGAACTGTCACACCGTACTTATCAGCCATCGCTTTTATTTCCGGCTTCATACGCTTCTTCTAACGCTCTCCAGGCTTCCCTGTTTCCTTCTTCATATCTGTTGTCACTCTGGTTCACTTCTACCCATGGCTGCGGACTGTGAATGATCATCATTTAATTCTGCAAATTTCGGAGCAAATGCTCCAAGCTGATCTCTTCCTGCTGTCTGTTTTACTGCCATTTTCGCTTCCTCCTATTTCAACTTTCCATATTCTTCATCCGAAACAGGTTCGCACCATTCATTGCTGCACTCAACTCCCGGACATTCTACGGCGATATGGCTAAACCAGGAATCCTTCGTACTTCCATGCCAGTGTTTTACTTCCGGCTCAATATAAACTACGTCTCCCGGATTCAGCTCTCTTGCCTCTTTGCCCCATTCCTGATACCAGCCTTTTCCTGCAGTACAGATCAAAATCTGTCCACCGCCTTCTTTTGCATGGTGAATGTGCCAGTTATTCCGGCATCCCGGTTCAAATGTAACATTTGCTAAAAATACCGGACATTTTCCAGGCTCTGTCAGTGGTTTTAAAAATGAGTTACCCACAAAATACTGTGCAAATCCGTCGTTTGGTGCTCCGACACCAAAAATATCTGTTTTTTCAAATTCTTCTCTGCTTGATTCCATGATCTGTTTATTTTCCTGTGTTTCATTCATCTTATATTATCTCCCTTCTACCCAGTTTTTTATCTCATTTTCTGAGTTTGCAACATTGCCTCCATGAATTGCCAGTCCGTTCTCAACGGTTGCTGTCGGACACATTTTTTTGATATCGGCTACACTGCTGCCCATTCCACTGCCCTCATGGGTACAGAACGGTCTGATGACTTTTCCGCTAAAATCAAAATGCTCTAAAAACGTAAACACTGCCATTGGCATGGTGCTCCAGTAGTTCGGATAGCCTAAATAGATCACATCATAATCGTCGATGCTCTCCGGATAAGCCTTTAATTCCGGTCTCACATCCCGTTTCTGGTCTTCCTGTGCCTCGGCAATGCAATCATTATATCCTTTTGCATACGGCTGTACCTGTTCTATCTGAAACATATCTGCACCCGTCAACTTTTGAATGATGTCGGCTGCTACTTTCGTGTTTCCAACTTCTAATGTTTTGATCATGCCATTTACATAGTTTTCATCCGCTCTTGAATAAAAAACCACCATTTCTTTTGACATTTTTCATCCCTCCATTTCTTTTTTCAGCCTTACTATAACATGTCTCCTCTTGACAGGGAATCTCCGGTAAGTTACCATAGTATTAACTATTAGTTAATACCAAATTAGGAGGGATACCATGTATAACCCTATACTTGATACCTTTATTACTGTTGCCGACTGTGGCAGCTTTACAAAAGCCGCTGCACAGCTATATATTTCACCGACTGCTGTTATGAAGCAGATGAACGCTTTAGAACAGCATCTGCAGCTTCAGTTGATCGAACGCACTCCTGCCGGTGTCCACCTGACTCCTGCCGGCAATGTTATCTATCGGGATGCAAAATTCCTGATGGACTATTCCAAAAAATCCATTGCTGCCGCAAATGCCGCTGCCCATACCTATGACACGACTTTTTGTGTCGGAACTTCCCTGTTAAATCCGGCAAAACCTTTTATGGATCTGTGGTACCGCGTAAACAAAAATTTTCCTGATTACAAACTGCATCTTGTTCCTTTTGAGGATGATCATGAGGGGATTTTATCTGAAATTGAAAAACTCGGAGAAAAATTTGATTTTCTGATCGGTGTCTGTGATTCGAAAGCATGGCTTTCCCTGTGCCGTTTTTTACCGCTTGGAAGGTATCAGAAAATGATCGCCATATCAAGGGAACATCCCCTTGCATCGAAAAGCTGCATTGAAATCGAGGATCTGTATGGTGAAACACTGATGATGGTTTGCCGCGGTGACTCAGGTGTCAATGATTTTATAAGAAATGATTTAGAAAAAAACCACCCGCTGATCCACATTGAAGATACCCCGCAATTTTACGACCTGTCGGTGTTCAACCGCTGTGCCGAGACAGGAAATGTCCTGCTCACCATCGAATGCTGGCAGGATGTCCATCCGGGCCTAGTAACGATTCCGGTCAACTGGCATTACAGTATTCCTTATGGTCTGTTGTACAGTAACCATGCTCCTGAGGATGTTTTGCGATTTGCAGAGACATTGGAAAAGCTGGGGCAGGAGGTATAGGTTTCATTACAAACTACTGTATAAAAACTACTCTCCTGCTGCTATGGTTTCAATGCCGTAATTGGAACAACATAGACCCCATCCGGTCTCTTATACGCCATATTAGACATTCCACATATAACACATAAAAGTTTAGGTGGCGTATCTCCTTCTTTTTCCATAATTGACTTTAGTTTTAATAATTCTTCTGCTGCAGCATCTATCTGGTTCGCTCCTAATTTTACTTCAAATGCTCCCCAGGTACCATCCGGAAATTCAACAATCGCATCTGCTTCATTCCTTCTTTCATCTCTGAAATGAAACAAATTTGCATCATGATATTCGGCATATATTTTTAAATCATGTTCACACAAGCTCTCAAAGATAAATCCAAACGTATTCAAATCATTCAACAGCATCTTTGGTGTAGCACCCAATGCTGCCACTGCCAAAGAAGGATCTGTAAAATGTCTTTTTGCAGATTTTAAAATTCTTCTTGATGACCGAAGATTTGTATTATATGCCGGCTGATCATCCAAAATAAACAAACGTTGAAAAATATCCAGATAATCAGATATTGTATCACGGTCAATCTCTATTTCATCCTTTGCTCCCATATCTTTTCGGAGTGTACTATTACCTGCTAAGGTACTTTCATTTCTACCCAATGAATGCAATAATGACCATACTTTGCGTGAATCTCTCTTTACACCGTCCACACTAAACATATCATCGTCAACAATTGTTTTAAGATATTCTTTTGCCAACTTTCCACAGGTTTTCTCCGGTGTTTCTAAATTTCCCGGCCATCCGCCTCTTACCGCATAGTAGATCAAACGTTCCAGTGTAACCTCTCCCGTGATTTTATTTTCTATGTTATCACAGAACAAATCTTTTAATGACACCTCTCCTGTAGAATCCCCTGTTTCATATAAAGACATGGTATTCATCCTGACTTTACTGATTCTTGCCGTTCCACTATGCATAATCCCCTTATGGTTTGGTGTTGCAGAACCGGTTAAAATATACTTTCCTTTTCTGCTGTCTTTATCAACTTCAAAACGGACAGCATCCCAAAGCGACGGAACCTCCTGCCATTCATCTATCAAACGCGGCAAATCTCCTTTTAATACTAAATCAGGACTGATCTGTGCCATTGTCCTCGTTTGGAAATTATTTTCCGGATTTCCTACAAAGGCTGCACTCTTAGCCCTGCTTCTAGCTGTCCAGGTTTTACCGCAATATTTCGGTCCTTCAATACAAACTGCTCCAAAGGTTTGCATATATTCATCAAATTGTTTTTCCACTAGTCTGGATTTATAACCCTCCGGTGTAAGCATAAGTCTGCACCTCCTGATTCTGTATCATTATATCTTTCTATTTCTGATTTTGTCAATTCTATTCCGCACTTTTCATAATTTCTATTCCGCACTTTTCGCAATTTTCATTCCGCATTTTACTACTTAGTCTTATCCTTTTACCGATTTTTATGCAAATACCTGTTAAGTACTTTCATATAGGATTCATTATCGCTTCTGTTAAGAGCCCGATTAAAAATAATATTATATTGTGCACTGGAAAGTCCGAACAAGTGTATTTTGTCTTGCACTGACATTTCTGTTCCATAAATATCTAACAAGTGTTTATTTTATTGCATGGAAAATTCATTCAGGGTTCTTCGGATAGAGAACCTTATGATATCTTCTTTACACTCGTAGTTTCGATGAAAAGTAGATCTTGCGATTCCTGCTTTTTTCACCAACTCACTAATAGATATTTCCGAAAAATTTTTTGTTTCAATGAGAGATGCAAGTGCTGTTTCTAACGATTCAATTACAATTTGTATTGTAAAAATTAGAGAACAACAGTGTGCTTCGCCCGAATGGCTTTTGCTCTATAGAAAACACAATTTTCACACTTTAACGTAACACGGTATTTCCTATAACGTAAAAAACGCCGGTTCTGCGAATACAGTGCCGGCGTAAGTTACCTCTACCCAAAATAAGGGATCACTAATTGATACAAAAATGCTATGATCACGGATAGTCCCAGCTCCGCAACAAACTCTTTTGGTTTTCGACACATGATAATCACACCAATGATCCATGTGATAACCTCCATAAAATGAAACACATAAAATCCCTGTGTAATACAAAATGCCTGTGCAAATAATACGCCAAGGATCACAGCGGATATCAGAATCGCAATGATCCCTTCACCTTTTGCATACCAACATATATATGCCATAAAAAACGATGCAAAAGACATGAATATCCATATCCTCATATACGTCCTTGGCAGGAAACCTAAAACACAATTGCAATAGAGGTAATACCCTGCCAACATACTGATAAAAAACAGAAAAGTATTAACGGATGCTCTTAATGGAGATTTGGAATACACAGAAATAATGGTCGCCAATAAAATCCATATTGCCAGGCGTCCAAAATAATTTCCGATATCCAGTTGTTGTATCCACACCGGAAACAGATTATCGGAAGAACCATCCATCCATTTTTGTAATACTCCAAGGGCAAAGCCCAACAGGACCACCCCTGTTGTTGCTATGATTTGTTTTGGGAGTGATTGCCATTGTGCTGTCCTGACTTTTTCCAAAAATTGTTTCATTTTACCTCCGTAAATCCTGATTGGGATTTTCCTGTTTTCCCTTGTGCATATCGTCCCACAGGGCATTCTAAAATCGGATAATGGAAAATACAGATCAGGGAAATAATATAAACCAGTATAGCACAAAATGAAACTGATATGAAGGACTATATGTAATGCTTTTTTAACATTTAATACTCATTAAATCAGGGACAGGATAACCCTTTTGAGTTATTCTGTCCCTGATTCCTATAGTGTTGCACAATCCATTATTATTTTCTCACACATATCATATCCCAGCTCAGAGCTGTTCAAAGACAACGTATAATTGCCTGCCATTCCCCACTTCCGGTCTGTGTAAAAACGATAATTTGTCATACGTCTTTTATCAATATCTACCATCATTTTCAGAGCATCCGCTTCCGTAACATTATATAATTTACATATTCGCTTTACTTTTTCTGCCTTATCTCCATGTATAAATACATTTAACACATCATCTCTGTCATTTAAGATAAAATCTGCATTCCGCCCTATGATCACACAGCTTTCTTTTTCTGCGATTTCCAAAATCACTTTTCGCTGCACTTCATATACCATATCTTCCACCGATTTTCCTGTAATATCGCGTCCAGCAAAAGCATATGCGAACAATCCTTTCTTTGGAGATAATTCCGCATTTTCCTGAATGTATTCCGGTGAAAATCCCGACTTTTCTGCAATCTGTCCGATGATATCCCTGTCATAGTATTTCATTCCCAGTTTCTTTGCCACTTCTTCGCCGATAAAACGACCGCCGCTCCCGAACTCTCTGCTGATTGTAATGATTTTCTTTGACATCGATGTTTCCTCCTAACCTAAATTTTCCACTTTATTTTTTCTGATCCTCTTTAAGAATACATAGCCCACCAGACACGATACAAATTCCGTTATCGGAAATGCCCACCAGATCAGTGAAACTCCCATCTGACCATTTCTGGCAAACACAGAGAATATTCCTGCTAATGGCAATATGAGCACAAGCTGTCTGAGCAGTGAGATCACAAGTGACTCCATGCCGCCGTCTAACGCCTGATAAATTCCCTGATATGCCACATTGATTCCTGCAAAAATAAAACTAATGGAAATAATTCTCATTGCTCCAATAAAATATGTTCTGGACGGTCCGGCATTAAACAGTGTTGCAAATGCTCCCGTGAAAACCTCTGTGATGATAATCCCAAAAATCATCAGGACCGCTGTATAGATGAGACCGTATTTAATTCCATCCCTGATCCGCTTTTTACTTCCCATTCCGTAAGCAAACGCAATGATCGGTGTAATCGCATCACGCAGTCCGAATGCAAGGAATAATACAAACTGCTGTACTTTATAGAACAGTCCGTATGCAGTCTGTGCGGATGGAGTGAACTTTAAGATCAGATTCATCACATATACCATGATAGACATAAGAGCCTGTGCGATGATCGCCGGAAGACCGATCGCATAGATTTCTTTTATAATTCCGGTATCCGGTTTCATGTACTTCATCCCATGCTCAAATTCCTTATTTAATTTTACATGGAAAATCCATAATAATACTGCCGATGCAACCTGACCGATGACCGTTGCATACGCTGCACCTTCCACTCCCATTTCCGGAACCGGACCGATACCATAGATCATAATCGGATCAAGGATAATATTTACTACTGCTCCCACGACCTGACCGATGGTAGAATAAAGCGAACGCCCTGTTGCCTGTAATAGCTTTTCAAATAAAGAAAAGAAAATAATTCCAAAAGAAATCACACAGCATATTCTAAGATAGTTTGTTCCCATTGCAATAACTTCCGGATCAACGGTCTGCGACGCAACATATGCCTTTACTCCAAAAATTCCAAACACCAGACATACGACATAAATAATTACTCCAAGGAATAAACTGTTTCCTGCAACCTTGGCTGCTTTTTTGTTGTTTCCCTGTCCTAATGTCCTTGCTAAAAGTGCATTTGTTCCCACACCTGTTCCAATCCCTACTGCTACCATAAGCATCTGAACCGGAAATACCAGTGTCAGTGCATTCAGTGCTGCTTCACTTCCCACCTTCATGTTTCCAACAAAGGCACTGTCCACAATATTGTACACTGCCTGCAATGCCATCGATAAGATCATCGGGATTCCCATCTGTACCATGAGCTTATTTACCGGCATTTCCTTCATTTTGTTACTTTCTGCCATTTGAACTTACTCCTCCTTTTTCTACATAAAAAATGTGTGTACTTATCTCATAAGCTGGACTTACGCTGATAAGCTACACACTTTTTTAACGGCATGATAAAATTTTAAAATAGAAAAACGAGTAGCAAAAACTGGATTTACGCTAGTCTGCTACTCGTTCATGCATTATTATATTTCTTATTTTCCAAAAAGTCAAACAAAAATCTTCTTGCATTTTTTCTGATCCATGTCATAATCACGATGATCAGTGCCGCTATGCACCCCTTGCTTTTGTTGCATGTTACCGCATCAATTGCACCATGCCTGAATATGCATAGATTGATATGAGTGCATCTGTTGAAAATTTTTTGTTTAGAAGCCGATGCTCTTGAGCTTGGCGCCGTCTGGCTTGGAATTGCTCCACTAAACAAGCGGATGGAAGCCGTCCGAAATGTATTGGATATCCCAGAGGATTTAGACGCTTTTGCCATTATTCCGTGCGGTTATCCGGAATCCATCCACCCTCAGCAGGATCGGTTCGTTTATATGTTTTAAAACCCAAATGCTCATAAAATCCAACTGCCTGTGGATTCTGCTCGTTGACGGTAACTTCCCTGATTCCATAATTTTGAATACCATATTTCTTCCCAAATATTCAAAAGAGGCGCCACCAAGGGCGTCCTCTCTTCTACTTCATATATTTTCATATTATTTTCTTTCCGTCCCCTTTTCCTTTCCAGAACACCAGCAGATACAATCCTATAAATACCAGTCCCATTCCTACAGTGGTAAGTGCCTGCGCCTGCAAAGATTCATCCATCCATGACAGCCAGTTTGTCTCGGTGCGGATCACGGAAATCGTATTTGCTGCCATATGAGCCAAAATGGCTCCATAGAGATGCTTTGTCCGTTCCACGCAAAGGGCTAAAAAGACACCCAAAAATCCGGCATAGACAAACTGCACGATATTCATATGCATCATGCCAAAAATAATTGCGGATATCACAACTGCCCAGGTCATCCCAAGCCATTCCCGCAATCTCTTGTAGACCAGTCCGCGGAATACATACTCCTCTAAAACCGGAACCAAAATGCAAGGTCCTAAAATTTCAAAGATGACTGCCCCGCCAAAGAACTTCCTTGTTACACTCTGATATGTTGCAGAGACCTTCATTAACGGAGTCCATGAGATCAGATTATTCAAAACAACTGCTGCACAGGCTGCCATTACAAGAATGCCAAGCAGTGGAACGATTTCTGATCTCATATCGAGAAATAAATCCTTCGCTTTTGCCTTTTGTACGCCACGCCTCAACTGGTCATTCCGATACATGACATAGACGACCGGCAGCACAAACAACGTTGTCAATACTTTGATAAATCCGTAACTTTCATCTGTCAACGGAACAATGAGGCATACAACAAATGTTGCAACATTCATCAATACATAATAGATTCCAACCGGATAAACGATATCCCACGCCCTGTACCATTTAATATCTTTCAATGACCACTCTCTCCACTTCTTCTAAATCCCTGCAAACACTCACTGCACCTGCACGTTCTAAATCTTCTGCTTTTCCAAAGCCGTAGCTGACCCCGATACAATCCATGCCGACCTTATTTGCACCTTCTACGTCATAAATTGTATCACCGATTAAGACATAATCCTTTGGATCATTACTTCCGATCCGCCGAAACACTTCTTTCAGCACCTGTTCCTTCGTAGAAATCCTGCCGTCTAACGTTGCACCGACTACCTCGTCAAAACAGGACAACAACCCGTGTTTTTCTAAAATCCGCTTACAGGCAGTCTCCGGTTTTGAGGATGCTAATACCAACGGATATCCACGTTCTTTTAAATGAAGCAGGGTCTGCTCCACACCCGGATAGAGTTCATTTTCAAAAATCCCCGTCACGTCAAATCGTTCCCTGTACTTCCGGATCAGATCGATCGTCTCTTCATCACTAAAGTCATAGTTCTTCTGAAAGGTCTGCTTGAGCGGCGGCCCGATATATTCCTCTAAATCCTCTAAGTTTTCTACCTCAATTCCTTTGGATCTCAATGCATACTGTACACATCTCGTAATCCCTAAAAAGGAATTAATGATCGTACCATCCAGATCAAACAAAATGGTTGTCATCAGGCTTCCTCCTTCACTGCTTCTAACATCTGTGTCACGGTTTTTTTCAAGATCGGATGTCTGAAATTCGGCGCGATTTCCGCCAGTGGTTTCAAGACAAAATAGCGGTTTTCCAAATCCACATGCGGTATGATCAGATCCTCTGTCTCGATCAGTTCCTTATCATAGAATAAAATATCCAGATCCAGTGTCCGCGGTCCCCAGTGGATCTTTCGTTCCCGTCCTGCCTCCTGTTCGATCCGGTGCAGCTCCTCTAAAAGCTCCTGTGGAGTCAGAAGCGTCTCTAATTCTAAGCATCCATTTAAAAAATCCTCCTGCTCCACACCACCGTAAGGTTTTGTGACAAGTAACTCCGACACCTGCCGCAAGCGGCATCCCCGGATATGTTCCAATGCATCTAACGCTGTTTTAATATAGGCTTCCCGATCTCCCATGTTAGAGCCAAAGGACAGATAGACCTCATGCCAGCCCCTCTCGATCTCCACCGATACCGATTCTAATGGTAGTCCGATCGGTGCCCATGGCTTTTTGATCTCCAATAAGACCTTTTTCAGATTCGGGATTGTTAAAAGCATTGCCTGTGCTAACTGCTCGGCTGCTGACTCGATCAGCTGATAGGTATTTTTTTTCATAAAATCCGTAATAAAATGACTGACCTCTCCATAATGTATCGACTTTGTCAGATCATCTGTCATCCCGGCAGCCTTCGTATCCGTATAGAGCACTGCACTGACTAAAAATTTCTGTCCTAATTTTGTCTCTTCTAAAAATACACCATGGTTCGCAAATACTTCGAGATTTTGAATCTTAATCTTATCCATTACTTTTTATAAATCTTTCCTTCCAAGAACTGCTTCTGTCATCATAATGGCACGTTTATTTTCCTTTACATCATGCACACGCACAAATGCCACTCCCTGCATGACACCCATAACCGTTGTAGCCAGTGTGCCTTCCATTCTCTGGTCACTTGGCAGATCCAGACTGAGACCGATCACCGATTTTCTGCTCGTTCCAAGCAACACCGGATAACCTAACTCCTCTAAATCTTTCAGACATCGGATCGCCTCTAAGTTATTGTCATAGGTCTTACCAAAGCCCACACCCGGATCTAAAATAATACGCTTATTTTTTACACCGGCTTCTTTGGCGATCTTCACACTCTCTTTGATATCCTCGATCATTTCTTTCATAAAATGTTTGTAGGAAGCCTCGTCCCGATTGTGCATCAGACAGCATGCCACTTTCGTATCTGCGACCAGCTTTGCCATATCCTTATCGTACTTCATACCCCAGATATCATTGACTAAATCCACTCCGGCTTTGATATTTGCTTTTGCCACTTTACTCTTATAAGTATCAATGGAGATTGGAATATCAAAACGCTCTTTTAATGCCTCCACAACCGGAACGGTGCGCTCGATCTCCTCTTCATCGGAAATCATCGTATATCCCGGTCTGGTGGATTCTCCACCGACATCAATAATATCGGCTCCGTCGTCAATCATTTCCTGCGCATGAAAGAGTGCCCGGTCTAGCTGATCATACTTTCCCCCATCAGAAAAAGAATCCGGTGTCACATTTAAAATTCCCATCACATAAGTATGATTCTTTACATCAAATTCCCTGTTTCCGATTTCGATCGTTTCAATCTTTTTTTTCATCTTATCCTCCAATTACCGCTCTATGCGGTGCTCCTTCTCCTCAACACTCCACTTACAGCTCTCATATACGTCACAGAACCGGCAGTTTCTCGATCTCCTGTCTGCCTTTGCTAAAATCCTGTGAAACATCGGTGCTTCGTTCCCCTCAATATTTTCCTTATTGCGATGCTCTGTAATGGCATCCAATATTACCGCCTGCCGTTCCCATGGATATTCTATTTTCTGTAAAAAATATCTCGCACGTTCTCTGCCTGCAATGTGATGTCCGATGCCGCTTTCATACTCATCAACTCTTCCAAGATCATGCAGCAGCGCCGCTATGTAAATATCTTCTTTTTCTAAACCAAGCTGTGTTTCTAAATTTTCTATATAGGCAATCCGCGCCACATCCAATAGATGCCCGATCCCATGATGACAGTAGATCCGATCTTTTTCTAATTCTTTTAAACGCTCTAACAACTGTCTGTATTCCCTGTCTCCTGACAGCTTTTCTACATACTCCATCCTTAACGCACCATCTGAAAAAAGCGGTTTTGTAACTCTGTATCTTTTTCAAAAATGCCACGCGTTACATAGGTAACGGTCCTGCTTCCCGGTTTTTTAATACCACGCATCGTCATACACATATGCTCTGCTTCGATCATGACCATTGCCCCCTGTGGTTTTAAATGCTCCATCAGCGCATCCGCGATCTGTGCGGTAAGCTGTTCCTGCATCTGTGGTCTTTTCGCATAGACTTCTACGGTTCTTGCTAACTTGCTTAAACCGACCACTTTTCCATCCGGAATATAGGCAACATGTGCCTTTCCATAAAACGGAAGCAGATGATGTTCACAGGTAGAGTAAAAGACAATGTCTTTCTCCACAACCATCTCATTATTTTTTACATGAAAGGTTTTTGACAGATGTTCCTTTGCATCCTTGCCCATACCGCCAAAAATCTCCTGATACATACGGGCAATACGATCCGGTGTTTCTAACAGCCCCTCTCTTGTACAGTCCTCGCCGATACCTTCTAAAATCAGGCGGACACCCTCTTGTATTTTCTTTTCGTCCATGACTTCACCTGTGCTTTCCAATTTATCTTAACCCTGTCCTAAGGCTTTTTTTACTTCTTTTAAATAGGATAAAGAGCCGACTGCAAGTATGACATCGGACTCTTTTGCTGTTTCCTTTGCCATCTTCACTGCTTTACCAATATCCGGCACATACCAAATATTGTCTGCATACTTTCGGGCTTCTTTTGCTAAGATCTCACCGTCTAAAGCCCTTGGGCTATCGGGTGTGACCGTAAATACGGCTTTCGCTTCCGGCAATAAAAGACGCAGCATTTTTTCATGCTCCTTATCTGCAAGTACCCCTATTATATATATAATTTCCCTGTTTGTAAAATCCTTTTCGATCGTCTCCTTCAGACGTTTCGCGGCAATCGGATTGTGCGCTCCGTCTATGATAAATAGCGGCTCCGTCTGTAAAACCTCATATCTGCCATGCCAGATCGTCTTTGCAATCCCACTTTGCACCGCTTCTTTCGTTATGGAATAATCGGATTCTTCTAACAGTTTTAAGACTGCTAATGCCAGTGACAGATTCTCTCTTTGCCATACACCGCCAAGTGCGGTATGTACTGATCCATAGCGTGCATCCTGCAGCGTTGTTCCCTGCACCGGATATTGTATACATTGTTTCTGTATCGGTCTGTCCTGTATGCATCGCCCCTGTCTCTGTCCCTGCTCTGTCATAACGTTCTCTTCTACAGAAGCAGGCACTTCTACCAGAACACACCGTGAACCACATTCCTCTGCCTTGTTCTTTATGACTTCGCACACACTGTCACCCTGTTTCAATGCAACTACCGGACATCTTTTTTTGATGATCCCGGCTTTTACTTTTGCAATCTCTTCTATGGTATTTCCTAAATACTGCATATGATCCATGCCAATCGAAGTCAGCACACTGCATACCGGATGTGTGATCAGATTGGTCGCATCTGTCTCTCCGCCCATACCGGTCTCTAATAAGACGAGGTCGCATTTTTTTTCATAAAACCATAAAAACGCTGCCGCTGTCTCTACCTCAAAGACAGTCGGATGCGGACATCCCCGCTTTGTCAGCACTTCACAGGCGGTTTGAACTCTTTCAAAAACCGCGGCGTATTCCTCTTTAGAGATCATCGTTTCTCCTATGCGAAAGACTTCTCTTCTTTCAAATACTGCCGGAGAATTATAACGTCCAACCCGATATCCGGCCTCTGTCAGTGCCGCGGATAAAAAGGCA
This sequence comes from Lachnospiraceae bacterium, assembly GCA_003507655.1. Classification (GTDB taxonomy): domain Bacteria; phylum Bacillota; class Clostridia; order Lachnospirales; family Lachnospiraceae; genus Maccoyibacter; species Maccoyibacter intestinihominis. Next base: position 86,739 of record DNUZ01000023.1, on the reverse strand, counting down.
CAGACTGAACCCTTTCCATTCGTACCCGCTACATGGATGATGTGCAGTTGCTCCTGTACGTTTCCAAGTTCCTGCATCAGATTTCGGATACTCTCTAGTCCTAAAATACTTCCATATTTTTTTGTACTGTCTGCAAATTCTGCTGCATCTTCATAGGTCATTTCTTTACGCCTCTGGTATCTCTCTTTCCTATATGGAGTCTGTGCAGTGCCACCTCTTTTTCTTTCACGGTGACGACTTCCTCCCCGTCCGGTGGCAGAACATAAATCTCCTGCATCTGTTCACGGGCGGCTAGCCTCATGCCACGCACACCGACGGCTCCTTTTTTCTTCTGTGGTATCTCACTTGCTTCTAACCTTAAGAAATACTCTTTATCAGAACGAAGGATCAATGACTCTTCTCCTTCTAAGACACGCACCGTTAACAGCATATCTCCCTCTGTGAGTTTTGTGGCTGCGATCGTTCGTTTGGCAACATCAAATTCACTGCCATCCACAACCTTACACATTCCGTTTTTCGTTCCAAAGAATATCTGCTTTCCTGTCATCGCCTGCAGGTTCATCAGATAGACGATATTTTCCTGACTGCTGTCATAGTTACTGAGGTTATCGATCGGTTGTCCCTTGTCCCTGAATTTTCCGAACGGCAGGTCTAAGACCTTGATACTGTGCATTTTTCCGGTATCGGTAAAGAGGCATAATTTATCCGTGTTCCTACAAAGAACTACGCATTTATTTTCACTGTCTGCCGCCTCTTTATTTCGCTCATAGGTCGGTACATCCACTGTTCGTCCATAACCGAAACGATCCATCAAAAAGACAACATCCATTTCTTCGATTTTCTTTTCCTCGACCACTGCTGCCTCAACATTGTCAATCACAGTCTTGCGCTCTTTTGCATATTCCTTTTTAAACGCATCCAACTCCTTGATAATTACCTTTGCCATTGCCGTACGGCTTCCTAAGATATTCTCATAAGTCGCAATATTTTTTAACGTCTTATCATGCTCTTTTAACAGTGCTTCGATTTCTAATCCGATGAGCTTATAAAGACGCATCTCTAAGATTGCCGTTGCCTGTTTTTCGGTAAACTGAAGCTGCGCTGCTAACTGCTTTGACTCCTCGGATTTGAACTTAATCGCATCGGTCTTGCCATGAACTAAGCAGGCTTTTGCATCTTTGATATTCTTAGAACCACGCAGAATCTCAATGATTAAGTCAATCACATCACAGGCTTTGATTAAGCCCTCCTGCACTTCTTTTTTCTCAAGCTCTTTTGCAAGCAGTGTCTTGTATTTTCTTGTTGCGATCTCATACTGAAAATTCACATGATGACGGATCATCGGAACGATTCCCATGGTTTCCGGTCTTCCGTCTGCAACGGCAAGCATGTTAACGCTGAAAGTATCCTCTAATTTTGTCTTTTTATAAAGAAGGTTACAGATATTCTCAGCATCGGCACCGCGTTTTAATTCGATGACAATACGGATGCCCTCTTTGGAGGACTGATTCGAGATGTCTACGATATCATTTGTCTTTTTGGTCTCTACTAAAGAATAGACATCATTTAAAAATTTTCCGATGTTTGCTCCGATCATGGTGTAAGGGATCTCTGTAATGACAATCCGTTCTTTGCCACCCTTCATTTTTTCAATCTCAACTTTTCCACGGACCTTGATCTTACCGCTTCCGGTAGAATAGATAGAAAGCAGGTCATCCTTATTCGTTACGATCCCTCCGGTTGGAAAATCCGGTCCTTTGATATATTCCATCATCTGCTCGGTATTGATGTCAGGATTTTTCATATATGCCTTTACACCGTCAATGACTTCGCCAAAATTATGCGGCGGGATACTCGTTGCCATTCCGACTGCGATTCCCTCTGCACCATTGATCAGGATATTAGGCACCTTGACCGGAAGCACCTCCGGCTCTTTTTCCGTCTCATCAAAGTTCGGGACAAAGTCTACCACATCTTTGTCTAAGTCGGCTAAATAGGCTTCCTGTGTGATCTTTTGCAGTCTTGCTTCGGTATAACGCATGGCTGCCGCTCCATCCCCTTCGATCGAGCCAAAATTACCATGACCATCTACTAACGGAAGCCCCTTTTTAAAATCCTGTGCCATCACCACTAAGGATTCATAAATGGAACTGTCACCGTGCGGATGATATTTACCCATCGTATCTCCGACAATTCTCGCACATTTTCGATACGGTCTGTCGTAGCGGATCCCCAGTTCATGCATATCATATAAGGTACGTCTTTGTACCGGTTTAAGTCCGTCTCTTACATCCGGAAGGGCTCTTGCAATAATAACGCTCATCGCATAATCAATATAGGCTTTCTGCATGACCTCCGAATATTCTGTTCTGATTAGATTCTCTGCTCTTGCTTCCATGCTTTTCCTCCTATACATCCAGTTCCGCGTCATTTGCATGCTCATAGATAAAAGCACGTCTTGGCGGAACATCCGAGCCCATTAACATCTCGGTTACATCCGATGCCATCTTTCCATCTTCAATGACCACCTGTTTTAACATCCTGGTCTTTGGGTCTAACGTAGTCTCCCAAAGCTGTTCGGCATCCATCTCTCCTAAACCTTTGTATCTTTGCAGGGTAAAATTGCCTTTTTGTCTCTTACGATACTTCGCTAATGCAGCATCATCATAGAGATATTCTTCCTGCCCTTTCGATGGAATAGCTTTATAGAGAGGCGGCATCGCGATATAAACATGTCCCTCTGAGATCAGTTCCGGCATAAAACGATAAAACAGTGTTAACAGCAAGGTGGAGATATGCGCTCCATCCACATCGGCATCTGCCATAATGATGATCTTGTCATAACGCAGCTTAGAAATATCAAAATCGTTTCCGAAACCTTCCGAAAATCCACAACCGAAAGCATTGATCATCGTCTTGATCTCTGCATTGGCAAGTACTTTGTCGATCGTTGCCTTTTCCACATTTAAGATTTTTCCACGGATTGGAAGAATTGCCTGAAAATTACGGTTTCTGGCTGTCTTTGCCGAACCGCCCGCGGAATCTCCCTCGACAATAAAGATTTCACACTGAGAGGCATCCCTGCTTTCACAGTTCGCTAACTTTCCGTTAGAATCAAAGGAAAACTTCTGCTTTGTCAAAAGGTTGGTCTTAGCTTTTTCCTCTGTCTTACGGATTTTTGCCGCACGTTCCGCACAGGAAATGACCGCCTTTAAATCCTCTAAATTTTTATCAAAATAAAGCTGTATCTCATCTCCGGTAATCTTTGCGGTTGCCCTGGAGGCATCCTGATTGTCTAACTTTGTCTTGGTCTGACCTTCAAATCGAGGATCCGGATGCTTGATGGATACAACGGCTGTCATACCGTTTCGGACATCTGCCCCCGTAAAGTTTGCATCCTTTTCTTTTAATATCCCAAGCTCTCTCGCATACTGGTTGATGACACTCGTAAAGACGGTTTTAAAGCCTGTAATATGCGTTCCGCCCTCTGCATTATAGATATTGTTACAGAATCCGAAAATGTTTTCATGGAATTCCGTTGTATACTGAAATGCAGCCTCCACGGTAATACCTTCATTTTCGCCTTTAAAATAGACCACCTCGTGAAGTGTTTCACATTTTTTATTCAGATCTCTGACAAACCCGATGATCCCATCCTCCTCATGGAATACGATCTTTTCCGGTTCTTCTAACCGCTTGTCCTCATAGATAATGGTCAGTGCCGGATTCAGATATGCTGTCTCATGTAATCTGCTTTTGACCTCATCCTCTTTAAACCTCGTCTTTTCAAAAATCTCCGCATCCGGAAGAAAATTAATCTTCGTTCCGGTCGCTTTTGTCTTTCCGATTACCGGAAGAAGTCCGTTCTCTAACTCTAACACAGGGATTCCACGCTCGTAACGGTCATGGTGGATCGCACCCTCCCTGCTGATCTGTACATCCATATATTCAGAAAGAGCATTGACTACCGAAGAACCGACTCCATGCAGACCACCACTTGTCTTGTATGCGGAATCGTCGAATTTTCCTCCCGCATGCAGTGTGGTAAATACCAGACGTGCTGCCGGAATTCCTTTTTCATGCATTCCAACCGGCACTCCCCGTCCGTTATCTTCTACGGTACAGGAACCATCTGCCTCTAAGGTGACATGAATCGTGTCACAGTTGCCTGCTAAATGCTCATCTACCGCATTGTCTACAATTTCATATATTAAATGATTTAAGCCTTTTCTTGTTACACTTCCGATATACATTCCGGGTCTTTTACGAACTGCCTCTAACCCTTCCAGAACTGCAATACTGCCGGCATCATATTTCTCTTTTCCTGCCATGTCTCTTTCCTTCCTCATCTCATTTCTGCCATACTTTTTCTAGTATAGCACAGCCTTACTTTTTTTTTCAACACAGTTTCTCCGGCAGATACTTTTAGAAATCCTCCAAAAGCACCTGCCGGAGCTGTTTACAATCCCTGTAAAGACCGGTGTTTCAGATCTGTCCGGATCATCAATGCCAGCCGCAGCTTCATGGCATCCTCAAATCTCCTTACATCCAGTCCTGTCATTTTCTGTACCCGTTCTAAACGGTATACTAACGTATTCCGATGGATATACATCTGTCTTGCCGTCTCTGAAATATTCAGGTTATTCTCTAAGAAACGTTCGATCGTACCCAGATCCTCCTCCTCAAGTTCCCCTTCTTTGCCGGAGAACACCTCTTCTAAAAACCGCTCTCCCGACTCTCTTGGCAGCTCATAGACCAGCCTGCCCACACCAAGCCGTTCATATGCCATCACACTGTGCCGCATTTCAAAGATGCTGCCAATCTCTAATGCCTGTAATGCCTGCTCATAGGATTTTGAAATCCCGATCAGTTCTTCCGCTAGTCTGCCGTATCCGATGTGTAACTGCTGCATGGCCTCTGCCTGTACATTGTCTAAGATCCGGTATGCGATACTCTCTATTTCAGACGGTTCTTTCCTATCCTTCACATCTTTTACAAGCACGATCGTCTCTTCATCGATCGGTAATAAAAAATCATGTCTTCTGTCACAAAAAAGATTTTTTAAGGTCTCCATACAGGCGGTCTCTGTCTTTCCCAGCGTCCGAAGGACATAGACCATCCATGCAGAAGATGCAATGTGCAGTCTTTGCATCGTATTTAAAACCTCTGTCGGTTCCAACTTTCCATGCAATACCTCTAAAATGAACTGCTCCCGGCTCATCGGCTGTGTTTCTAATGAAAGCAGATTCCGTATCTGACAGACTGCTAACCTTCCGACCAGCACGGTTTCTGTGGCAATCTGCGGTAACACTAGAACATAAGCTGCTTCCGGTATCGTAATCTTAAAAAAATAAAACTCCTCCTGCTGCCACTCTGCCTGATCCAAAGACAAAAAGGCTTTTACATCTGTTTTTCGTATATTCATATCCGAAAATGGTGCCACGAGCAATTCTGCCGCATCTGAAAACAGTGCCGCATCCATTCCCGCTATTTCCCTGATCTCCGTTAACACTTCCTGCAGCTTTTTGTCTTTCAATTTCTTCGTTCCTTTCCTACTTTAAATATTTTAAGGCATCCTTATATGCAAATTCTTCTAAACACTGTCGGACCTTTTCGAGTTCTTCACTTTGCTTTTCATCTGCGCCCTGCTCCTGTAATTTCAGGATCAGTTCAGATGCCTCTTCCTCTTCATAGTCTTCGATCAGTTCTGTTAACCGCTGTTTCTGCTTCTCATATTCTTCTAACGGAATGCCCTGACCAATCGCCTTTTTTTCTGCATCCTGCTCTGTATAGGCAAGCAGCCAGCGGATAGCCTCTGTAATACGGTTGACCCGTTCTTCTAATAACGCATCTTTTTCCCGGATCACATCCAGTTCGCCTCTGATTCCTGCCATCTCTAATTCCTCTGCCATACTTCCTAGCTGCTCATCCCCTAACAGTCTGCCGTTGCTTTTTAGGGAATGTGCTTCTATGGTATAGCCTTTTAAGTCTCCTGCTTCTAAAGAATTCTTCCGCTTTTGCTCTTTTTCTTTTGCATGCTGTAAAAATGTCTTTGCAGCACTGATATACTGCTCCATATCCTGATTGAAATAGCATAAGCCTGCCGGTACATCAATCCCATAAAAAGACAGCTCTTTGCAGATTTTTTCATCATTCCACGGTTCCGGGCGTTTTGACTCTTCCATATCCCTTTTTTGTATCATGCGCTTTGGCAGATATTCAAAGATCATCTGCTCTAATTTTTCACTCTGCACCGGTTTTGCCAAATAGTCATCAAAGCCCTCTTCTATATATTGTTTCTGGGAGCCTGCCGTTGCATTTGCCGTCAAAACAATGATCGGTGCCATCGGATTCTGGTTTCCCGCAAGACGGCGGATCTGTTTCATGGTTTCAATACCATCCATTTTGGGCATCATGTGATCCATTAAGATCATATCATACCGCTCTTTTTGTACTGCTGCAATGGCTTCTAAGCCGCTCTGTACTAAATCCACCTGCATTTCTGTCTTTTTTAAAAGTCCCCTTAATACCGCTAAGTTCATCGGATTGTCATCCACGGCAAGGATCCGTACTCCCGGTGCAACGAAAGATACACGGTACTGCTGCTCTGCTTTTTTCCTCTTTCTTTGGAACTGTGCCGGTGCAGGGTCTAAAATCTCCTGTGGCAGTTCTAAGTAAAAAGTCGTTCCCTTTCCATATTTACTGCGAACGGAAATCTTTCCACCCATCAACTCTATCAACTGCTTTGTGATTGTCATACCAAGTCCGGTTCCTTCGACCGACTGGTTTCTCTTTTCATCGAGACGCTGGAAGGCATCAAAGATATGCTTTAGCTCCTCTTCCTTCATTCCGATCCCGGTATCCGTAACCCGGATCTTCAACAGCATGCTATCCGGCTCTATCTGTTCCCACGACAGCCCAAATGTGATCATTCCCTTATCGGTATACTTAATGGCATTATTTAGTACGTTGATCAGTATCTGCTTGATACGCAGTTCGTCTCCATAAAGTCTGCCCGGAATGTCCTGATCAAATTCCTGTCGGATCTCTAAGCCCTTTTCTTCTGCCTTTACACTGACTAAATTCATCAGATCATCTACTAAGGTCTCTAATTTATATTCATCCGGATGGATCTCGATCTTTCCGGATTCTATCTTAGAAATATCCAAAACATCATTGATCAGGGACATTAACGTCTCTCCGGCACGCTCTATGTTTTTTGCATATTCCACGATCTCTTCCTCACTGCTCTCACGCAGAATCATCTCATTCATTCCCAGTACGGCATTCATCGGTGTCCGTATCTCATGGGACATATTGGCTAAAAAGACACTCTTTACCTCGGCAAGATGCTCTGCTTCTTCTTTTTTCATCTCGACAAGGCGCAGCATATCGATCGAGGTCTGTCGGTTTTCCCGGATGATCCTCCGGTTCTTTTCCTCTGTTCCTAAGATGCAGGATAAGATAAAACTTCCTCCGAGTACACCGCCTGCTGCTACTACCGAGTACATCACACTGACATTGTCTCCAAAGCCAACATTCCAGTAATACAGCACACTCAGCAGATAAAGCACCATCATCTCCACCATTGCGAATTTACACAGCGAAAAATTCCTGTAAATAGTGATGGTCAGCATCAGGATCAGTAAAAATGTATGAAGGATCAGCGGCTGGTCGTAATAAAGAACAAGCTGTAAGGAAATCCCTCCTATCATAACGGTAAAAAGACGTCCGTGCACTATATCCGGCTCACTTTTCCCGAAGGTGAGGATTCCTAAAATAAGAAGTCCTATGGCACATTCTGCGAGCATCGCCGAATGCAGCCATAAACACCTAAGCCCCGGCTTTACACTGAGACTGATAAAGATCAGGGTTCCTAACAGGACTGCATCCCAAAATATCAATATTTGTGCAAATCTACTTTTTTCTTCCATGTTATATTACTCCTGTCAATATCCTTTGGCTCTACAAACTGCATTCCTCCCCGGTTCACCCGAATCGTAAACTCTTCTGCAATCTCAAGTTCTCCATCTACATTAATACTCAAAGGCACGCCCTCTTTATTCCTGATCTTTGCCTCTGACACCATACGCCAACTAGATGAATTTTCTAACACTTCCTGCCTGTTCAGGATTGCTGCAAACAGCATTTTCATCTTATAAAAAAATCCTCTTCCCGGCACTAAGATCATCTTCATCTTTCCATCGGTCGGATCTGCCTCTCCCCCAAAATGGAAGTTACCACCCAAAAGATTTCCGTTGCCAAATGCCACTTCACAGTATCTGCCGCTGAATATTTCTCCATCTGCCTCAATCTCTAAATCCAGTGTCCTGGTACTTAAGATTGCCAGACCCGATGAGATGAAATAAGGAACTCTGCCCTTACAGAACGGCAATTTTTTTAAATGCAGGACTCCGCGTAAGATCAGACCGTCTAACCCCAGTGACACGGTATTGTGTGCCGGGCCTATCGAAGTCTGCAGATAGTCCAGCGGCTGCACTTTTCCTGCAATAAAATTCCGAAAGTCTTTGAATTTTTCCCGCTCTTCGCCATAGATATTCAAAAAGTCATTCGTCAGCCCGTAGGCAGCTTCTGCGATCTCCACCCTGCCTAAGTCCTCTTCCGGCACTCCTTTTAAAATATTGCGGAAAGTTCCTGTTCCTCCACATGCATAAAACCGAATCTTCTCCTCCGGGAACAGGTTGCACATCTGCCTTGCCATCTCACCTTCATGTCCGGGATATTCCGAATTGAATACCAGATATTCCATATCTTTTATTTTTTCAAGCTCTTCCCGAATCCCTATCGTCGTGGTCTCGTCCCCGGAAAAAGAATTAATAATAAAAATCTGTAACATATTCCACCATTTTTCTCCAATTTTCTCTTTTTATTGTAACAGACTCTTTTCCGGTTTAAAAGAAAAAAGATGCAGGAAATACTCTGTTCGTATTTCCTGCATCCTGTATACTCTCGTATTCTTGATCATTTCTTATTCCAATTATGTCTTATTTCTGATCATCTTTCATTTCTCACGATTTCTGACTTTTAATTTGTAATGGTCAGTTCGCTCTCTTTATCAAAGACATGGATCTTTTCCGGGTCTAATGCCAGTCGGATGTGATCTCCGATCTTTGCCGTTGTTCTTGCATCCACACGGGCAGTCATGTTCACGCCTGCTACCGTATAATAGAGCAGTACTTCAGAGCCTAACAGCTCATATCCGGTTACATCTGCTTCAATGACCGTGTCTCCATAAGTCTCGATCTGAATCTGTGAATCGTCGATATCATCCGGGCGGATTCCCATTACAACGGTTTTATCCGCATATCCTCCGTCGATCAGTTTTTTTGCTTTCTGTGGCGGCAGTACGATCGAAAAATCACCGAACTCTAAACGGACTTTCTCACCATGTACCTTACATACCGCATCAATAAAGTTCATCTGCGGAGAGCCGATAAATCCTGCCACAAAGAGATTCTGCGGCTCGTTATAGAGCTTCTTTGGCGTATCTACCTGCTGGATCACACCATCTTTTAATACGACGATCCTTGTACCAAGTGTCATTGCCTCGGTCTGGTCATGTGTAACGTAGATGATCGTTGCTCCTAAACGCTGATGCAGGCTTGCAATCTCTGCACGCATCTGGACTCTTAATTTTGCATCCAGATTAGAAAGCGGCTCATCCATTAAAAAGACTTTTGGATTCCGCACGATCGCACGTCCCATTGCCACCCTCTGACGCTGACCACCGGAAAGAGCCTTTGGTCTTCTGTCTAAAAGCTGCTCTAAATCTAATATTTTTGCAGCTTCTAATACTTTCTGCTCAATCTCTTCTTTTGGCACCTTACGAAGCTTTAATCCAAATGCCATATTGTCAAATACCGTCATGTGCGGATACAACGCATAATTTTGAAATACCATCGCAATATCACGGTCTTTTGGTTCTACTTCATTCATTCGTTTTCCATCGATGAACAGATCTCCGGTCGTGATCTCTTCTAATCCTGCGATCATACGAAGTGTTGTGGATTTTCCACATCCGGAAGGTCCTACAAATATGATAAACTCCTGATCCTCGATCTCTAAGTTAAAATCTTTCACTGCCTCAAATCCATTTGGATAACGTTTTCCGATCCCTTTTAATGATAAACTTGCCATAGCTTTCTTCTCCTTATCCATTCTGACGATTTTTCTACATCACGTTCTTTTGATGTCCTGCTTTTATGATATAAAAATCCCCACATAATTACTATGCAGGGATTCCACAAAATTTATCCACGTTCCTGTACAGATTGACGAATCTATTGTTTTCCGGTTGAACCGAATCCACCACGATTCTCGTTGTCTAAGGATGCAGTCTCATCAAACTGAATGGTCGGCATATTTTCAAAAATACGGAACTGGCAGATACGGTCATTCTGTTTGATCACCGTGTCTCTGGTTGCATAAACCGGCATTCTCCACATATCCTCATCTCCACAGTAGGTACAGTCAATGATACCGCAGCTGTTCGTCTGAAGGATTCCATAATTCTTAAAAGTGGAACTGCGTGGTACGACGTGGGCTTCATAACCCTTTGGCAGCTCCATGGCTACTCCTAACGGGATCAGCTTGAACTCGCCTGCCTTTAATTCCACGGTTTCTGATGCACGAAGATCGATCCAGTCGGATTTTCCCTCAATATACTCTAATTTATCTATTTTATCTGTAAAATATTTAATTCTGATTTTTTGCATTGTTTCTGAATCTCCATCTTTTTCTTATTGGTAAACGGCTTTAAGCACAGTGTAAGACGACTTCTCCGCTCTTTTTTGTCGCTTTTACATCGATCACTCTCTGATTGGCACTTCCCTTCCAGTGAAGCTGCGGGTCTGCCTCTTCTTTTACAAATTCTCCATCCACTAACACATCGACATAGTCCATGACTTCTAAGCCGTCAATGCTCTCCCAGACAAATCCCGTATACATCCAGATCGTCTTTTCGGGAAATTTTTCATGTACTTCTTTTGCTAATTTTAAGACATCTTCACGGTTGCCCGCATAGAGTGGATCTCCACCGCTGAACGTAATTCCGGAAACATAATCTTTTTTCAGTTCCTCAAATAATTCTTCTTTTGCCTCTTCATCAAACACAAGTCCGCCGTTTGGGTCCCAGGTGATCGGATTGTGACATTCCTTACAACAGTGGTCACATCCTGATACCCACAGTACGACTCTTAAGCCGTCTCCATTCAACATATCGTCCTTTGTAATATTATGGTAACGCATTCTGCCTCCTACATGCTCTTTCTCTCTGATATTTCTGCCATTTTGGCATCGTTGAGTCTGGTATCTCCCTTTACTCTTGAATAGGAGAGATAGCCATTCATACGTTCAATCTTTGTCAGATTACGGCTGCCGCATTTTGGGCATACATCCATCTCTAACTCCTGATGTCCACAGTCATCACAGTACGCAAGCGACAGATTGACTCCTTCATAAAATCCCATCTCCATTGCACGGCGTACCAATGTCTTGACCGCCTCTACATTGTAATTGATCGGATACTTCACATACTGGATCTTTCCACCATTGCTAAGCTCCCAGAAACGGTATTCTAAATCCTGTTTCTGGATCGGTGTGATATCCTCGGTCACATGGCAATGGAATCCGTTGCTGACATATTCCCTGTCAGAAACATTTTCAATGATCCCGTATTTTTTGCGAAACTGCTTTACCTGCAGTCCACACAGATTCTCTGCCGGTGTCGCATAGATCGCATAGAGGTTTCCATCCTCTTCCTTAAATTCATTGATCTTTTTATTGATATGTTCTAATACTTCGATCGCAAACTGTCCATCCTCTACTAAGGATTTTCCGTTATACAGCTCCTGCAGTTCATTAAATGCCGTAATTCCAAAAGATGCGGTTGCCGTCTTTAACAGCGGTTTGATCTTATCGTTATAGTTCAGATTTCCATTATAAAATCCGCCTTCGCAGTAAGCTAAAGGATTCGTGGAAGCACGCATCTCGCCTAAATAAGCATAGGTACGGATGTGGATCTGACGGATCAGCTCTAAATAATAGTCTAATACCTCATAAAAATCTTTGCTCTCATGTCTGGCCTTTGCTAAGATCATCGGAAGGTGCAGACTGACCACGCCAATATTGAACCGTCCCACAAAACGCGGTCTGTCATTTTCATCCTTTGGATACATACCGCCCTCCACATACCAAGGGGATAAGAACGCACGACAGCCCATCGGACTGATGATCTCCCCATATTGCTTGTACATAGAGGCAATATAACCTTTTCCGGTCAGGCTCAGCCAATCCGGATACATCGTATGTCTTGAGCACTCGATACCGGCTTCAAAGACATCCTCTAACTCGCCGCCCGGTCCGTGCAGGCTTTCATCATATAAAAATACCAGTTTTGGAAACAGTACCGGTTTTTTGCACTCTGCCTTGCCCTGACCTTTCTGGCGCACGTTTAACATGGCAATGGATGCCATCTTTTCAAAACGCTTCGTTCCTGTTCCAAAGGTCATCGTAATAAACGGATAATCCCCACGGCTTGAGGATACGGAATTGAATTTATATTCCCATCCCTGAACACCCTGCTCAAAATCTCTCTTAATGTCCTTGATGGTCTCTTCCTCGGCACGCTCCTCACTCAATCCGAGTCCTAAATATTTTTCTTTATATTTTTTATAGGATTTTTGTGCATAAGGTTCTAAGATCTTTTCCACACTCGGCACGGTAAAACCGCCATACTGCTGGCTTGCTGCACTTAATACGATATCTCCGATGACATCAAAGGCTACATCTAGGGTCTTTGGCTCGTTATACCAGAGATTTCCCATCTCAAATCCGCCCCGTAAGACATTCTCCACATCGAAAAGACAGCAGTTCATCGTATCTCTTCTTGCAGACATATCATGTACATAAATATAACCGTCACGGCATGCCTGGATCTCTTCGGTGGTCATAAAGAACTTTTTGTACAACTCTTTATTTAACTCGTTAAAGATCAGGCTTCGTTTGGTGGAGACCAAAGCACTGTCTGTATTGGAATTTTCTTTATCACCAATGTACATAATGGACTGGCTCTTTTTGTAGACCTCATCTAACATCTGTACAAAATCCTGTTTGTAATTGCGGTAATCACGATAGCTCTTTGCCACGATCGGATTGACACGCTCTAAGGCTCCCTCCACGATGTTATGCATCGTAGCGATCGGTACCTCGGTGATCTGCATCTCTTTGACTTTTTCTTCGACAAACTGGCAGATGAAGTCTAACTCCTCCTGTGTAAACGTGATCAATGCACGGTATGCTGATTTGTTGACCGCCACAACCACTTTCTGTACGTTAAAATCTTCCTTTGTTCCGTCTTTTTTTACTACTTTGATCATTCCAACCATCCCTCCGGTGTTTCTTTATGTAGACTGAAGTTCTATATTATGTTACCCACATTTTGTATGTGTTATTATGTTTCTTTTATTTTTACACTATATATTGTGTGTCTTATTATCCTATCACTTCTACTATATGAAGTCAACCTCTAATCACTTATTAGAAGTTTCTACTTTTTTTATTTTTCTTCATATTTTTTTTATAATCAAGTCAAATATTTGTCACAATTTCTATTTATTATAAAATTGTCATCATTAAAAGATAACAACGTAGTTTTTCATTTTCTCATTACCCTAAAGAGGGTGGCTCCGCAAGTCGGCGGAACCACCCTCTTCCCCTTTTATTTTCAGTTTTCTGATACGTCTTATTTCTTTTTAAACAGATTTAACTTATTCTCTGTTCCACTCAACAACCGTTTGATGTTCGCCCGGTGTCTCCAGATTGCCATCAGTGTGAAAATTCCGCCCAGCACATAGATTTCTGGCAGATATGTATCTGCAACCGGAAGGTGACCGGTCTGACCGAATATTAAAAGCTCAATGAAAAAGATGCTGACTAACAGGATCGAACCCAAAGAGACATACTGAGTCAGCAGCACCACTACAATAAACAGTCCGATACATAACGGTGCCATCTGCCAATGGAACGCTAAGATTACCCCCGTAGTACAGGCAATTCCTTTTCCACCTTTAAACTTCATATAAAACGGATAGTTATGCCCTAAAACCGCACCTAAGCCGGCATACATCCCCAATAATTTGATCCCTTCCGGATATTGAGCATGAAAGATCAGCCAGGAGATAAAAATGGCAAGGATTGCTTTTCCACAATCCCCCGCGAACGTGATCGCTCCTGCTTTAAAACCAAGTGTACGCAGGGTATTGGTGGTTCCCGCATTTCCGCTTCCGTGTTCCCTGATATCAATATGTTGTGTTTTTCCATAGATATATCCCGTCTGAAACAGTCCTATGGCGTAGCCAATCAGAATACAGATGATCCTGCCCACTGTCATAGTCTAACCTTCCTTTCTCTCCCGGATGATGAATTTTAGGGATGTTCCCCTAAATCCAAACGCATCCCTGATACGGTTCTCAATATATCGTGTATAGGAGAAATGCATTAACTGTTTGTCATTGACAAAAATAACAAATGTCGGCGGTTTTACCGCTACCTGTGTAATATAGTAAAGACGCAGGCGTTTCCCCTTATCAGAAGGCGGCTGCTGCATAGCCACTGCCTCTGTCATGATCTCGTTGAGTACACCGGTTGCCACACGCATGGAGTTATTCTCAATGACAACATCGATCATTTCATAGATACGGTGCAGTCTCTGACCGGTCTTTGCCGAAATAAAGATGATCTCTGCATAAGGCATAAAACTTAAAATCTGACGTATCCTGTCTGTATGCTCTTTGACCGTCTTATCATTCTTTTCAATGGCATCCCACTTATTGACCGCTATGATAATTCCTTTTCCTCTGTCATGTGCGATTCCTGCGATCTTCGCATCCTGCTCCGTCACACCCTCGGTTGCATCAATGACGATCATCACGACGTCTGCACGTTCTACGGCTGTCACCGCACGGATGATACTGTATCTTTCAATATCCTCTTTGATCTTATTTTTGCGGCGCAGTCCTGCCGTATCAATAAATACATATTCTTTTCCATTGTATTTAATGTCTGTATCGATCGCATCTCTTGTCGTACCCGCAATATCGGATACGATGACACGCTGCTCACCGAGCAGACGGTTGATCAGAGAGGATTTTCCTACATTCGGCTTTCCTACAATTGCGATCCTCGGTCTTTCGTCCTCTTCATCTGTTGCACTTCCCTGTGGGAACTGTGCAATGACCTCATCGAGTAAATCTCCGATTCCCAGTCTGGAGGCAGCGGATACCGGAACCGGGTCTCCGATCCCCAAATTATAAAATTCATAGACATCTGCCATATATTTGTTAAAATCATCTACTTTATTGACTGCTAAGATGACCGGTTTTTTCGAACGTCTGAGCATATCGGCAACCTTTGCATCGGAATCCTGCAGTCCCTGACGCACATCGGTAATAAAAATAATGACATCCGCTGTCTCGATCGCAATCTCTGCCTGCTCTCTCATCTGTGATAAAATAACATCTTTGCTGTCCGGTTCAATTCCTCCGGTATCGATTAAAGTAAACGCCTTATCGAGCCACTGCACTTCTGCATAAATCCTGTCTCTTGTAACTCCCGGTGTATCCTGTACAATGGAAATACGTTCACCTGCTAATACATTAAAAAGTGTCGATTTTCCTACATTCGGCCGTCCAACGATTGCTACTACCGGCTTACTCATATCTATTCTCCTCTTTTCCTGTAATCTTATTTATTCGCTTGATTTTACAATATCCAACGTTTCTTGTAAAGCATTTTATGCCACTTTGACATCTGTATCTTAGTTTACAATAAAATTCAGGGAATCACAACCCTTCGTTATGATTCCCTGAATCGTTCTTTTCTATCATTACTGTTCATTCAAAAGCGCGTTCTGCTCGCTCTCTGTCCGAAGCTTATGATTTTCCGTCAACAGCCCGGCTTCCTCGATCACCTTTAACATATGTTTACAGTCTACGTTGAACTTTACATAGGCAGTATCACTTTTCCAGACACCAGCGGAATAGCCGTACTCATCTCCGTAAATATCCACCTGCTCAATTCCTTTTGGATTATAATACTCTATACTGAGTCCGGAAGAGTAGAATTTATCCTCCTGCTGTGTATATGGGATGTTTTTCAGATTTCCCTCTTTGATATCCTGCTTTAATGCTTTATACATCTTCTCTAAATATTCACTGCTCATATAAATCGTCTCATAAGTGTCGTTCTCTTCACTGTAAAAATCAATAGAAATTCCAACCGGTTTGGCTGTCTTATAATTTCTTCCAAACAGTCCCGCCATATAGTTGTCATACCGGTTTTCCACATCTAAAATCTGATTTAATACGGAATCCTTCTTTTGGATCTCTTTTTTTGTCTCAGCAAGTTCATAACTGCGGTACAGATAAGTGCCATCTTTATAGGCATACTTAAATTCCACTCTCGGACTTTCCCCCTCGTCTTTCTTACTTTGTGAAGCTTTTAATAATCCGTCTTTTGCGTCTATGATATTCTTATGTAGTGCGATCAGTTCTTTCATCTTTTCCGGCTCATCTGCCATAATACTCTCATCTGCACACATATAGACAGCCTTCAGTTCACCGACATCCGGTATCTTTTTTTCAATCCCGACTGCATCCATACTGATGCCTGCTACTAACAGTAAGGACACTGCAACAACTCCGACACACTCTGTAATCCTTCGCTTTTCAAATACCTTAAAGCTCTTTGCTAAAAACATCTGTGCAATGAAAAATGCAACTGCTCCACTGATAACAGCTCCCAGTAATGCAAGGATCATCATCTGTGTCCGTGATGCCTTACTGTTCACTCCTGCAACTAATGCTGCTGCTAAGATTGCCACACAGATTGCACTTCCCCATCGGAATACCGGTTTGAGCCAGCCTACTGCAATACAGTCCCCTACGGTTTCTAAACGTTTTTTCCTGTATATCAGATAACCTACAAAAAATAACAGGACACCGACTAACGCATAAATAGCGACTGCTTTTCCACCAACCACTTCGATCAACGAACCGGCTGCCTCTTCACCGGAAACCGTATGAATAGACACATTCGTTTCTAAATAGTACAGCGGAGAGAGAAAATTCCCTTTGCTGAATCGGAAATGGTGATCCATTCCGTAGACCATTTCTGTCTGTAAGATCTGAAAGATAAACCGGATGCCTACATATAAAAAGTTGGCTATGACATAGAAGACCGGAACTGCTAAAAGCTGTCCTGTCAACATTCCGATCACAATGGCTCCCGCATAGGCAAACAGACTCATTCCCATGGTCATCAACAGCCAGTACAGCAGATATTCCAACCGGGAAATATCTCTTGCAAAACATACAAATGCGGTAATGACAAAGGTTAAAATCTGTGGCACGATCAGAAACAGGAAACCGGAAACAACATTTGTCACATAGAGTTCTTTTCTACTGACAGGCAGTGCATGGATCATGTTTGCACTCCGATTCTGATACAGATAGAAAAAAACGGTCATGGCACAAACGGTTGCTGCAATAAATACAAACATCGGCGTTAACGCTCCGCCTAAACAGGCCGTATAACGTGCCAGATTATCCTCTGCGATCTGCTTTGCCGCTTTGGCACCTGTTCCCGGATTTTCCGTGGATAACAGCAGTGTCAACGGCAGTGCATAGAGTAAAAACACCAGATAGATTCCCCAGATCGGCCAAAAATGTGTGATATTTTTCTTAAAGATCGTCTTATTAAAACAGGATGTCCCTGACTGCATAATCAGCACCTCCTAACTCGTAAATAAATATTTCTTCTAAACTTAACGGCAATACATCCATCAACATCGGATTTAAAGCCGTAAACTGCTCTTTGATCTGTTTGGGTTCTCCTCTTACGATCATCGTATGGACTCTTCCCGTCGTTGACATATGCAGCACTTCTAAATCCTTCGGAAGTTTTGGCATTTCTGCCTGGAATGCCGCCTGGATCTTACAAATACTGCTTTGCAGTTCACTTAACGAACGTTCAATAATAATCTTTCCATGGTTCATAATCCCCACATGGTCACATACATCCTCTAATTCCCTCAGATTATGGGAAGAGACTAGCACGGTCGTTCCATGCTCTGTCACATCCTGCAGGATCAGGCTCCATATCTGTCTTCGCATCACCGGATCTAAACCATCCACCGGTTCATCTAAGATCAGAATCTGTGGTCTTGCACTGATCGCTAACCAGAATGCCACCTGCTTTTGCATTCCTTTGGAAAGTCTGCGGATCGTCTGCTTTGTATCTATGGAAGGAAAGGCTTCCCTTATTTTTTCAAACAGTCCTGCATCAAAATTCGGATAGATGCCTTCATAGAACTTTTTCATTTCCATGGTATCTGCCTGTGCAAAATAAAATAAGTCATCCGGAATATAGGCAATCTTCTCTTTTACTGCCGGATTTTCAAAAACCGGTTCTCCATCAATTAAGACACTTCCCTCATCCTGCTTATAGATTCCTGTCAGATGGCGGATGAGTGTCGATTTTCCTGCTCCATTCGGTCCTACCAGTCCGTAGATCGCACCTTTTTTTACATGGAAATCGGCTCCATCCAATGCCCGGAATCCATCAAAGGTTTTTACCAGATTTTCTACCTGTATCACTGCTCTTTCCTCCTCTTTTCTAATCTTTCAATCCTGCTTTTTAATTCCTCTGCCGTTACAGAAAAATAAAGCAGTTCTTCTGCTATCTCTTCAAACTGCAAGAACAGTTCTTCCATCCCCATCGCATCTAACCGGATATCCTTAGCCGCAAAGGTTCCTTTTCCGGACACGGAATACAGGTATCCCTCTGCCTCTAACTCCCGGTATGCCCGTTGTATCGTATTCGGGTTAATGGCAAGTGTTCCCGCTAACTCCCGGACAGAGGGCAGCTTTTCATCTGCGGCGATCGCGCCTGTGATCATCAGCTTTTTCAATCCTGACTTTATCTGTATATAAATCGGCTTGGTATCCCGATAATTCAATGTCAGCAATTTTACAACTCCTTCCTTGCGTATTAAGTGTACTACTACATTTCATACACCTAAAATAGCACAACTCCCCTGCCTATACAAGGAAGGGGAGTTTAGGAAATACTTAAGATTTTCTTAACCCTGTTCTTTTATCATCAAAAATGCTCCAAGATTTCCGCGTTTTCCATGGCTTGCCCGATGCGAAAAAAGCAGCTTCGGATTGCAGCAGGTACAAAGGTTTGTGGTTACGATCTGCTCCTTTGGCACACCGGCTTCCATGAATACGATCTCATTTGCCCGCCATAGGTCTAACAGATATTTTCCACTGCCTTTACTCTTTAAAATTTCTTTTTCATTATCCGGAAATTCTTTTGCGAATGCCTCTGCCACATCCTCACTGACCTCATAACAATCCTGACAAATGGATGGTCCGATCGCACAGATCAGATGTTTTGGATCTGTTCCATAGTGCTTTTGCATCGCCTGAATGGTTGCCGCCCCCATTCTTCCTACCGTACCACGCCAGCCGGAATGGGAAAGCCCGATCGCATGATGCTCTGTATCTACAAAATAAAGCGGCACACAGTCTGCATAAAATGTGGACAGTACCAGCCCCGGCTCATTTGTGATCAGCCCATCCACATCGGTATACCCGCGTTCTCTGACGACTCCTGCCCCTGCGTCTTCTTTGGTAACGACTCTGACATTGGTGGTATGTGTCTGGTCACTGCACACAAAATGCGATACCTCTGTTCCCATACGCTTAGCAACACGTCGATAGTTCTCTCGCACCGCCGCTTCCTCGTCTCCTCTGGTAAAGCTGAGGTTCAGTTCTGCAAAAATCCCTTTGCTTGCCCCGCCTTCTCTGGTAGTAAAGCAATGACGTATCCAAGGAATCTCTTCTAACTTTTTATATTTTAAAAGCGGGGGCTGTTCCCCGCCGTCTATTACAAATATCTGCTCTTCGTTTTTCTTCTTAAAATCTTCGATCTTCATCTTCTACCTCTCTTTGATCTATTACCTTCTGTTCTACGGCAGATACTCAAAGGCATTTTTTACCACTTCTATCTGCTCCCCTAACACTGCTGCCACATCAAATCTGCACGGAATATCCATACGCCCGCACTCCCGCATCAGATAATAGGACGCTGTCATGGAGATTTTTTTCTGCTTTTTTCGATCGACTGCCTCTTTGGGATCTCCCATCTTATCATTTCTGCGATATTTGACCTCCACAAAGACTAATGTCTCTCCCTCTTTTGCGATCAGATCGATCTCTCCTATACGGCAACGGTAATTTTTTTCTAAGATTTCATATCCCTGCGTCTTTAAATACTCTGCCACCAGATTCTCATAATATGCTCCTTCTTTTCGTCGGTTCATACTCTCCCCCTATTTTCCAAGTTTATCCTTCAAACGATCCATCTTATCCACAAAGACCAGTATCTCCGCCACGACCTCATACAGCTCTGGTGGGATCATATCCCCGATCTCCAGTTTTGAGAGTGTCGCTGCTAATTTGCTGTCCTTGTAAAACGGTACATCCTCTTCTTTTGCTTTTTCTATGATCCGCTCGGCTATCAGTCCCTTACCGGTTGCTAAGATCTTTGGTGCCTCTTCGCCGGGTTCATAAGCGATCGCCACGGCTGTCTTGACTTTTTCTTTCTGCTTCTCCATATCTATGCCCTCACATCAAAGGAATACCGATAGACCTTTCCGGCACTCGGCATATCATGTTTTAAAAAATCTTCTACAAAATCCATATCCTTTTCTTCGCTCTTTACTTCGATCTGACACTGATACCCCTTGTTCTCTAAACGTTCCGCCAGTTCTTCGGCATGTGCTAAGATCAGTTCATAAGAAGCATCATCCGCCATATAGAAATTTGTCTTGACCGCAGTCCCTTTCATCTTGACGGAAATATCCGTAGAGCCAAGGTGATCCATATCCAAATGTAAAAAAGCACTCAGCTCGCCGTCCATGTCTCTTGGGTTCTTTTTATTCGTATAGACATAAAGCTCACTGTTGACATTCTGCCCGTTCATTTTTAACGGAAGCTGGACAAAATTATAGATCTGATTGATCTGGTTCATAAATTCGATATTGCCACGGACATCCGCTACCGCTTTTTGCAGACCCTCCGTTCCGCTTCCCGCCTGTTTGATAAATTCATCCAACCGGTTCATCTGCGTCTGCAGCCTGTTATACAGTTTCTCTACGGTTTCTTTGGAACCCGTCTCCTGTGGCTCTAAGTACCACTGGTTCTCTACTGCCTTTTTTAAAATGGTCTGGTATTCTTTTCCTGAAAAAAGTTTGAATAGTGCCTCTTTTTGTGGAAATTCATTCTCTTTGAACAACTGATTTAAATTCTTCAAAAATTCCTCTGCACTCATTCCCGTATTCAAATTTCCATTTTTATCAAACAAGACCTGTTTTCCATCTGTTTCTAACGCTTTTAGCTGCTGTTCTAAGCTGGCAGCTCCTTCTTTTCCAAGAATCTCTCCCAGACTGCCCTGTGTTGCAGCCGGCATCTGTCTGCCTTCTGCCTGTTTTGCTGCATCTGCCTGCTGTATGCCCTCTCCTGCTGCACTTGTCTGCTGCATTCCGTCTTCTGCCGTGCTTAATGTCTGCTGCAATTCTTTTGCAATATCTGCTGCCTGTTGCTCTGTTCCATTCTTTATAACAACACTTCCATCTGCCGTTTTTGCAAGCAGCTCCTGTGCTTTTGCTCTTGTATCCTGACTCTGTTCGATCGTTTCTCCTCCAAACAGAATATCCATCAACTGCATATTTTTTGCTGTCATCTGCCCGGCAGTATCACCTTCTCCTGCGATCGACTTTGGAAGCTGCTCTAAGACATTTTCTAATTCTTTCATAATTGCCGCGGTATCTGCCTTATAATTAGAAAACTGCTGCACATTGGCCTCCGTTACAGGAATCCCTAACTTATTCATCTGTGCGATCACAGATGGCTCTGCCTTTGGAAACATCGCAAGCTGTCTCATCATCTGATTTAAACTGTTCTTATCGATCGGAAGCTGTTCCTCCATCATGGTGCGTACCATCTCAAGATTATCTGTTGTAACTCCCATTCCTGCCTGCATTAAGGCCTTTAACAGGGTTGGATTACTGCTGTCTCCGTTTAAATACGGTTTGATGGCTATCTGTGTCTGGGTATTGGATTTTACTTCAAAAAACATTGCCTGATTGAGCTGGAGCTGTATCTGTCCCTCTAATCTGGCAGAAATCTTCTCTCCGTTTGCAAGCGTTAAAAGTACCTGTCCGTCAGAAATATCCGTCACGGTTCCTTCAAATACGTTTCCTGTCTGTAAAGAGGACAGCGTACCTGTCAACTGCTGTGTTCCTGTCTTTACCGCCTGCTCCTGCGCCGTAACCGGCACGGTATTTTGTCCGTATTTTCCAAGTAAATCCGATATCTGCATACAGATGCCCCCTAGATAAAATTCTTTATAAATGTCATTCGGTGGATCGGTGATGCTCCATACTTTTTAATTGCCGCAATATGTTCTGCCGAACCATAGCCTTTGTTGGAGGCAAAACCATATTCCGGCATCAGTTCATCATATTCTGCCATCAGCCGGTCCCTCGTCACTTTTGCAATAATGCTTGCCGCTCCAATTGAAATACTCTTTGCATCTCCTTTGATGATCGGCACCTGTGGTATGGAAACCTCCGGTATCGTTACTGCATCGTTTAATAATATATCGGGTGCTACGCCTAAATTCCTTATAGCCTCCCGCATGGCTTCATAGGTCGCCTGTAAAATATTGATCTCATCAATCCGCTGTGGTCCGACCAGACCGACACCGACTGCTACTGCTTTTTCCATGATCTTATCATAGAGTGCCTCACGTTTTGCGGCAGACAACTTTTTAGAATCATTGATATACAAAATATCACAGTCCTTTGGCAGGATCACGGCTCCTGCTGCCACCGGACCTGCTAACGGTCCTCTTCCCGCTTCATCGATCCCACAGATATAAGTATATTCTGCATACTCGTATTCGTATTTTTTTAAGACCTCGATGCGTACCCGCTCTGCCTCTAATTTTTCGATTCGTTTTTTTGCCTGGGCAACGGCTGCCTGCACACCGCTTCTGGTATCTTCCTTATAGTTTTCAATAAAAACAGGCAGCATGGATTCCTCTGCTGCCTTTAATTCTGCTTTAATCTCACCGATTGTCTTCTGTTTCAAAACTGCCTCCTACTGGTGCCTGATAAATCCAAATTCATCAAACGGATAAATCTGAAGCCATGCTCTTCCAATGATATCCTTCTTTTGGATAATACCAACGCTTGGATCTCTGCTGTCCGAGCTGTTGTTCCGGTTATCTCCAAGCACGAAATACTCACCCTCACCAAGTGTGATCTCATCTCTTGCAATGCCCGGATCCTGTATCACTTCTCTTCCATAGGATTCCTTCAGTACTTTTCCATTGATATAGATATTTCCGGAATCATCGATCCGCACATGTTCTCCCGGCAATCCGATGATCCTTTTGATATAATAGGTATCTTCCTCATATTTATATGGGAAAATGATAATATCATATCTTTCCGGGTCATGAAAACGGTAGGATATCTTATCTACGATCAGATTATCCCCATCGCTTAAAGTATTCTCCATAGAAGAACCACTGACCTCTGTCCGCTGTCCCACATAATGTATGATCAAAAGCATTGCTGCGATTACAATGACAAAATAAAGGACAAAACTCAAAATCTCTTTTCCTATTCTTTTTCCTGTTCCTTCCGGTGTGTTCTCTTCCGGCATATTTTCCTCTGACATATCCTATAACCTTTCCTGCGTCTGCTATTGCAAATCTATTTCTATTCTATGCTACTGCAACAGGAAATTCAAGGGTAATTTTCCCCAATTTTCCACTCCTGAATTCTTCTAACAACAGATTCGCTGCTTTGGTATAATCCAGTTCATTGCCCTTCTGGATACAATTTCTCTTTACGGCAATCTGTTCTATGATATTTGCCGGTGTCTGGTCTTCCTCCACCTCGTAACGTGCATGCAGCACTCCCGGATAATGTTCTGTTAAAATAGCAATCAGCTCTAATGCTAACTCATCAATATTTAAGATCTCATCTTTGATCGCACCGATCAATGCCAGCCGCAGTCCCACCTGCTGGTCTTCAAATTTCGGCCAGAGGATTCCCGGTGTATCTAACAGTTCCACACTCTTATTCAGACGGATCCACTGTTTTCCTTTTGTAACTCCCGGCTTATTTCCGGTCTTTGCGCAGGCTCTTCCTGCAAAGGTATTGATAAATGTGGATTTTCCGACATTCGGGATTCCAACCACCATTGCACGGACCGGACGGTTCTTGATCCCACGTTTTCTGTCCCGCTCCGTCTTTTCCTTACAGGCTTCTGCAATGACAGCCGAAATGGCTTTCATACAGCCTTTATTCCTTGCATCCACTTTAACGGCAAAATAGCCTTTTTCCTTAAAAAATTCCATCCATGCTTCACTTGCATCTTTATCTGCTAAATCCGATTTATTCAAAAGGATCAGTCTTGCTTTATTTTTTCCAAGCTCATCAATGTCCGGATTCCTGCTACTCATCGGGATTCTGGCATCTACCAGTTCGATAACCAGGTCAATAAGCTTTATATCTTCCTGCATCTGGCGTTTTGCCTTTGTCATATGTCCCGGATACCACTGAAACTGCATATTCTCACCTCTACTTTACAAATCCAAAATCTTTCAGCGGGGAAACGATAAACCATGCCTTCCCCACAATATATTCCTTTTTTACATTTCCGATATTGGCGTACCGACTGTCCTCACTATTGTTACGATTATCTCCTAACACGAAGAACTCGTCCTCGCCAACCTCTATCTCATCTTCTGCTAATTCGGCATGCTCAATCGAAGCTGCCTCTATTTTTTCATCAAATACTTTTCCATTGACATAAACCGTACCATTTTTGATCTGTACCGTATCTCCCGGAACTCCGATCACACGTTTGATATAAAGATGTGATTTTTCATTTCCATTTGGAAAAAATACCACGATATCATTCGTCTTTGGCTGGGTCAGTTTGTATACAAAGCGGTTAACCAACACCTCATCCCCCTCCGCTAGAGTGCCAAGCATGGACGGGCCTACCACATCTGCCCGGTATCCGACAAAATAGACTAACACAAGTGCAAACAATACTGCAATCGCAATCTCACCAATCCAGGTGCCAACTTCTTTTGCTAACGTCTTATTTACTTTTCTTCTTCGCCTTGAAAAATCCAATCCACTTCGTCTGAAACGCAGATTCATCGTAGTTCCTCCCTGTATCCTCTCTTTTCGTAATCTTTCGCACCCTGCTAAGGTCTAATCTTCTTTTCGTATCCTTTGAGAATGTGTAGCAGCCTTATGGATCAGATATGGAAAGTTTCTTTTTGTGCAATGGAGATGAGACTCAGGAAATCGTAGAGCCCTATAGCGAATACGATTTCTGATTTAAGAGGCTCATCGGAATGGTCTGCACAAGGAAACCCGGAATATCTGATCCATAAGGTTCACCACCCCAACACATAAACAAAAAGGGACAATACCGAAGTACTTGTCCCTTCCCATCGACTTATTTTACTAATTCTTTTACCTTAGCTCTCTTACCTACGCGGTCTCTTAAGTAGTATAATTTAGCTCTTCTTACTTTACCTCTTCTTACTACTTCGATCTTTTCCACGTTTGGAGAATGCAAAGGCCATGTCTTCTCTACTCCAACGCCGTTTGAGAATTTACGAACTGTAAAAGTCTCACGGTTGCTTCCGCCCTGTCTCTTTAATACGATTCCTTCAAAGACCTGGATTCTTTCACGGTTTCCCTCTTTGATCTTCGCATGTACTTTTACTGTATCACCTACAGCAAATTCAGGTACTTCTGCTTTTAACTGCTCTGCTTCAATGCTCTTAATGATTTCACTTGCGTTCATGTTGTTTCCTCCTAATTATCCGGATGTTCGTAATACACTTTGTAACAGAGGACCATCTCTTTTTTCTCACAACTCGCATATAATACCATAAAACCGTATATTTTGCAAGCATTTTTCCTGATTTTATGCATTCTCTACGATTGTACCCTCACGATACGCCTGGAGAAGTTTTTCTAACTCACGGATGTTCTCCTGAATGGAACGTCCTACATCCGTATCTGCCACGGTCTTACGTTTTACCACATGTTCTACTAACAGTCTGTGGGAATGAACGTCTCTTCCCTCCTGTACTGCCTTTTCTACTGATTCAAACGGCTCATGTGCTGCAATGACAAGTCCATAGGAATTGTATATCAATGTATAACCTGCAATTCCGGTCTTTCCCTGGTACGCTTTAGAAAATCCACCGTCAATGATCAAAAGTTTTCCGTTACATTTGATTGGGGATTCGCCCTTTTTCGATTCCACCGGAATGTGACCGTTAATAATATGGCACTCTTCCCCCTGCAATCCAAACTCCGCTAAAATGCGGTTGACGATCTCTTCTTTTTCTAACAGCCGGTAATATGGATTCTTTGGCTCCACATGGGTCTTTTTATCTGCAACAAAGTAACGTTCAAAGGTTGTCATCTTCTGTTTTCCGAATACCGGTGAATTTTGATTTTCCCAGATAAACCAGAAGATATCGAGTCCCTTTTTCTTCTCTTCTTTATCCAGAGAATAATATCCCTTGCGGACATAATGCTCTAATACATCATACAGTTCTTTACCTGAATATTTTTCTCCATAAATATCTACTTCCGTAAAGGTTCCGTCCTCGTTCAGCGGCACACAGCCATGATACAGCAGATTGCCATTGTATACTTTGTAAAGGCTTCCCTTTGTAAGCAGGAAACGCACATGTTTCTGCAAACGTTCACAGTTGACAAATGCTGTCTTTAAGCGCTCCACCACATCATTTTCTTCTGCGGTAAGCTGATACGGATTCTTCGGGTCGATCGTTGGAAAACATTTGTCCTTCAATGGATATGTAACGCCTTCAATCACAACGGTTCCTTTTTCTAAGTCCATCTGATGCAGCAGCCTTCGATCCTCCATATGGAACTCCGGGTGCTTTTCTATTAATTGTCCTTCTAACTTAAATTGGATAATACTGATGGCTTTATGCATTTTTTCATCTAACATGGCATCCCGGACATCATACTCTTCTTCACGGAAATCCAGACTGAAACACTTGCATGGGTCATCCGCATACTGGGTCATCGCAAGGCGTGCTAACGGCACTAAATTGATACCATAGCCGTCCTCTAAAATATTCAGATTTCCATATTTTGCTGAAATCCGAAGGACATTTGCGATACATGCCGTATTTCCTGCTGCAGCTCCCATCCAGAGCACATCGTGATTTCCCCACTGGATATCGACGGAATGATGCTCCATCAGCGAATCCATGATCATATGCGGATACGGACCTCGGTCAAAAATATCTCCTACCACATGAAGATGGTCTACGACCAGACGGCGGATCAGATTACAAAGTGCTATGATCAGCTCCGGTGCACGTCCTGTACGGATCACGGAATGGATGATCTCATTATAGTATGCCTCCTGATCAGACACATCCGGTCTTCCGTTTAAAAGTTCCTCGATCACATATGCAAAATCCTTTGGAAGTGCCTTACGCACTTTTGAACGTGTATATTTTGAAGATGCATTCTTGCAGACACAGATCAAACGATAAAGCATCACGCTGTACCAGTCCTCAAGATCTTCCTCGCTCTGCTGCACCTGCTCTAATTTCAATTCCGGATAATAGATCAATGTCGCGATCGACTTCTTCTCTGCTTCGCTGAATGCATTGCCGAACTCATCCTGTATTTTCCTCTTAATGGCTCCCGAACCGTTTTTTAAGATATGCTGGAACTGCTCATATTCTCCATGAATATCTGTCATAAAATGTTCCGTTCCTTTTGGCAGACTTAAGATTGCCTGTAAGTTGATAATCTCTGTCGCTGCCGATGCAATGGTCGGATACTGTCTTGCCATTGTCTTTAAATATTTGAGGTCTCTTTCTTCCATACGCTCTCCTTTGTCCCTTAGCGGTCTGCTGACTGAATCACATCACTCATATCATAAAAGCCTGCCGATTTTCCTGTTAAAAACTTAGCCGCTTCAATGGCTCCTTTTCCAAAAATCGCTTTGGAATATGCTGTGTGTTTGAATTCGATCACTTCATCCGTTCCCGCAAAAATCACTTCATGCTCACCTACAATATTTCCACCACGGACAGCCTGGATACCGATTTCGTATTTCTCTCTCTTTTTCCGTTCTTGTGAGCGGTCATACTTATATTCGTAGTTCTCTTCTAACGCATTGTTCATTGCATCTGCTAATGCCAATGCCGTTCCGCTCGGTGCATCCACTTTCTGATTATGGTGTTTTTCCACGATCTCCATATCAAATCCTGCCGGTGCTAACACCTTTGCTGCTTTTTTTAACAGATCCATCAAAATATTGATTCCCATGGACATGTTTGCAGAACGCAACACTGCCGTCTTTTGGGCTGCTGCTTCAATCCGTTCTATCTGTTCTTCACTCA
The DNA here is from genome assembly GCA_003507655.1 of Lachnospiraceae bacterium. GTDB lineage: Bacteria > Bacillota > Clostridia > Lachnospirales > Lachnospiraceae > Maccoyibacter > Maccoyibacter intestinihominis. Next base: position 58,149 of record DNUZ01000023.1, on the reverse strand, counting down.
ATCCGGTCGTACAGATGACGACCGGAATCTCTTTTTGTACACTGTAATCAATCAGGACATCTGCTGCCTGTGCAGAAGCAAAATCAATGATCACATCTGCTTCCTCCTTGCAGTCCCAAAGGCTCTGATATACCGGATATTCATTTTTAATGTGGTTTGATACATCGATTCCTGCCACGATCTCAATATCAGGATCCTCTTTACAAAGTCCGGTAATCACCTGACCCATTTTTCCATTACAGCCATGCATGATCGCTCTTGTCATTTCTTTATCCTCTCGTTCTCTTCTCTCTGATCACAAACTGTACTGCTTACTTTAACAGTCCGTAAGTACGCATTACTTCTTCTAATACTTTTGCATTTTTTTCTTCCATTTCGGTCAGCGGAAGACGAAGCGGTCCGACTTCCATTCCCATCAGGTTCAATGCTTTTTTCACCGGGATCGGATTGACCTCTGAGAAAAGTGCATCCACTAACGGCAGACCCTTCATCTGTATCTCTAATGCTTTTTTCGTATCCCCATTCAGATAGCTCATGCACATATCATGCACATCCTTTGGTGCAACATTCGACCATACGGAGATCACTCCGATGGCTCCAATGGACATCAGTGGCACGACCAGTCCGTCTTCACCGGAATAAAGGTCTAATTTTCCATCTGTCAGATCCATCGTCTTAGATGCCTGTGCAAGACTTCCTGTTGCTTCTTTTAATCCCACGATATTTGTTTCATTTTTAAACAATGTTGCTGCTGTCTCCGGTAAAATGTTACATCCTGTTCTGCTTGGCACATTGTACATGATGATCGGTGTCTTTACGGATCTTGCGATCGTTGTATAATGCCGGATCAGACCACCCTGTGTTGCCTTGTTATAATATGGTGTTACGATCAAAAGTCCGTCTGCACCTGCCTCCTCTGCTTCCTGTGAAAGCTGTACTGCTGTTGCAGTACAATTAGAACCCGTACCTGCTACGACCGGAATCCTGCCCTTTGTAAATGCAATGGCAGCCTCAATGACTTTTTTGTGTTCTTCCATGGAAAGTGTGGAACTCTCTCCGGTTGTTCCTGCGATTACAATACAATCCGTTCCATTCTCAATCTGAAATTCGATCAGTTCTTCTAACTTTTCATAGTTCACTTCCTGATTTTCTTTCATCGGGGTTACGATTGCCACTCCTGCACCTTTAAATATTGCCATATCTATTTCCTCCATTTTCTGATTTCAGGTAGATAAAGCTACGGAAAACTTTTCCTATAGCCAGAAAAAGCCGACTCAGAAAAGCCGGCTTAAATTTTCGTTCACAGAATCCAAATCACTGTGTCTTTTCGGATAGCGCCTCCATCTGATATACCGATGAGAGTCATAGAATTCTTCATCCTATGCCCAAAGATACGACTGCAGATCACCATATCCTTTCGGCGTTCTCCCCTTTCACACCTCTTCTTCTGCCTCTGCCGCATCCGATATGCTACTTATGAATCACGCAACCTCTACCTTTTTATTCTATTATATTCTACTACTCATATCTGTGCTAACTATATCACTACGGACGAACCTTGTCAATTATTTTTCCGCTATAATATTGTAGACTTCATCCGCAATTTCCCGCAATTCCTCCGGCAGTCTCCGTCCGGTTAAGATCACATCGGTTTCCTCCGTTTTTGCCCGGATGATCGCACACAACTCTTCTACCGATATCACGCCTGCATCCACGACTCCTAAGATCTCATCAAGTACGAGCAGATCACACTCACTGGTTGCAAGCACTTTTCTGGCAAAATTTAATCCATTTTTCATATTTGCAGATTCTTCTTTTTTCTCATCTTCACTTAGATCTGCAAAACATTCCGCTAGTTTCTCAAAACGGAAAAACTTGATCTCCGGCTCTAAACGCTGCAACAGTTCTCCCGGTTCTTCTTTTTTTGCCTTCAAGAACTGGACAATAATGACATTTTTTCCTGCATCTGCCTTACGCAGTGCATTTCCAAGTGCGGCAGTCGATTTTCCTCTGCCCTCACCATAGTAAATCTGTATCACTCCACGTTCCATTTTTTCCTCCTCTGCCATACGATATGGCTTTCAATCTTCTCCCCCTGGATTTGATTAAAATACCATATTCGGACAAAAAAAGCAAATTTTATTCTAAAAACTCTATTTTATTGACAGATACTTCATAGGCAACACGCTTCTCTGTCTGCTCTTCACCGATTTTTTTAATATATTCCCTGCTCTGGATTCTTCCATATACTTCGACATGGCTTCCCACCTCAAATGAGGAGGCATATCTCGCATTTCTTCCCCAGCAGATACATGGGATATAGTCTGATTTCCCATAGGAACGGTTGACTGCAACCAAAAGATCCGCAATTTCTCTGCCAAGTGGTGTTTTTCTGTAGATCGGCTCTTTACATATGTAACCGTCGAGGTAAATCTGATTGCTCTTGATATCATCCTCGATCTCATCCACGAACTCTAATTCGCGTACAAATACGGAAAGTATCAGGCGGTTCTTCTTTTCCTCATGTCTATTATAGGAGCGGAACTGACCGCTTACTGAGATGGTCTCTCCGATATAACTCTGTGTCACATCCACCAGTCTTTCCGACACCATCAATGGTATGTAATCTACGGAATCACTCAGGCGGCTGACGGATATATCTACTAAATAGAATCCCTCACCATATACCTCGTGGCTGAATTCAAATTCTGAGACAATCTCTCCTATCATCGTTACCTGGTTATTTTCAAATAATTTATCTGCCATGTTTCTTCTCCCTTCATTCTCTTGAACATCTTTTGCCCCTCTATCTTAGTTGTCCCGCCACAAAAAACTCCACATGTTTTGTCGATAACTTTCCTGATTCTTACTCCTGTATTTTTTCAAAAAGTATTGCCATATCTTTTTTTTGTGATAAAATAAATTGGTTAGACTTATATGTGAACAAGAGAAAGAAGGATTAAAATATGAAAACAAAAAGAGAGGACATCCGTAACATTGCGATCATTGCCCATGTTGACCACGGCAAAACAACGTTAGTAGACGAGCTTTTAAAGCAAAGTGGTGTATTCCGTGCCAACCAGGAAGTGCAGGAACGTGTGATGGATTCCAATGATATAGAAAGAGAACGCGGTATCACTATCCTTTCTAAAAATACAGCCGTATTCTATAAAGATGTAAAGATCAATATCATCGACACTCCGGGACATGCGGATTTTGGCGGTGAAGTAGAACGTGTCTTAAAAATGGTAAATGGCGTTGTTCTCGTTGTAGATGCTTTTGAGGGAGCTATGCCACAGACCAAATTCGTTCTGATGAAAGCACTTGCCTTAGATCTCCCGGTAATCGTATGTATCAATAAGATTGACCGTCCGGAGGCAAGACCGGATGAAGTCATCGACGAAGTGCTAGAACTCTTTATGGATTTAGATGCTTCCGATGAACAGCTTGACTGCCCATTCATCTATGCTTCTGCAAGAGATGGATATGCATTAAAAGATCTGAACGATGAAAAGAAGGACATGACTCCTCTTTTTGAAACCATCTTAGATTACATTCCTGCACCGGAAGGTGACCCGGATGCGAATACACAGGTTTTGATCAGTACGATCGATTACAATGAATATGTTGGACGTATCGGTGTTGGAAAAGTGGACAACGGCTGCTTAAAGATCAATCAGGATGCCGTTGTTGTTAATCACCATGAACCGGACAAACTGCAAAAAGTCCGTATCAGCAAACTCTATGAATTTGACGGTCTGAACAAGGTTGATGTCAAAGAAGCCGGTATCGGTTCGATCGTCGCCATTTCAGGTATTGCTGATATCCACATTGGAGATACGATCTGCGCCCCGGAAAATCCTGTAGCGATTCCTTTCCAGAAAATTTCCGAGCCGACCATCTCCATGAACTTTATCGTAAATGACAGTCCGCTTGCCGGACAGGAAGGTAAATTCGTAACCTCCCGCCATATCCGTGACCGTCTTTTCCGTGAGCTGAATACGGACGTTTCTTTGCGTGTCGAGGAAACAGAGAACGCCGACAGCTACAAAGTATCAGGACGTGGTGAATTACATTTATCTGTCTTAATTGAAAATATGCGGCGTGAGGGTTATGAGTTCGCAGTCAGCAAGGCTGAGGTACTCTATCATACCGATGAAAAAGGCAAGAAGTTAGAGCCGATGGAGCTTGCCTATGTCGATGTACCGGATGAATTTACCGGAGCAGTCATTGACAAGTTAAGTCAGAGAAAAGGTGATCTTTTAAACATGGGACCTATCAGCGGCGGATATACTCGTTTAGAGTTCAATATCCCATCCAGAGGTCTGATCGGTTATCGTGGCGAATTCTTAACCGATACCAAAGGAAATGGTATCATTAATACGATCTTTAACGACTATGCTCCATACAAGGGCGACATCCAGTACCGCAAACAGGGATCTCTGATTGCCTTTGAATCCGGTGAATCCGTAACTTACGGTCTCTTCTCCGCACAGGAGCGTGGTACTCTCTTCATCGGGCCTGGAGAAAAGGTATACTCCGGTATGGTAATCGGTCAGTGTGCAAAAGCGGAGGACATTGAGTTAAATGTCTGCAAGAAAAAACATCTGACTAATACCCGTTCCTCTTCTGCTGATGAGGCATTGACACTGACACCGCCAAAGATTTTAAGTTTAGAGCAGGCACTTGATTTCATTGACACCGATGAACTCTTAGAGGTAACACCGGAAAGTCTCAGGATCCGAAAGAGAATTTTAGACCCTACAATGAGAAAACGTGCAAATATGAGAAATAAATAACAGATCATCCAGAGTGCTGTACTGTGAACTGTGCAGTGCTCTTTTTTTGTTCTATAGGATTAGGGTGTTAAAAGACAGCTCACAACTTAGTGGCTGGCAACTTGCACAAAACCGGGACTGCTTTTGTGACTTTGGGAGAAAATTAGTAAATCTTAGTCTGGCTGTTCATGTATAGTGTTTTGCTGCCATGGACGGCAGCAAAAGTCTTAAGCCCCATGGACGGGGCGTTTAAGACGTACACATCACTCCATCGCAATCTGACTCAGGCAGACTTAGATTTTCTTATTTTCATACAATGGAACAAAACAGACTTGGCTTTGTGCCAGTTGCCAATCAAAAAACTTGAAACCGCCTTTTGACACCCTAATCTCTATAGAAATACCATGTTACGTTCAAGCATGGACATTGTGTTTCCTATAGAGCAAAAAGCCCTTCGGTTGAAAATATACAGCTCGCGGAGAAGTAAATAGCTGCTATGCATGATTTTTAGACAGATTCCTATCCTGCTTTTCTATTGTTATTATTATTGGATTGTTTTAAATTTTTTAAGATTTGAAAATTTTTGAATTTTTGAATACTTTCGTTAGATTGCTAATCATATAGCACTTTGAATTTTTGAATTATTATTACCATTTCATCTTATCATGGTTTCATAATTCGACTGATTAGTTCTAATTGCCTATAGCAAATAACCCCTACATTTTTGCAAGGAACTCTTCCATGGTGTCAGCTTTTCCTTCTGCTTTCCACTTTTTCTCTTTTATTCGAAGCATCTCTTCTATTGTCATATACCTTCCCTCCAGTCCACGCCACTGTTTTAATTTTCTGACTCTGTCATGCAGATATTATAAACCGGAGGCAGGAAAATGACAAGAAGATTCTCATCCCACTACTTCAACTTATGGATATAGATACAGTTTGGTGTCTCCACCTGTACCGGTCTTGCGTCCATCAGGCAGTATTTTTTCTCATAATTGATCTTAAAGGTACGGATCTCATTAGAGTCATGGTTCAGGCTGACAAAGTGATGTCCATCCGGGAATACGGCAAGTGCCTTCGGATAATCGCCACTGATCCGGGTCTCCATATCTAAGGTCAGCATTCCGGTATTTTTATCAATTTTATAGATGATCACATCGTTAATGCCCACATTGGAGACAAAGAGGTATTTTCCATCGGCGGAATGTTCAATCCCGGATGCATTGCAGGCAATCCCCTCGTCCTCATAGTCTGTGGAAATGCTCTGCACCCGCTCAAATACCGGCTGATCATCCTCCACATAATATTTATATACATCTACGGTGTTCTTCAACTCGCAGAGTACATAGGCAAAACGTCCATCCACACTGAAACGGATCATGCGCGGACCGGAATCCAGTTCACATCGTAAAATATCCGCTAATTTGATGCGTCCTCTTTCGTAGTTGATGCGGTAAATCTTTACATGGTCAAGTCCGCTGTCCACCGCACAGAGAAATTTCTGATCGGGTGTTACTTTTACGCAATGTACATGAGGTCTGGAGGCTCTTTCGGCAACTCCACGTCCAAGTCCCTTATGAAAAATGCCATCCGCGATCTCGGCAACTCCGCCATCCTCACTCAGACGCATCATACTGACTCTTCCATCATGGTAACCTCCGACAAAGAGGTAACGGTCCTCATCATCAAGTTCTACATAACAGCCACGCATTCCGCCAATCCACTTTTTGTTAATCGGAATCAAATCTCCGTCCGGCTGGATGGCAAAGGCTTCCACTCCTTCATCCGCGATAGAATAGAGGTATTTTCCACTGTGGGAAACAATCAGATCCGATGGATTATTGATTGGAACAACTTTTCGCTCCGTTAACGTTCCCCGAAGCTCATCCACATCGTAAATATGGATTCCCACACTGTTTTCATGTGTATAAGTTCCTACATAAGCAACATATTTTCCTTCCATCATGGCTGTTCCTCCTCTTTTCTTCTGAGAATGTCATAACATTCTAACGGTTCTCCTAAATCAATAAACAATACCTGCTGCGGATGCGGTGCAGACTCCATTGCATTGCCTTCTTCGTCCACAATCGCCCGCACGGTAACGCTCCGGTTCTCTCCATTCGGTTTCATCACTTCTATCTCTTCACCGACAGAGAACTTATTGCGCTGCTCAATACGATATCTGCCATGTTCATCCACACTTCCAACAATACCAAGATAGGTATATTCTTTGACATAAGTATTGCTGTCATAAATCTGCGTTGTTTCATCCGGTTTTCCAAAGAAAAATCCGGTGGTAAACTGGCGGTAAGTACAGTTTGAAATCTGCTCCTTATACCAGTCCATATTCTTTTTATAAAGTTCCGGCGACTCTAAATAATCATCAATTGCCTTGCGATAGGTTCTGGCAACCGTTGCAACATAGAGTGCCGTTTTCATTCTGCCCTCAATCTTAAAACTGTCAATTCCTGCATCGATCAGTTCCGGAATATGCTCGATCATACAAAGGTCTTTAGAATTGAAAATATAAGTTCCACGCTCATTTTCATAGACCGGCAGATACTCTCCCGGACGTTTTTCCTCTACAACGGCATATTTCCAACGGCATGGATGGGTGCAGGCGCCCTGATTTGCATCCCTTCCGGTAAAATAATTGCTGAGCAGGCATCTGCCCGAATAGGAAATACACATTGCTCCATGGATAAATGTTTCTATTTCTAGATCTTTTGGTATATTGTCACGGATTTCTTTAATTTCCGCTAGGGAAAGCTCCCTTGCAGACACTACTCGCTTTGCTCCCTGTGCATACCAGAACTGATAGGTTCCGTAATTGGTATTATTTGCCTGTGTGGAAATATGGATCTCTATCTCAGGACAGATCTCCTTTGCGATCATAAATACTCCCGGATCGGAAATGATCAGTGCATCCGGTTTGATCTCTTTTAATTCCGTAAAATATTTTTTCACACCTTCTAAATCCTGATTATGTGCTAAAATATTTGCCGTAATATAGACTTTGACACCATGCTCATGTGCAAATGCAATGCCCTCTTTGATCTCTTCATTTGTAAAATTCTTTGCCTTTGCCCGAAGTCCAAATGCCTCTCCACCGATATAAACAGCATCTGCTCCAAATATCACAGCAATCTTCAATACTTCTAAGCTGCTTGCCGGCACTAATAATTCCGGATGTCTCATGCTTTTCTTCCCTTCTTTGTACTGATTGTAATTCCATCACCGACCGGCAGGACTGCCGTAGTCAGTTCTTCACTATGCGTTAATGTATAGAGATACTCCCTCATTCTCTTATGTATCGTGCGGTTTCTTCTTGTCACTGCAAACCGTGATTCGATAATGTCGCCATCCTGCAGCACATTATCGGAGATCAAAATTCCCTCCGGCTGCAACAGTTCTAATACCCGTGGCAGGAAATTCAGATACTGTCCCTTTGCCGCATCCATAAAAATAAGATCAAACGGTTCTGTGAGCGTTTCTAATACATCTTTTGCATCCCCTTCTAACAGGGTAATCTGCTCTTCTTTTTCTGCACGGATAAAATTCTCCCTTGCAATCGGAATCCGCTTCTCATAATTTTCAATCGTTATGATCTCACATCCGACAGGATCATACTCTGCCATCAGGATCGCTGAAAATCCAACCGCTGTTCCAACCTCTAAAATCCGCTTAGGACGCTTTATGGACAACAGAACCTTTAAAAAGCTCTGCATCTCCTTTCGGATAATCGGAACAAAGGAGGCAAGTGCCTCCCTCTCTATCTCGTCTAAAATTGGTGTGTTTCCCGTATCTAAAGAATTGATATAAGTTACGAGTCTCTCATCTACGATCATCTGATACTACTCCTCTTTGACTAATTCCATATCGATTTCCATATCAAAGTGCAGTTCTTCTATCAGTGTCCAGTTGATCCGCTGCACCATGCGGCAAAGCGCGAGCTCTGCCGTTAAAAATTCATCGATCAGCGCATCCTGTCGGAATCGTTCCGATTCCCTCTCGATCTCATCAATATGATGATATAAATCGGTCTCACCATGATTGTTCTGTATCTTATACATCCTCGTACGATACTTGTCAAGACTTCTCTTTTTTTCAGGATATTTTTCGACCTTTGCTTTCACGATCTGATAATCCTGAAATTCTTTGCTGTTTCTTACTGCCTCTATTAAATGATTCAGGCTCTCGTCTACTGTATTCATCTTACACTTCCATAATAATTGGCATGATCATCGGACGGCGTTTTGTCTCTTTCCAGACAAAATCTCCTAAGGAATCCTTGATCTCGGATTTGATCTTTCCCCAGTCGGTAATATTTTTATCCATGCAGTAATCCATGGTCTCATCTAAAACTGCTTTTGCCTCATCCATCAGACTCTCTGAGCCGCGGACATAGACAAAACCTCTCGAAACAATGTCCGGTCCTGCAAGCACTCTTCCGGAACCGTTTTCTAATGTCATCACGACGATAATGATTCCATCTTCCGCTAAATGCTGGCGGTCACGCAGAACGATATTTCCAACGTCTCCAACACCCAGTCCGTCTACCATGACATCTCCTGTCTGGACTCTTCCGGTCACTTCTGCACCCTCTTCATCTAATTCTAACACATCTCCGGAAGAAAGGATGAAAATATTATCTTTATCCATGCCAAGGTCTTCTACTACCTTTGCCTGCGCCATCAGATGTTTGTACTCACCATGTACCGGTATGGAATACTTCGGTTTTACTAAAGAATAGATCAGCTTGATCTCTTCCTGACAGGCATGACCGGATACATGGACATCCTGGAAAATAACATCTGCCCCCTTCTGGAAAAGCTCGTTGATCACATGGGAAACTGCTTTTTCATTTCCCGGGATCGGATTGGAACTGAAAATAATGGTGTCCTTCGGCTTGATCGTAATTTTCTTATGTGTGCCGTTTGCCATACGGGATAAAGCCGCCATGGACTCTCCCTGACTTCCGGTTGTGATCAATACCGTTTTTTCATCCGGATAATTCTTTAACTGGTCTGTCTCCACTAAGGTATTGTCCGGTATCTTCAAATAGCCGAGTTCTGAAGCTGTGGAAATGATATTGACCATGCTTCGTCCCTCGACGCCTACTTTTCTTCCAAATTTTTCTGCGGAGTTGATGATCTGCTGTACACGGTCTACATTCGACGCAAAAGTTGCAATGATGATACGCGTATTCTTATGCTCCGAAAAAATCTCATCAAAGGTTGCACCGACGCTCTTTTCGGACATCGTAAATCCCGGACGTTCTGCATTCGTACTGTCACACATTAATGCCAGTACACCTTTTTTTCCGATTTCTCCAAAACGCTGTAAGTCAATGGCATCCCCAAAGACCGGTGTGTAATCTACTTTAAAATCTCCTGTATGCACAACAATTCCTGCCGGTGAATAGATTGCAAGCGCTGCCGCATCCTGGATACTGTGATTTGTCTTGATAAATTCTACACGGAAGCATCCTAAATTGATATGTTGTCCGTATTTTACAACTTTTCTTTTTACTTTTGTGAGCATATTATGTTCTCTTAATTTATGCTCAATGATTCCCATCGTCAGCTTTGTAGCATAGATTGGAACATTGACATCACGCAGAACATATGGGATCGCACCGATATGATCCTCATGACCGTGTGTGATAAAAAATCCTTTGACCCTGTCTAAATTCTCTTTCAGATAAGTTACATCCGGAATGACTAAGTCAATTCCTAACATATCATCCTCCGGGAAAGACAATCCGCAGTCCACAACAATAATACTGTCTTCATATTCAAAGGCAGTAATATTCATTCCAATCTGTTCTAATCCTCCAAGTGGAATGATCTTCAATTTTGAGTTTTGTTTCTTTTTCAACATAATTCCTCCGTACAATTTATTTTTCCGTTTCTTTTCATGATCACGCAATCACCATGGCACTTCACTTTTTTGCAGTATCCCACCTTGCTTTTGTGTATACTCTGATCAGCAAAAGTTTCCATCGTCATTGCTGTTTATTCTCTTTTATTTATGACATCTCAATGTCAGCTTCTTCTCCTAACAGTTCTGCAAATATCTTTGCAACGGCATTCAGCTCCTGCTCCTGTTCTACAACCGTATATACGGCATCCTCTTCTCCCTGTGCTGATGTATCTTTTAAGATCAACGCGTCGGAATCTCCTTCTTCATCCACGGTTACTAACAGATAATCTGCTCCGTTCAGACGCGTCTGTTCTAATACATAGAGTTCTATGTATTCCTTTGACTCTTCATCAAAAAATTCTACCTTATCCATTCTTTATTTTTTCCTATTCTTTTTTTCTTATTCCACCCTTTTGGTGTTCTTACAATTTCAGCGAATCCAGATATCCCTGTAAAATAAAGACTGCTGCTAATTTATCTACATACTGCTTACGATCTTCACGACGAATATTTCCTTCTATCATGGCACGGTCTGCCGATACGGTTGTCAGCCTCTCATCCCATAGCGTGACAGGAAGAGACGTCCGGCGTTCTAACATTTCTTTGAACTCCAGCGTCTTTTCACAGCGTTCACCCTCTGTATTATTCATATTCTTTGGATATCCAAGCACAATCCGTTCTGCCTGGTAATGCACAACAAGTTCCTCAATCCTTGCTAAAGTACGGCGCAGCTTTTTAGGTGACTCTCTTCTGATGATCTCGACTCCCTGTGCTGTCAGCCCCAATTCATCACTGACTGCAACACCTACTGTCTTAGAGCCAAAATCCAAACCGATGATTCTCATAAAATATCTGCCCTACTTCCACGAATTATTTTTGATATATGCACGCAGGATTTCCTCCACTAACTCATCACGTTCCACCTTCATGATCAGGCTTCTTGCATTCCGATGGCTGGTGATGTAGGTAGGATCTCCTGACATAATATAACCCACGATCTGATTCACAGGATTATATCCTTTCTCAGATAATGCATGATAAACAACATCGATGACATCGCTTACCTTCATCTGTGGTTCCTTTTCTACTTTGAAGTACTGGGTATTCTTTAAATCCTGCATTTTTTCACGTCCTTATTTGCTCTTTCGTTCGCACAACTGATATTCCCATTTTAATATATCCGGGATTAAAATTCAACTATAAGCTGTCATAAGATATACATTTTCATTCAATGCCCCTTCGATCCTGCCACGAACCATGCAGTTTGAAAGGTCTTTTTCTGAGCGGACTGCTACTTTGACATACTCTTTTGTAAATCCGACATAATAGTCCACACCGTCAATCTGTACCGGTTCCTCTAATAATGCCTCATCTTCTTTTCCGATATGGGCATCCCGGAATTCCTTAGACATTTTCTTCTCTAAGGCAAGCAGTTCATTGCTCCGCTTCGTCTTAATCTGTTCATCGATCTGATCGCTCATTTTTGCTGCCTTGGTGCCTTGACGTTTGGAATATTTAAAAATATGCATTTCATAAAAATGTATTTTTTCTAAATACTGCTTTGTTACTGCAAATTCCTCTTCTGTTTCTCCCGGAAATCCTACGATCACATCCGTTGTAATTGCCGGCTCTCTGAAATATTTACGCAGATATCCACAGCTTTTTGCGTATTCTTCGGTTGTATATTTACGGTTCATCCGCTCTAACGTTGCATCACATCCGCTTTGTAACGACAGATGAAAATGCGGACAGATTTTTTCTAATTCCGATAACCGCTTTGCGAACTCCTCTGTTACGATCTTTGGTTCTAAAGAACCTAAACGGATCCTCTGGATCCCTTCGATCTCATGCACCTGTTCTATTAAATGCAGCAGATCGTCCTCAATGTCTATGCCGTAGGAGCTTAGATGGATGCCGGTCAGCACTACTTCCTGATAGCCGTTTTCTGCCAGTCTTTGGATCTCGCCTAACACATCCGCAGGTTTTCGGCTTCTTACCCTTCCTCTGGCATACGGAATAATACAATAAGTACAAAACTGGTTACAGCCATCCTGTACTTTAATAAACGCTCTGGTATGCTCTGCCGTTCTGCTTAAAGAAAGCTCCTCATAGCCCTCTTTTGGACAGTTGATATCGATCATGGCTCTTGCCTTTTCGTGTTTTTCAAAAAATTCTTCAAGTCTTTCGGCAAGTTCATGTTTTTTGTTATTACCTATGACAATGTCTATGGTTTCATCCTCTTCCTGCCGCTCGCCTGCCGTCTGCACATAACAACCGGCGGCAACGATGACGGCATCCGGATTCTGCTTCCTTGCACGATGTATCATCTGTCTGGATTTACGGTCCGCCATATTGGTCACGGAACAGGTGTTGATGACATACACATCTGCCTGCTCCTGAAACGGAACAATTTCATATCCTGCTTTTTCAAGTATCTGCTGCATTGCCTCTGTCTCGTAAGCATTGACTTTACAGCCCAAATTATGCAGTGCTGCTCTTCTCATACTTTTTCCTTTATTTTTCCTTTACTCTGGTTGACTTTTCTAATTAAAAAGATTACACTTAAACAAACATCTATAGTAACTATGGGAGGTCTACTTATATGAAAACAGTACAAATTTCTTTAAACTCCATTGATAAGGTAAAATCATTTGTAAACGCTATCACACAGTTTGAGTTCGACTTTGATCTGGTTTCCGGCAGATACGTTATTGATGCAAAATCCATCATGGGTATCTTTTCACTGGATTTATCTAAACCGATCGAATTAGTCATCCATGCCGAAGATCATTTAGATGAGATCATGGACATTTTAAAACCTTACATTGTAGACTAATTTTTAAATTATGGTTTTTATCCCGCCTGAAAAACAGGCGGGATTTTTTTATTCTACTCTGATGACCTCTGTTGTCTCAATTGCTGTTTTCATCAGCTCATCAATGACATCATTCAGTTTTTGCTCTGAGTGTTTGATGACATTCAGATTCGGTTTTGTTACCGGATGCTTAGCTACGAATATCGTACAGCAGTCCTCAAACGGAAGGATCGATGTCTCGTAGGTGTCAATTTTTTCAGAAATCTCAATGATCTCCTGTTTATCAAAACCGATCAGCGGACGATAAACCGGCAGCGTACATACTTCGTTGGTTGCCGCTAATGACTGCATGGTCTGGCTTGCCACCTGACCGATACTCTCTCCGGTGATCAGTCCTAAACATTTATTCTCTTTTGCAAAATGTTCTGCGATTTTCATCATGTAACGGCGCATGATAATGGTCAGCTCATCATGCGGACATTTTTCATAGATTGCAAGCTGGATATCCGTAAAGTTGACAATGTGCAGATTGATCGGACCGGAATATTTTGCAACTAATTTTGCGAGGTCTACTACTTTTTGTTTTGCACGTTCACTGGTGTATGGCGGTGCATGAAAATATGTTGCATCAATGCTGACACCACGCTTTGCGATCATGTATCCGGCAACCGGACTGTCAATTCCTCCGGAAAGCAGCAACATTGCCTTGCCGTTTGTACCAACCGGCATTCCTCCCGGTCCCGGTATCTCACTCGAATAAATATTGATCTGATTTCGGATCTCCACATGGACCATTACATCCGGGTCATGGACATCCACACTCATATTCGGACACGCGTCTAAAATCCTGCCGCCTAACTCTGCATTGATCTCCATGGAAGTCATCGGATAATTCTTTCTGGCTCGTCTCGCATCTACTTTAAAGGTCAGACTCTTATCACCATAGACCTCTTTCACATGCGCAACAACCATTTGGGCTAAGGCGTCAAATCCTTCATCCTGTGCCATGATCACCGGGCAGATCCCCACGATTCCAAACACATGCTGTAAGGCTTCTACCGTTTCCTCATAGTCAAATTCTGACTCTGCCTCTACATAAATCCTGCCCTGCTCTTTGCGGACGTTGAACTCACCGTCTACCTCGCGCAGTGCATGGCATATCTGAGACACCAGTGCATCTTCAAATAAGTGTCGGTTCTTTCCTTTGATCGCAATTTCTGCATATTTGATTAAAAATGATTGATACATTGTATTTCCTCTCTATTGTCTGTGATTTTTTCTAATGGCTGCGATATTTCCGTAAAAACGGAAGCAGTTCCCGCAATGCATCCAAGGCGTACTCTACCTCTTCGATCGTTGTATGCACGGAAAAACTGAAACGCAGTGTCGCTGTCAACATTGCCTTTGGCACACCGATGGCTTTTAAGGTTGCACTGACTGCCGGTTTGTTAGATGAGCAGGCAGACCCCGCGGATACATAAATGCCACGGTCTTCTAAGGCATGTAAAAGTGCCTCACTCTTATCGATCTCCTCAAAGCTGACACTGACAATGTGCGGTGCCGAATCCTCTCCCACACAGCCATTGATATGTGTTCCCTCTATGGTGGCGATCCCTTTTAAAAATGCTTCCTTGACTTCCCTAAGGTGTGCATAATTCGCATCATAATTCCGGTAGATCTCCTCACATGCAACACCAAGTCCTGCAATTGCCGGAACATTCTCTGTGCCGGAGCGCATCCCTTTTTGCTGGCCGCCACCAAACAGGATCGGTTTTACTTTTGTCTTATCTTTGATATATAAAAATCCGCTTCCCTTTGGTCCGTGCAGTTTATGTCCACTGACAGAAAGCATGTCCACACTCATTTTTTTCGGATAGATCCGCAATTTTCCGTAGGACTGGATCGCATCCACATGAAACAGGGTGTTCGGATTCTTTTTCTTGATCAATGCCCCTGCCTCGGCAATCGGCTCAATTGCTCCCATTTCATTGTTGATCTGCATCATTGACACTAAAATGGTATCTTCCCGTATTGCAGCCTCTAATTCTTCTAAGGAGATCTGTCCATTCTCATCCACCGGAAGAATGGTTACCTCAAATCCCTGTTCTTCTAAAAAACTGACCACCGCTGCAACCGATGCATGTTCAATTGCCGTTGTGATAATATGTTTTCCGGCACGTTGGTTTGCCATGGCACTTCCGATGATCGCTAAATTATTCGATTCCGTACCTCCGGAAGTAAAAACGATCTCTTTTTCCGTTACTTTCAATGTCTTTGCTATTTTCTCTCTTGCTTCTTTGATATAATCCTCTGCTTTTTTTCCCATCAGATGTAAGGAGGATGGATTTCCGTAATCTTCCATCATGACCTGTAACATGATGTCGCGGACACTTTCCGAACATCTTGTCGTTGCAGAATTATCTAAATATGCTTCCATTCTACTCTTCTTCTTTCATTTCTATTTCCAGCATCAGCATGCTCATCACGGTAATTGCGGCTGTATCGGTGCGAAGGATCCGCTTTCCTAAGGACAGTACCTCCATGTCCTCTCTGACCGCATCAATCTCTTCCTCGGCAAATCCCCCTTCGGGTCCTATGATGATGCTGATATCCATGCCCGGTTCTATTTTTTTCAATACCTCCCTTGTGCCTTTCATGCCCCGCTCATTTTCATACGGCACAAGACAGAGCTGACAGTTTTTTGCATACTCTACTGCCTGATCATAACTCATAACCGGGTGAATTTCAGGAATTCTGCTCCGCTTTGCCTGTTTCGCGGCACTCTTTGCAATCGCCTGCCAGCGCTCTCTTTTTTTCTCCTTTTTCTTATCGTCTAAACGTACCACGCAGTACTTCATCTCTACCGGAATGATCTCATAGACTCCAAGTTCCACTGCCTTTTGGATCACATACTCCATGCGTTCCCCTTTCGGCACCGCCTGAAATAGAAAAATACGGTTGGGAAGTTCCGTATTCCCGGCTTCTTTTGGAAGGATCTTTGCAAGCACTTCTTCGGAAGTTACTTTTTCTATCGTACAAAAGAAGTCTCCACCGGCACCGTCACTGATACGAACCTCTTCGCCCTCTTTCATACGGAGCACATTTTTGATATGCTTTACATCCTCTCCGGTAATCGTTATATATTCTGTTCCGATCTGTTCTCTGTCTACAAAAAACTGATGCATGTCCTCTCTCCTTCTGCTACTGTTTATCGCAGACACCTTAACATTTTTTTGCTGTAATGTTGACCCACTCGCCCTGATAGTTCGTCTCTAATATCTCAAATCCTGCTTTTTCCAAAGCCTCTTTTACTTCCTGCTCTTTAAAGTCAATAATACCCGATGTGATAAAAATACCACCTTTTTTCAGACGTGCCGGAATGACAGGTGCCATCGGGATAATGACATCTGCTAAAATATTTGCCACTACGATATCGTAACACTCGTTTCCAACGGTCTGCTGTAACTGCGTATCATCGATCAGATTTCCCACATAGAACTCTGTTTTTGCATTTTCTAAATGATTGACCTTTAAATTCTCGTTCGCAGACATGATACAGTCTTTATCAATGTCGGTTCCTACTACCTCTCCTGCTCCGAGTTTTAATGCAACAATGGAAAGAATCCCGCTTCCACAGCCAACATCTAAGACTTTTGCCGAATCCTTCATATATTTACGGAGCTGACGGATACAAAGCTGTGTTGTCTCATGTTTTCCGGTTCCAAAAGAAACTCCCGGATCGATCTCGATCAAAATTCTTCCTTTATCCTCTTCTTTTAATTCTTCCCAGGTCGGTTTGATCAAAATATCATCAATGGTAAAGGCTTTAAAAAATTCTTTCCA
Source organism: Lachnospiraceae bacterium (assembly GCA_003507655.1). Taxonomy (GTDB): domain Bacteria; phylum Bacillota; class Clostridia; order Lachnospirales; family Lachnospiraceae; genus Maccoyibacter; species Maccoyibacter intestinihominis. The sequence continues at coordinate 40,788 of DNUZ01000023.1, read as the reverse complement.
GTTGTTCTGCCAGTCAATGTCCTCGGTCTCACTCTGTACGATGCTGCCCTCTCCAATGTCGACAAACTGACGCCATTCTTCGATCCCTGCTTTGACCTGCTCTAAAATCTCTTCATAATCTTTTTCGGCATCTATATAAAAACTCACTTTACTGGTACCGTCATCCTGTGGCAGTTCCGGCAAAAAATCAATAAACATTGCCGACTGGTCTTCCTTTGAAAGTGGGACGTTATCTTCAATTTCGATCCCTTCCACACCGATCTCATCTAACATGGCACTCAGATAATCTTCTGCTTCTGTTGTTGTTTTAATTGTAAACTTATTCCACTTCATCTGTGCATATCCTCTTCTATCTATATAATTCTATTTATAAGATTAGGGTGTCAAACGGTGGCTCACAACTTAGTGGCTGGCAACTTGCACAAAGCTGAGACTGCTTTTGTGACTTTGGGAGAAAATTAGTAAATCTTAGTCTGGCTGTTCATGTATAGTGTTTTGCT
>DNUZ01000023.1:25698-40088 GCA_003507655.1 Lachnospiraceae bacterium | reverse complement strand
TGGACGGGGTGTTTAAGACGTACACGTCACTCCATCACAACCTGACCCAGGCAGACTTAGATTTTCTTATTTTCGTACAACGGAACAAAATAGACTCGGCTTTGTGCAAGTTGCCGATCAAAAAACTTGAAACCGCCTTTTGACACCCTAATCTTTATAAAAACAATTGTTTCATTTTCTCATATTCTTTATTGATTTCCTGAACGGTTCTGGTATCGCCCGCCACATTGTCCGGGTGATATATTTTGATCAGATCCTTATAACGCTTTTTCAGCATCAGCTCATTTCCAACGCCCCGAAAAAACAGCTCCGGTTTCATGGTCAGCGTGCTTTCGCTCTCATAGGTCTTCCGCTCTTTTTTCTGTTCACGTTTCTGCTCTTCCCATGCATGATACTGCTTTTCGCGCTTGAACTGTTCTTTTTCATCCGCTAACTTACGGTATTCTTCTTTCAGAATATCTAACTTCATATTCAAAAGACTTTTTTCCTGTTCTAACAGTTTTTCTTCCCGCTCTAGTTCTTTCCTCTTCCGTTCTAACTTTGCGGTTTCCTGAAAGCACCATTGCTGAAAATGCTCGGCATTGCTATTCTGAGCTTTTCCCATGCTATCCGCTCCTTTGTATCTTCGCCTGACCCGCCGCTTTGCATACTTTGTGCATTTTTGCTATTCCACCTAATTTTATACTATCTAAAATAAAATAGCAAGTGCCAAGGTGTGACTCCTAGGAATCCTGCCCTTGGCACTGACTGCATGTTTTGTATGGAATTTTTTATGTGATCTTAAATATCTTTAAATATCATCTAAGGTTTCTTTGATTTTTCCCATAAATCCTTTTTTCTTTGATTTTTCCGGTTTTTCTTTATTTCCGGCTGCCCCATTCTGGCTGTTTAAGGAATTGCCGCTGACCTCATCAAATTTACGCAATGCCTCTTTTGCCTCACTGCTTAAGCCTGTCGGCACCTGTACCACTAAGGTAACATAGTGGTCACCACGGACATTCTTATTTCGAAGTGACGGCACACCTTTTCCTTTTAACCGGATTCTTGTGTCTGTCTGTGTTCCCGGTTTCACATCGTATAAGACATCCCCATCTATGGTACTGATACGGACTTCTCCACCAAGTGCTGCCTGTGCAAAAGAGATTGGTGCTGTAGAATAAAGGTTGGTATCCTGTCTCTGGAAGATCGGATGACCGCTGATCATAACTTCTACTAACAGGTCGCCTCTTGGACCGCCATTGATGCCCGGCTCGCCTTTATCACGGATGCGCACGCTCTGACCATTGTCAATTCCTGCCGGGATCATAACACTAATCTTCTTTCTCTTTGCAATATAGCCTGTTCCATGACAGTCTTTACATTTTTCTTTGATGATCTGTCCTGTTCCACCACATTCCGGACAGGTCTGTACATTCTGTACCATACCAAAGAGTGACTGCTGGGTGTACATAACTTTTCCTTTTCCACCACATTTTGGACAGGTGTCTTTGCTTGTTCCCGGTTTCGCACCGGAACCGCCACAGGTGGTACACTCATCTTTTAATGTGATCTCGATCTGTTTCTCACAGCCGAAAACTGCTTCCTCAAATGTAATACGCACTCTTGCGCGTAAATTTGCTCCTCGTCTTGGTCCATTGTCCGGTCCTCTCCTGGAAGTCCCTCCTCCGAAGAAGTCACCAAATATATCACCAAATATATCGCCAAAATCCATGCCTGAGAAATCAAATCCACCGGCTCCGCCTGCACCACCTTCGAAGGCTGCATGACCAAACTGGTCATACTGTTTTCTCTTTTCAGGATCACTAAGTACTGCATATGCCTCGGACGCCTCTTTGAACTTCTTTTCAGCCTCTTGATCCCCCGGATTCATGTCAGGATGATATTTTTTTGCCAATGCACGATATGCTTTTTTGATTGCTGCATCATCGGCATTTTTTTCGACGCCGAGGACTTCATAATAATCTCTTTTCTGTTCTGCCATAATCTGTTCCTTCTTTTATCGTGTATAAGGGCTGACGGCAGATGCCGCCAACCCTTTTCCTCTAAAGCCTGCCTCACTGTCTGCTACAGTATTTTTGCCTGCTTTTATACCTCTTTATAATCTGCGTCTACTACATCATCATCTGCATTGCTTCCTGCATTTGCACTGCCCATATCAGGACCTGCCGCTCCCATGTCCGGACCTGCACCCTGTGCCTGCTGAGCCTGCTCATACATCTTAGCAAATACTTTCTGTGCACTCTCTGTCAGTTTCTCTTTTGCTGCTTTCATCTCTGCAACCTGATCATCTGTCATATCTTCTGCATTCTGATGTGCTTCTACCATTGCTTTTAATGCATTTAAGTCTGCTTCTACTGCTGACTTATCTGCTGCATCAAGGGATGAACCTACTTCCTCTAATGCTTTTTCTGTCTGGAATACGAAAGCATCTGCATCATTTCTGGTATCAATTGCCTCTTTTCTCTTCTTATCCTGTGCCTCGAATTCAGCTGCCTCTTTGACTGCCTTTTCGATATCATCATCAGACATATTAGAACCTGCTGTGATTGTGATATGCTGCTCTTTTCCTGTTCCTAAATCTTTTGCAGATACATTTACGATACCGTTTGCATCAATATCGAAAGTTACTTCGATCTGCGGTACACCACGACGTGCCGGTGGGATTCCATCTAAACGGAACTGTCCTAAGGATTTGTTATCTCTTGCGAACTGTCTCTCACCCTGTACTACGTTGATATCAACGGCTGTCTGATTATCTGCTGCTGTTGTGAAGGTCTGGCTCTTCTTTGTAGGGATCGTTGTATTTCTCTCAATTAACTTGGTTGCGATACCGCCCATTGTCTCAATGGATAAGGACAGTGGAGTAACATCCAGTAAGAGGATCTCACCTGCGCCGGCATCTCCTGCTAATTTACCGCCCTGGATAGATGCACCAAGTGCAACACACTCATCCGGGTTTAAGGATTTGCTTGGCTCTTTACCTGTTAACTGTTTTACTTTATCCTGTACTGCCGGGATTCTTGTAGAACCACCAACTAAGAGTACCTGACCTAAATCTGCTGCTGTCAGTCCTGCATCTCTTAATGCGTTCTGAACAGGTTCTGCTGTCTTTTCTACTAAGTCGTGTGTCAACTCATCGAATTTTGCACGGCTTAAGTTCATATCAAAATGTTTTGGTCCTTCTGCTGTTGCTGTAATGAACGGAAGGTTGATGTTTGTTGTTGTTGCAGAGGATAACTCTTTCTTTGCTTTCTCTGCTGCTTCTTTTAATCTCTGAAGTGCCATCTTATCAGTAGATAAGTCTACGCCTTCTGCTTTCTTAAACTCGTCTAACATCCAGTCTGTAATCTTCTGGTCGAAATCATCTCCACCAAGTCTGTTGTTACCGGATGTAGATAATACTTCGATAACACCGTCACCGATCTCGATAATGGAAACATCGAATGTACCACCACCTAAGTCGTAAACCATGATCTTCTGCTCTTTTTCATTGTCAAGTCCATAAGCTAATGCTGCTGCTGTAGGCTCGTTGATGATACGTTTTACTTCTAAGCCTGCGATCTTGCCGGCATCCTTGGTTGCCTGACGCTGTGCATCGTTGAAATATGCAGGCACGGTAATAACTGCTTCTGATACTTTTTCTCCTAAGTATCCTTCTGCATCTGCTTTTAATTTCTGTAAGATCATTGCTGAGATTTCCTGTGGGCTGTATTTTTTGCCATCGATCTCTTTTTTGTAATCTGTACCCATCTCTCTTTTAATAGAAGAGATTGTTTTTTCTGCATTGGTAACTGCCTGACGTTTTGCAGGTTCTCCGACAAGTCTTTCCCCTGTCTTTGTAAATGCTACAACGGATGGTGTGGTTCTTGCACCTTCTGTATTTGCGATAACAACCGGTTTACCACCTTCCATAACTGCTACACAACTGTTTGTTGTTCCTAAATCAATACCGATAATCTTACTCATAAGTCATTCCTCCTAAATATATATGAATTCTTTCTTTGCTGCTTACTGTACGACTGCTACCATGCTGTGTCTTACCACACTGTCACGGTATGTGTAGCCTTTTTGTAATTCCTGTGCAACGGTTCCTGATTCTAATTCGTCATTTTCCACCTGCATCACAGCATTGTGGTATTCCGGATCAAATTCTTCGCCAACTGCTTCAATTGGTGCTACACCAGCCTGCTCTAACTCATTCATGAGCTGCTTATATATCATGTTCATTCCATCGGCAAAAGCACTTCCTGCTTCTTCCTCCGGGATACTTGCGAGTCCTCTTTCAAAATTGTCTATGACCGGAAGGATCTTTTCGATAATACTCTTAGCTCCGACTTCAAACATCTGGGCTTTTTCTTTTTCCGTTCTCTTACGGAAGTTATCAAACTCTGCCATCTGGCGTCTGACCCGATCCTGAAGTTCTTCGATCTGTTCGTCTTTCTTATCTTTTTTCTTCTTCGCCTTTTTCTCTTTCTTTTCTGCTTTCTTATCCGCCTTTTCCTCTGCTTCTTTGGCTTCTGTTTCGCCTGCGGAAGCTTCATTGCCGGCTTCTTTGGTTTCCTCTTCTGCTGAAGAGGCTTCTTCGTTGACAGTATCTGTTTCTAAGATTTCTTCCTCTGTCTTATTCTCTGCCATGATGTTCCACCTTTCTCTATGCTAATCTTTCGGTTTTCGAAAGATATCATCCAACTGCACTTTCAAATTTTTCAGGTTATCCATTACATTCTCATAATCCATTCGCTTTGGACCGATGATTCCAATGGTTCCCTGTATTCCCTCTCCTAATTCATAAGTTGCGGTGACTACACTGCAATCTTTCATGGTCTGGATCGGGGTTTCATTTCCTATATAAACCTGAATTCCCGTATTCTCTTCTGAGTTTAAGGTTTCAGATACAAGGCTTGCTAATTCCTGTTTTTCTTCAAATGCCTCGATCAGCTCACTGGCACTCTTCGAATCACTCAGTTCCGGATATTTAAAAATGTTTGTTGCTCCGCTGGTATAAATCTGTAAATCTTCATCCTCACCGATCGCCTCTGCTACTGCATCTAAGACATCACTGACGATTCCACTGTCTATCCCTGCCTGTTCTTTTAATAAAGAGATCATTCCTAAATTGATCTGGTCTATGGAAAGACCGTTTAAGTTGGAATTCAACAGGATGTTCAGCTTCAGAAGTCTTTCATTTCCAAGCGGCTCACCCACGGAAATGATCTTGTTCTTTACGATGTTGCCCTCTCTTACGATAACGGCAAGAATCTGTTCATCATCTACCTGTGATAACTGGATGAATTTTACCCGGCTCTTCTGATAGCTTGGAGCACTGATCATCGCTGCATAATTGGTATTTGTTGCAAGTACCTTTGCTACCTGTTTTAATACCTGCTCCACTTTCTCGGTATGTTCTATCATGAACTCCTTCATCTGTGTGACTTCGTTATCTTTTTCCTCAATCAGGTGATCGACATAAAAACGATAACCTTTGTCAGAAGGAATCCTGCCTGCCGAGGTATGCGGCTGCAATATATAACCCATCTCTTCTAAGTCCGCCATCTCATTACGAATGGTTGCTGAACTCAAATTCAAATCCGAATCTTTTGAAATGGTTCTTGAACCAACCGGTTCTCCTGTCTCTAAATAATTACGGATGATGGCTTTTAAGATTTTTGTCTTTCTCTCATCGAGCATCTCCATGATCTCACCTGACCTTCTGAGGTTTGTTAGCACTCATTTAGGTGGAGTGCTAATATCTATGTACTTAAGATAGCACCGTTGTTTTTCTTTGTCAACTGATATTTGTGATTTTTTTGTGTTTTTCTTCTATTTTATATTTCAGAGAATAATTCTGACCTATTCATTTCCGTATACTTTTCGTTCTTTCTCACTTAATTCTGCCCGCTCAAACAAATCCGGTCTTCTCTCTTTGGTGCGTAAGATCGACTGTTCTCTTCGCCATTCGTCTACCTTTTGATGATTTCCCGATAACAGGATTGACGGAACGGCTTTCTCCCGCCACACCTCCGGTCTGGAATACTGCGGGTATTCTAACAGATTTCCTTCTAAGGATTCGGTTTCACCGGATTCCTGGTTTTTTAACACTCCCGGAACCATACGGGAGATGGCATCGACTAAGACCATTGCCGGAAGTTCTCCTCCGGTCAGTACATAATCTCCTATGGAAATGTAATCGGTTACGATCTCCTCTAAGACACGCTCGTCTACTCCCTCATAGTGTCCGCAGAGCAGGATCACATCTTCCTCTAATGCAAACTCTTTTGCTGCCTGCTGTGTAAAAAGCGGTCCCTGCGGAGTTAAATAGATGGTCCTTGGACGATATCCGATTTTTTCTACGATGGATAAATAAGCATCGTAGATCGGCTGTGCCTGCATCACCATGCCTGCCCCGCCCCCATAGGGATAATCGTCCACTTTTTTATGCTTGTCTAAGGTATAATCACGGATATTGACCGCTTCAATGGCCAGCAGTCCTTTTTCAACTGCTCTTCCAATAATACTGGTATGAAGTCCCTGCTCCACCATGTCAGGAAACAGGGTTAATATATGAAATCTCATGTCTTCTCCTATTATTTACGATTGTTGTTCAGATCTAATAGTCCCGGCAGCAGATGTATTCTGACATAGCCTGCCTGTCCATCCTGTTCTTCCACGGACACCTCTAATATACAGTCCTTGATCGCAGGGATCATCACTTCTTCTCCCTGCTTTGTCGTTACAACATAAACATCGTTTGCCCCGGTCTGTATCACATCACTGATGGTTCCAAAGGCTTCTCCTTCTTCGTCTATGGCACGCAGACCGATCAGATCCGCAATAAAATATTCGTCTTTTTTGCATTTTACACGGTTCTCTTTGGTTACAAACAATCCACAGCCTTTATATTTTTCCACATCATTGATGTTATCTATTCCTTTAAATTTTAGAATGACCAGATTTTTTTGCGGTCTTGCACTTGTCACTTCTAACACGATCTGTTCTTTTCCGGTATCTAAAATCAGTTCTTTCATATTCTTAAAGCGCGACACATCATCGGTCATTGGAAATACTTTGACCTCTCCACGGATCCCATGTGTCTGGGTAATGGCACCCACCTGATATAATTCTGTCATAATTCTCCATTCCTTTTCGTTTATAGAATAAAAGAGTCCTAAACTTCCCATTCTCCGGGAATTTTAAGACTCCTGACTGCTACTGCATAATCTCTACGATAACTTTTCTATCTTCTTTGGATGCAGCCGCTTTGACTACAGTACGGATCGCTTTTGCAATACGTCCCTGTTTGCCAATGACTTTGCCCATATCTGACTGGGCAACCTTTAATTCGAGAACAACTGCTTTGTCATTCTCTGTCTCGGTGACCTGGACTTCATCCGGATAATCAACGAGTGATTTCGCAATTACTTCTACTAATTCTTTCATCACATCCACCTCACCAATTATTTCTCGATTCCGGCTTCTTTAAAGATTCTGCCTACTGTATCGGTTGGTTTTGCACCATTTGCTAACCATTTCTTTGCTAACTCTTCGTTAACGTGGTACTCGCTTGGATCCTTAGTTGGATCGTAAGTTCCGATTTCTTCGATGAATCTTCCATCTCTTGGAGATCTGGAATCTGCAACAACGATTCTATAGAAAGGTGCTTTTTTCTGTCCCATTCTTCTTAATCTGATTTTTACTGCCATCTGTTTCACCTCCTCATAGGTTATTGATTTCTATATTGTTAAAAAGGAAATTTGAATCTTCCTCTTTTACCACCTTTAGCGCCCATCATTCCGGGCATCTGTTTCATCAGTTTTCTGGACTGTTCAAACTGTTTGACCAATCGGTTCACTTCGCTGATATCTACTCCAGCCCCATTCGCAACTCTGCGTTTTCTACTCGGATTTAAGATAGAAGGATTCGCACGCTCCTGCGGAGTCATGGAATAAATGATCCCTTCGATTCTTGCCATCTTTTTCTCATCCATCGCATTTTCGATCTCTGCGATCTGGCTTCCGCCGATGCCCGGCATCATGCTAAGGATACTGGAAAGTCCACCCATTTTTTTCATCTGGTTCATGGATTCTAAATAATCATCAAAACCAAATTCTGCCTTTTTGAGCTTTTTCTCCATTTCACGGGCTTTGTCCTCGTCTATCTCTTCCTGTGCCTTCTCGATCAGTGTCAGCACATCTCCCATTCCAAGGATCCTGCTCGCCATGCGATCCGGATGAAACTGCTCTAGATCAGAAAGTTTTTCACCCATTCCTGCATACAATATCGGTTTTCCGGTCACTGCCCGAATGGAAAGTGCCGCTCCACCTCTCGTATCGCCGTCTAATTTTGTTAAAATGACGCCGTCAATTCCTATTTTTTCATCAAAGGTTCCTGCAACATTGACTGCATCCTGTCCTGTCATGGCATCTACGACTAAGATTGTCTGTGCCACGTCAACGTTTTCTTTGATCGCTGCAAGTTCCTGCATCATATCTTCATCTACATGAAGTCTTCCGGCTGTATCTAAGATCACAACGGTATTGCCGTTTTTCGCCGCATGTTCGACCGCTGCCTTTGCAATATCCACCGGACTGTTCTTATCGCCCATGGCAAAGACTTCTACGCCCTGCTTTTCTCCGTTGATCTTCAATTGTTCGATCGCTGCCGGACGGTAGACATCACATGCTACTAACAATGGTTTTTTACCCTTTTGTTTGAACTTTCCTGCTAACTTTGCAGTCGTTGTCGTCTTACCTGCTCCCTGCAGACCGGTCATCATGATCACGGTTGTCTCACTTCCCGGACGAAGTGCGATCTCTGTTGTCTCAGACCCCATCAGACGGACCATCTCATCATTTACGATCTTGATGACTGTCTGTCCCGGATTCAGACCGTTTAAGACATCACTTCCTACGGCCTGTTCCTGCACGGTCTTTACAAAGTTCTTAACCACCTTGAAGTTTACGTCTGCCTCTAACAGTGCTAATTTTACTTCTTTTAACGCTGCCTTGACATCTTCTTCACTCAGGCGGCCCTTGCTTCGCAGTCCCTTAAATACGTTTTGCAGTTTTTCTGATAAACTGTCAAATGCCATGTTATAGCTCCTCTAATATCTGATTGGAAATCTGTTCAATTTCCATAATAACTCTCTGATGCTCTTCTTTATTTCCATTCTCTTCGAATGTCTGTGTCAGATGATGGATGGTCTCCACTTTCTGTTTCGCCGACTGAAATTTTTCAATTAAATGCAGCTTTTCCTCATAGCCCGCTAAAGTCTTCGTACACCGCTTTACCATATCGTGAACGCCCTGTCTGCTAATTCCCTCTTCCGCTGCAATCTCTCCAAGGGACAGATCATCAAACACAAAGTACTCATATATTCTTCTCTGGTGTTCGTTGAGCAGTTCTCCGTAAAAATCATAGAGATATGTCTGCGTTACTTTTTCTTCCATCATTTATCACCTTGGATAGATTAACACAACTGCACACATGGTGTCAAGTGTTTTTTCTTGACAGATTGTCTAAAACATTAAAATCATTATTATAATTTTGACTACACGCAACAAAAACACCATGGACACAACCATTCCCAGTACTGCTACAGACTGTTTAGAGGAGCGTGAGCCCTTTACGGAACAATACAATGCTACAACTGCCAGAACGACACTCAGTACAAACCACGCTCTTGCATTTCCCAAAAAATCTGCAATAATTGCCAGAATCAATCCTACCCATGCCAGCCTTGGCTGCTCTTTTGGCAAGCCTAGATATAATTGCATTTCATATCCTGCATGATTGCCGTTTTCTTCTTCAAAGCTTCGTTCTGCTCCTCCATCATCAGAAAACATTCTGGAAAAAGCCTGCATATCTGTGCCTAAAATATCTTTTTTCTTATCGGATGTTGTCTGTTCGTTCTTTCCTTTCTTTACCCAGCCTTCTATTCTTATGATTCCTTCTTTATAAAATATCTGAAAATATCTGTTTTTCATAGAAGCATTACACAAGAGGACACCCATTTCGTCTGTTGCATTAATATATTTATTATCTGTAAAATATTTTTCTAACCGCTCATGCACCTCTTCTTTTGTTAACTTTGTCTCTTTCTCCCAAATCTGTCTCATACTCTTATCTCCTTCGTTTTTCACAACTTCTTCTGTTTCTTAGATTTCTTTATAAAATTCTCTCATTCTTTTTATAAAATCTTCCCATGTTTCGTCTGTATAACCTTTTGAGATGACTTCCTCAATATCTTCATGATTAAATAGAAATTGCGTCTTGTCCCCCATATTTCCTTCCGGATACAGAACACCTATGTAATCATATTCCTCGTTGGTCTCTAAATTCGTCTGTTTGATACCGAAAATCATAAGTGGTCTGATACCATTTCTCAATTTGACTACACTTCCTATTGGAAATAACTCCTGTACTTTCATTTTTGTTTTCCTCCTTCTTTTTTCTATTGTGTTTATGGATAGCTATCTTGCTTTTATTGTTCCTGTTTACTGCTTTCCCGTTCTGCTTCTATCCTTGGGATCAGGTAAAAATCCCCGCCCTCATTTTCAATTAACATTGCCATGTTATTATCTTCCTGCATAATATACGCACCATTTGGAATTGAAATATTTACACTAATACCGGGTTTTCTTCCTTTTATAATTCCATTCCAATTGTTAGCTCCAGGATGTTCATATGCCTTCACTTCGACGATTCTCTTTTTCAAAACTCCCGTTTCATTTCTTTCTCTTTCTTTAAGCCATGCCGTACGCAAAAGATTCGTAGAATAAGCAATCCCTCCAAAAACAGATGTAGGACACAGATTACTAGAAAATGCATCTGCGGTTCCATGTATTGCCATATTGATTGATTTCCAACCATAAACACTTGTCAACCACAAATTAAGCAAAATGATGAACCATAAAAATACATTTCTCCCTGTTGTAAAACTCACTATATTCTCACATATATAACTTCTTTCTTCCTCGTCAATCAATTCCATTTCCGGAATATTTTCCTGGAATTTTTTTGATTGTTCATTACTTTTTCGCTTCATGACCCGTGCGAACCAGATAATGACTGCCCAAATTAGTGCTATGATTAATAATTCTTTTAATTTTTCCATTTTTATCTACCTCTTTTTACTGTTTTGCTGTATCTAAGACCCAATCCGAAATTGCCTCTGTTACACGTTTTGATTCTTTTCCTTTTGCCTCTTGTGCATAGCCATACACCACATCAGCAGCCCACATTACTCCCACTGTCACTGCTGCTATGGCGATTCCCGCCGCACTAATCCCTGCTGCTGCCAATAAGCCACCTACAATTGCCGATACCAGCGTTCCTCCTATAACATCCAATGCTGTCTCCAATAAAGTCTCTTCCCAAAATCGTTTACTATGTATCGTCCCAAATTCTTCATAATTATCAACAGCATTTAAAATCCCTACAAATGCCATTCCTCCCCATTTCGTTCCGGCTTTTATTTTATCACTAACTTTCTCAGCTTTGGAAAAGCGAATCTCTTCTATTTCTTTCCCTAATAATTTTCCCATACTCTTTTTTTCTGCCTTAACCTCTCCTCTAATAACCTCTAAATAGTCCGGTACATCCTTCGCTCTCTGTTCTAAAAATCCCCCAATTGTCTGGCACAGAGTATCTGCAAGTCCTATTATGGATTTTAAATCTCCTCCATTTATGATAAGATCCAAAATATCTGTAAAACCTCCTCCTACTGCTCCAAATGATTCCAGATTGCCAAAAAGCAGACTTTTAAAGTCCGGTTCAAAAGTCTGACTTAACGCATCATACCGATTACTTATATCGCCTAACACTCTTTGGGCACTGCGCAAATTTCTCTGACATCTCGCTAATTTTTCTATCTCCTGTTCCAGCTTTTTTAAAGGTTGCTCATACGGTGAGCTGTTACCTACGATATTATATATTCTCCGTACACTTTCGCTTAAAATCTGCCTAGTTTGATCACAATGCCTGCAGATTTCCTCAAACATTCCCACTACCTCAAATAACCCTTTTGCATCTACGCTAAATTCTGACATCTTTCCTCCCATCTTATTTTGCTATCTATGTTATATTTAAAATACTACCTATCACTATTCTCTTCCTGATTACTGTCTCTCTCTGCCTCCATTGTAGGGATCAAGAAAAACTGCATATCTTCACTTTCAACTAACATTGCCATTCTGTCATACCGTATTTCTTTCTTCTATCTCTCCATAGGAACCATTTTGGCTCGAAGAACCACATCTCTTTAATAGTAATAAATTCTTCATTTTTTCCTGCTTTTCTCCATAAGTACAGTCTCTATTGCAGTTGACCACAATAGAGACTGCTATTTGTTAGGAAATTACATTTCCTGATAATACATCTGTTGCAGATGCATTAGAACTTTCTGTTGACGTATAATCTTTTGCCATGTTCGTTAAATTTGTTACATGTTCATTGATCATGCGTCCCATGGTATCCATATCTGTCTGCAATTTTTTGAATTTACTAATATATGCAGCAGATGCATCTCCTGTCCATGTACTTGATAATCCGGTAACGTCTGCCATCATGTCATCTGTTAATGTTTTTATCTGTGACATAACGCCTTTAAAATCAGTTGCTTTTGCTTCCAATTCTGCCGGTGATACTTTCAGGTTGATATCCATTCTCTTTCCTCCCCTTTAATATGTACGTTTTGCTACAGTGCTCGCATTATTTGCTTCTGTGGTTTCATATCTGCTAATAATGGTTTCGAGTGCAGCGCAATACTGTTCAATTAATGAACTGAAATTATTCATCTGTACAGCATCACTTTCTACTGCTGAGCTAAAATTCTTTTTGGCATTTCCATCCCATGTAGTATTCAGCTCATCCTTACTCTCTTTCATCTTTGAAACCTGCTGCTTTAATGACTGATTCTTTGCTCTTAAATCAGAAATCTTTTTTGTCATTTCAGCTGTTGTTACTGAAAAAGCTGCCATTCTATAACTCCTCCTCTCCTGTATATTTTCTTTTACAAGAATTATCTATATTCAAACTCCGACATCATACAAAAAAATTATGTATCGGATGCATGAATAGCTCAACGAATAGTATCGTATATACTCCAACACGATAGGTTATTGTTTTTCCTCTTTTGCAAGATCCTTTTTATATTCTGATTCTGCTGTGCTTTTCAAACTTTTTACAAGGTCATCTAACTCTTTGGGTATTGGTTGCAGACTTTCATAAATAATATCTATTTTTCTTATGTATGAATCCTTATTTTCCCCACTCCAATTATTTTCTATTTTCTCTTTGATCTTCTCAAACTTCACACGCATATCATCAACTTTTTTTCTTACTTCTTGTATTTCTTCTATCTCATTTGTAACTGCCTGATATTTATCCTGTGCTAACATTTTCTTCCTCCCTGCTGCATAACTGTTTTATACAATTTCTTCTTTATTTTTCTCTTATTCCTTTTTATTGCTTTCATCTTTCGGCTTCATTCGAGGCAATAATCTATTCCCCCCATTCTCTAACCATACCAGCATTGCCATATCTCCATCCCGTTTAAACGGCAGGTCTTCATCACGATTAAGATCTATCCCTATTTCTCCCTCTTTTCCTTCAATCACACCTTCTGTACTTCCATAACCAAAATCTCTATATGACTTTATGTGAACAATTTTCTTTTTTACCACTCCCTTTTCACATATGTGTTTTTGCTCTATTATAGTTCTATAATTTTCTGCAATAACCCCGTTAATCGCAATAAGAAGTGACATTTCAAGTAACTCATATGCTATCCCATTACTCCATTCCCGACATATTTCCACTATCGCTCTTACTATAGTCCACCAATTGAATAAAAAGACTGACCCCCCAAAAAGATTCTCCACTTTTCCCATTTCTACCATATTTTTACAGATGTATTTTCTTTCTTCTTCATCTGTAACTAATTCCATTTCCGGCAACTCTTCGCTAAATTCCATCATTTGCTTATCACGTTTTCGTTTAATGATCCTTGCACACCATATTACTATTGACCAGAACAGTAAGAATACGATGATTGCTTTCAAATTTTCCATCACTTATTCTTCTCCTACATTACTTTCATCTTTCGGCTTCATTCGAGGCAATAAGCTATTCTCCCCATTTTCTAACCATACCAGCATTGCCATATCTCCATCTCGTTTAAACGGCAAGTCCTCATCCCAATTAAGATTTACTCCTATTTCTCCCTCTCTTCCTTCAATCACACCTTCTGTACTTCCATAACCAAAATCTCTATATGACTTTATATGAACAATTTTCTTTCTTATCACTCCACTTTCACATATGCGTTTTCGCTCTATTTTAGTGCTAAGATATTCCGCGATAACCCAGTCCATTATGCCAAAACCTGAAAA
>DNUZ01000023.1:0-25435 GCA_003507655.1 Lachnospiraceae bacterium | reverse complement strand
TAAAAATACAAACACTATAAGAATCGTCAAAAATTTTCCATCTCTTATTCTTCTCCTACATTACTTTCATCTTTCGGCTTCATTCGAGGTAATAAGCTATTCTCCCCGTTCTCTAACCATACCAACATTGCCATATCTCCATCCTGTTTAAATGGCTTTTCCGCATCCGGACTAAGATCAATTCTTAATTCTCTCTCTTTTCCATCAATCACACCCTCTGGCCATCCATAATCAAACTTTTCATATGACTTTATATGAACAATTTTCTTTTTTACCACTCCACTTTCACATATGCGTTTTCGCTCTATTTTAGTGCTAAGATATTCCGCAATAATCCAATCCATTATGCCAAAACCTGAAAATGTCCAAAAATCTAATTCCAACCCATTCATCCATTGTTTCCATATGATTTTCATTTCATCTGCCATTATCCATAAATTAAATAAAAATACAAACACTATAAGAACCGTCAAAAATTTTCCAGAACCATTTATTGATTGATAGATGTATTTTCTCTCCTCTTCATCTGTAACCAATTCCATCTCCGGCAACTCTTCGCTAAATTTCATGATTTGTTTCTTGTGTTTTCGTTTAACCACTCTTACACACCATATTGCTATTGACCAAAACAGCAGAAATACGATGATTGCTTTCAAATTTTCCATCGTTTATTCTCCTTCTTTTTTCTTAGACTCTATGTCATCTAAAATTCTATCTGTTACCGCTTCTGCTGCCCGTTTAGGTTCCCCAGACTTTCTTTCCCAACGATAACCCTCAACTACATCTATTGCCCATATAACTCCTACCGTCACTGCTGATATGGCTACTACAGTTGCTCCTCCGCATATTGCTGTTAGTGCAGCTGACACCACTGCTCTTACCGTTATATCTTCCATAACTTCAAATGCTGTTTCCAACAACGTCTCTTCCCAAAAGCGTTTGGATTTTGTTGTTCCAAATTCTTCATAGTTATCAATGGCATTCAAAATCCCGGAAAAAGCTACTCCTGCCCAGTTTGTTCCAACTTTTATATTTTCTCCTACATTTTTTTCCGAAGAAAATTTGTAACCTTTTCCATATTTTTTAATCCAGGTTTCTTCTCCTTTCGTTGCAATCTCATATTTTCCACGAAAAACCCTTTTCCAATCCGGATTCTCTTTATATGCCTCATCTGCAAGATTTCCAAAATTTTTTATCAGCCTCTTCGTCATCCCGATCAGGGTCTTTTTATCGACTCCGTTTTGGAACATCTGTACAATTCCTGCCGTATTACTTCCCAATGATCCAAATGAACCAAGACTTGCTAAGAACAGTTTTTCCAGATCAGGTTCATATGGCTGTTTTTTCAGATCACAATATGTCTTATAGCAGGAATCCCACATTTGACTTTCCCAGCAGACATCTATTTCCTTATGCAGCTCCCCTATCCGTGTAATATTATGAGTAATCTTTTTTGCATTGTTCTCTAAAATCGTTTGGATTTCTTCTAACTTTCCCATATCTGCTTTGATTTTTTTACTCATTCTTTCATCCCTCCATCTTCATCCCTTCTATCATCTTCCCAATACTTGCTTCACAGTTATTATATTTTTTACAGATTTCCTGCATTTCGTTTTTACTTTCCGTCAGGATATCCATCATGGAACCTAGAGAAGTATCTGTCTTTGCATAGTTTAATAAAAACAGTTTACTGGCATCTCCTTTCCAGTATTTTTCTACCTTCTGCATCTCTTTATCGATATCATCAATACTTTTTTTTATTTCATTAATTTTGCCATTCATTGTTCCTAATTTTTTCTCTAACGCAGTTGTATCAACCTTTATCTTTGCCATTCTCACCCTCCTATAAAATCATAATGTTCTCTCCGCTTTGCACCCTGTGCTCTTCCAAGGTCTTACTTTTTTTTAAAAACCTCCCCTTTTGTACACTATAAACTGCCAGTTTTTCTTCTTTTTCCACCTGCAGGCTTTCCTTTCTGCAGATCAAGTCCAATATATCCTGTATCACATCTTCTACATATGCTTTTTCATTACACTGCACATCATATTCTTTTCCTATGTCCGGAATCTGCACCCTGAGTTTTAACATTTCATACATCTCTCTTTCTGTATTGTGGAATGATCACTTTTTCCACACCACTCTCATCGTTATCACGCGGTATCATTCCTATACCGGCTTTATACCCTTTATTCTGTTCCGTATAGGTCAGATGTGAAAAATCAAAATATGCAGCTTCCATTGCATTTCCTCCAAGCTGTATTCCAGTATGATACGAAATCATTGCTTCATACGCACGGCTTCCCCGCATGAAAGAAATATCTTTTGTATCCACTGCTGCAATAAAATAAATATTATGCAGACTTCCTTTTTCCATAACGTTTTCTACAAATGGTCCGATTTTTATAACATCCTCTTCCGGCTGGTAAACAGATTCCATAAACTCATGCAGATCAGCAATAAATACAAAAATAAGTAACAGAATAATCTTCTGCACTGACCTCTTTTCCACTATAATATAATTTCACCGCCGGCTTGATCTGCTGTCCATTGTATACGGCACTGTACTGTCCATATGGAACTCCACCTAAATATACCTTCTTTCATTTGAAGAATACTGCCATATCTGTCTTCTTTTTGATACTGACAGGATTTCATCACAATATTTCCAAACTCTTTGCTTCCATGACGAGGTTTCGGAAATGTCTCTCCCTGTATCCGACGATATAACGCATTTTCTCTGTCTACATAAGTTACCTTTTTCGGGTATTCCGGGAAAAACGGCAGACGGTTGTCATTTAACATCCGATACATGACCAGTCCTAAAGAATACATATCTACTAAGATATCGCTTTCTTTTCCCTGATAAATCTCCGGTGCCATATAAGGATAAGTCCCTTTTTTTGACATTCCAAACGTTGTCTTTTCAATGGTTCTTGCAATTCCGAAATCTCCCAGTTTAAAATCTCCGGTTGCTGAAACAAAAATATTTTCCGGTTTAATATCACGGTGTACGACATGATACTTCTGACACACTTCTAATGCCGTCAGAATATCGGTTCCTAATTTGATCACCGTCTGTTCTGTAATTTCATGTTCCTCTGAATAATCTAAAAGAGATGTCAATAATTCCATCCTGATAAGAATATCCCATCCGATATGATCCTCATGTGGTATGACACGATGATCTTCATAGGTAACAATATTGGTATGCCCTTTGAGTTCGGACATAATTGCAATCTCTTTGATAATTTCTTCTACGAATCCATAGAAATAAGATGTGATACTTTTGTTATCGATTCCCTCTCCCATAACGGCTCTTAATTCGCTGTTATTTCCGGGGATAGATATAATCTTTAGAGCTGATTTCATAGACAAACCGAACTCATTGCGTTCGATCTCCACTACTTTTCCATAACTTCCCTCTCCGATTGTTCTGGTGATGACCCACTCATCCAAAACTTTATCGCCTATTTCATATAACATTTCATAACTCCCTCTCTTCTTTCGTCTATAACCCGTACTTAATTAATATACTCCCTCTGTTTTTATATTTCAATTATTTTAGTGATTTTTTGTCTGATTTCTGTACACTATTGCCTATATGTATAAAAAGACGCTACTTTATGTAACGCCTTTTCGATCTTATTTCTGACACTTTATATTCATTTTAAATTTACTTAAAGATTTGTTCTTACCAGCTTCGGCTTATATCCGTTCTTCTCCAACGCCTTCATGATCTGTTTCTTATGGTCTGTTCCAAATGCCTCTAACGTAATCCGAAGCTCTACGGCTGCACTTCTATTAATAGAAACAAACTGGTTATGCTCTAATTTAATAACATTTCCCTGCTCTTTTGCAATGGTATCTGCCACCCTTGACAGTTCGCCCGGTTTATCCGGCAGCAGCACAGATACTGTAAAGATACGGTCGCGGAAAATCAGTCCCTGCTGAACCACAGAGGACATCGTAATGACATCCATATTGCCGCCGCTTAAAATAGATACGACACGTTTTGCTTTGACATTTAAATGCTTTAAGGCAGCTACGGTCAGCAGACCGGAATTTTCAATTACCATCTTGTGATTTTCCACCATATCTAAAAATGCAACCACTAGTTCATCATCATCTACGGTAATGATATCATCTAAATTTTTCTGGATATATGGGAAAATCTTTTCTCCCGGTGTCTTTACGGCTGTACCATCCGCAATGGTATTCACATTCGGAAGTGTAGTTACTTTTCCTGCTTTTAAGGATGCCTGCATACAGCTTGCACCTGCCGGCTCTACGCCGATGACCTTGATCTTAGGATTCAAAAGTTTTGCAAGTGTGGAAACGCCGGTAGCCAGTCCGCCTCCGCCGATCGGAACTAAGATATATTCTACTAACGGAAGTTCCTTAAAAATCTCCATGGCAATGCTGCCCTGACCGGTAGCGACTGCTAAATCATCAAACGGATGGATAAAGGTATATCCTTTTTCTTCCGCCAATTCATATGCCTTTGCACAGGCTTCGTCATAAACATCTCCATATAATACCACTTCCGCTCCATAGCTCTTAGTACGGTTTACTTTGATCAGTGGTGTGGTAGTCGGCATGACGATCGTAGCTTTGACCCCGTAGCATTTTGCTGCATAGGCAACTCCCTGCGCATGGTTTCCTGCCGATGCCGTGATCAGTCCTTTTTCCCTCTCCTCATCGGACAGGGTACTGATCTTATAATATGCTCCTCTGACCTTATATGCCCCGGTAAACTGCATATTCTCCGGTTTCAGATAGACCTTGTTTCCTGTCTGTTCACTTAAAAAATCACTGTAGATTAATTTTGTCTCTAAGGTAACCTCTTTGACTTTCTCACTTGCCTCTTCAAATTTCTCCAATGTCAGCATGTCTTACTCCTCTCTTGTGGAAAATAATGCATCCACAAACTGCTCTGAATCAAATTTCTGTAAATCATCAATCGTCTCACCGACTCCGATATACTTCACCGGTATACCAAGCTCCGACTGGATGGCTACGGCAATTCCACCCTTTGCGGTTCCATCCATCTTCGTTAAAATGATTCCGGTAATATCCGCAACTTCCATAAATTGCTTCGCCTGTGCCAGTGCATTCTGTCCAGTAGTTCCATCCAGGACTACTAAAGTCTCACGAAATGCATCCGGGTATTCTTTATCAATAATACGGTTGATTTTCTTTAATTCTTCCATCAGATTCTTCTTATTGTGAAGCCGTCCTGCCGTATCACAAAGAAGCACATCTGCCTTTCTCGCTTTTGCTGCCGCTACTGCATCATATACAACTGCTGCCGGATCTGCTCCCTCCTGACCGCCAATCATATCGACACCTGCCCGGTGTGCCCATTCTTCTAACTGTGCTCCTGCTGCCGCACGGAATGTATCGGCTGCCGCAAGCACAACCTTTCTTCCCTGTGCCTTCAATTTACCTGCTAATTTTCCGACAGAGGTTGTCTTTCCAACACCATTGACTCCGACTACCAGTACGACGGATTTTTCATGTTCGAAGCGGTATGCTGTCTCACCGACTTCCATCTGTTCCTTAATGCTCTGAATTAATAACTCCTTACATTCCTGTGGCTGTTTAATATGATTTTCTTTCACCTTCTGCTGTAAATTATCCAGAATCTCCTGTGTCGCGCGTACACCAATATCTCCCATGATCAGGATTTCTTCAATCTCTTCATAAAAATCATCATCTATGGAAGAAAACCCACTGAAAATGGAATCAATTCCTGATACAAAGCTATCTCTGGTCTTTGTAAGTCCAGCCACCAGACGGCTGAAAAATCCCTGTTTCTTTTCTGTTTCGGAATTTTCCTCGGATTCATTTTCGCTGGACTCTGTTACAGAATTTTGTTCGGATGTATCTTCTGTAGGCTCTGTTTCAGAGCTTTCTTCGGATGTATCTTCCATAGGCTCTGCTTCAGAGCTTTCTTTCGCTTCTTCTTCAATAGATTCTGCCTCTTCCGTCACTTCCTCCGTGACTGCTTCCGGTGTCTGCTCTTCTTTTTCCTTTGACCTTTTAAAGCCCCACTTCATACTCTTTCCTCCTTTAATCAAGTTCTTTTTCTATCAGATTGACGGATACCAGCGTGGAGACTCCCTTTTCCTGCATGGTAATGCCATAGAGTCTGTCTGCTGCTGCCATTGTTCCCCGTCGATGTGTAATAATGATAAACTGCGTGTTTTTCGTCAGTTTATGTAAATACTTTGCAAAACGTGCCACGTTATTATCATCCAATGCCGCCTCAATCTCGTCTAAGAGACAAAACGGGGATGGTTTCAGATTCTGGATCGCAAATAACAGTGCAATTGCCGTTAAGGATTTTTCTCCTCCGGAAAGCTGCATCATATTCTGCAGTTTTTTGCCCGGCGGCTGTGCAATGATACGGATTCCACTCTCTAAGAGGTCTTCTTCCTCCACTAATTCAAGTGTTCCCTTTCCACCGCCAAAGAGTTCTTTAAATGCCTTGTCAAACTCTCTTTGGATATCTGCAAACTTCTCTGCAAACTGCCGTTTCATGCCGGTGTCTAAATCCTCAATGATCCCTAATAAAGTCTGCTCTGCTTCGATCAGGTCATCATGCTGCCCTTTTAAAAATCCGTAACGCTCGGATACCTCTTTATATTCCTCAATGGCATTGACATTGACATCCCCTAATTTTCGGATATCCTCTTTGATCTGTGTGATGGATTTCTTCATCTCGGTCAGATTGTCGTATTCCTCATTTCGCAGCGCTTTGGCATTGTTAAAGGTCAGTTCGTATTCTTCCCACATATAATTCTGCTGGGATTCTAACGCCTCTTCTAATTTTTCCCTCTGCTGGTTCAAACGGAAGATTTCTTTGTCTAACTCATTCATCTGACGGCTGACTTCCTCACGTTTCTCAAAGAAGCCCTTGTACTCCGTGTTCATCTCTTCCTTTTGCTGCTGGGATTCCTTTAATTCCTTCACTAATGATGCATAGGTATCATCAGAAGCTAAGATCGTCTTTTCAATCTCTTCAATGTCTGCCTGTTTTTTCTTCGCATCCTCTTCGGAAAGTTCTGCATCTGCTTTTACTTTTTCGATCTCTTCGGCAAACCGCTCCGCCTCTCTTTGGATACGTTCTAAATTCTCGATCGCAAACTCTGTTTTCTGTCGGATATTCGCTTCTTCTAACTGTATCTCCGAAACATTTTTTGCCGCACCCTCTTCTACATAGATCTGCTCATCTAAGATTTCCCGGAAGGCCGCATTTGCCTGCTCGATCTCTTTTTCACGAGTTGCTGCCTGCTCGATCTGCTGTGCGATCTGTTCCTTCTTTTCATGGATCTCTGCGATCTGCTGCTCGATCTGGACACTCTCTGCCTGCAATCCGGAAAATACGCTCTCGCTCTCTTCCTTTTGCTCCTTAGCACGACTGACATTCATCTGTGCCGTATTCTTTAAGATCAATGCTTTTTGCAGGTCTCCACGAAGTTGTTCTAAATCCTCGGTCAGTAAATCTTTTGCGGTACGGATATCCAGATTGCGCTGTTTTAATTCTTCAATTTCTTTTTTCTGCGCAGCAATATTTTTTTCGAGTTCTTCTATTTCTCTTTTTCTTCCAAGCAGATTACTGCTGTTCTTAAACGCACCACCGCTCATCGAACCGCCCGGACTTAAGTATTCCCCTTCTAAAGTTACCATGTGAAGGGAATAGTGGTATTTTTTTGCGATCGCAACTGCATGGTCGATCGTATCAATGACAAGCACTCTTCCTAACAGATAAGCCATGATCCCGTCATATTTCTTATCATTTGATACCAAATGGTCGGCATAGCCGATAACACCTTTTTCCTGCTCTGCCTCATGATTTCTGCGCGGTTCTTTTTTTCCCACACTGGTCAACGGTAAAAATGTCGCACGGCCATAGCGGTTTTCCTTTAAATACCGGATCATCCGCTTTGCGGTCTCTTCATCTTCCGTGACAATGTTTTGGACATTGCTGCTCAAGGCTGTCTCGATTGCTGTTTCATACTGCTTTTTCACCTGGATCAGGTCTGCTACCACCCCATGGATGCCGGACTCCGTCTCCTTTTTTTCCATGATACGACGGATGCTGTTGCCATAACCCTCATAGCGTTCTGCGATATTTTTCAGCGACTCTAAACGTGACTGCATTTTGTTATAATGAATGTTCGCCTGTTCTAACTTCTTAACATTCTCCTGTGTCTTTTGCCGCCACTCTTCCTTCTGCGCCTGCATCTTCGCTTCGTTTTCTTTGCCTTTTATGATCTTAGCCTCTATATCGGCAAGTTCCTGTTCGCTCTTTTGCAGGGCTTCCACTAAACCGCTTTCCTCGGTCTTACGCTGTAAAAGTCTTTGATTCAACTGGGATTTTCGGATCTGGATCTGTTCTAGCATCGTATCGTAACGCTGCTGTCCTGCCTTTACGGATGCTTTCTGGTTTAACAGCTCAATGATCTCATTTTTCCCCTCTTCAATGCCTTCTTTACAACGGGTAATCTCCGCCTGGATCGACTGTAATTTTTCCTGTGCCTGTTCCCTGGTCTTTTCAATCGCTGCAAGCTGCGTCTCATATTCCTGACGCTGTGCATCATAAGTGCTCCCCTGCTGCCTGCGTTCTTCCTGCTGCGCCTCAATGGAAGCGATCCGTTCCCCTAAATGCTCTTTGGTAAGCTGTGCCGTATGGATCTGCTCTTTTAAGACATTGATCTGACCTTCTAATTTTCCCTTGGTCACATCTGTGCCTGCAATGGAATCTTTCAGATTGCTGATCTTTTCATCCATCTGTGCCATTGCCTCTTCCATTGCCGCATACTCACTTTTCATCTTCTCGTGCTGTTCTTTGGTTTCCGTAAGATGCTCGCTTGCAATTTCAAAGTTCTTTCCAGCCTCACTAAGAAGCTGTTCGATCCGCTCTACTTCTAAGAGGAACATATTGACATCGTATTCTTTCAGTTCCTCTTTCTTTTTTAAATATAAATGTGCCTTTTCGGACTGACGTTCTAACGGTGCTAACTGACGCTCTAACTCCGAAAGAATGTCATTGACACGCACAAGATTTTCTCTCTCATGCTCTAATTTTTTCTGAGCCGTCACTTTTCTGCGTTTGTATTTTACAATACCTGCCGCTTCATCAAAAAGCTCCCGTCGTTCCTCCGGTTTTCCACTTAAAATACGGTCAATCTGTCCCTGACCGATAATGGAATAACCCTCTTTTCCGATTCCCGTATCATAAAAGAGTTCATTGACATCTTTTAACCGGCACGGACTTCCGTTCATCAGGTATTCGCTCTCACCGGAACGATAGACTCTTCTTGCAATAGTCACTTCCTCATAGTCCACCGGCAGCTTATGATCTGAATTATCCAATGTAATTGCAACATAAGCATAACTCAACGGTTTCCGATTCTCCGTTCCCGCAAAAATGACATCCTGCATACTCGCACCACGAAGCTGCTTTGCACTCTGTTCCCCAAGTACCCAGCGCACTGCATCTGCAACATTACTTTTTCCACTTCCGTTTGGTCCTACGATCCCCGTAATCCCATTGTGAAAATCAAATACGATTTTATTCGCAAAAGCCTTAAAACCGTGTACTTCGATACTTTTTAAATACATCCTGTTCCCTCACTGCTTACGATTGTTCTTCACGCAATTTCAGTATTCCGCGGTACGCGGCTTCCTGCTCTGCTCCCTTTTTGGTCCTGCCTTCTCCCTGTCCGATGACCCGGTCGCCGACATATGCCTCTGCCACAAAGTGTTTGTTGTGGTCCGGTCCTTCCTCTTTTACCAGACGATATCCCAGTTCTTCCTTATGGGATGCCTGTACAATCTCCTGCAGGATAGTTTTGCTATCATAAAAGAGCTGTTTGTGCTCGATATCCGTTAAGATAAAACGTAAAATAAACTCTTTTGCACTAGCAAAACCACCATCTAAATAAATGGCACCTATCACAGCCTCGAGCGCATCGGAAAGAATGGATTTACGACTTCTTCCGCCTGTCATATCCTCTCCTTTTCCCAAATAGAGATACTTTCCAAGATCCATTTCCTTGGTGCAGAGTGCCAGTGTCGGTTCACAGACAATGCTTGCACGCAATTTTGTCAGATCTCCTTCCGGCTTGTCCTGATATGTGTTAAATAAATACTCACTGGAGATGATCTCAAGGACTGCATCACCTAAAAACTCCAGTCTCTCATTATCGGAAAGTCTGTGCATATGCTTCTCATTTGCATAAGAACTGTGTGTCAATGCCTGACGCAGCAGATTCTTATTCTGAAACTGATATCCGATCACCTGTTGAAACTCTTCCATTTTTTTCTGATTCTGGTACAAAATTCTTTCTCCTCTTTCCATATATAACGAAAAGCCCTCTGAAAAAGAAAGGGCTTCTCACTACTCATTTCCTTGTTCTGTTATGCTAAAGCATTCTTAATCTGCTCTACGGCATCACCGACTGTCACAATTTTTTCTGCATCTTCGTTGGCGATCTCAATATCAAATTCTTCCTCTAATCCCATGATGATCTGGAATACATCTAAGGAATCTGCTCCTAAGTCATCGGTAAATGTTGTTTCCATTGTAATCTCATTTTCATCAACGTTTAATACTTCTGCGATAATCGCTTTAATTTTTTCAAATTCCATATCGATTTCCTCCTTATTCCTGTTCTTCCTGTTTTTGTACAATATAAGTTTTTATTTTCTGATTGATGTCCTGTTCCTGGAATACGGCACACTGCAAAATGGTATTTTTAATCTCTGCCGCCTTAGAGCTTCCATGTGTCTTAACGACCAGACCGTTTAAGCCTAACAGCGGTGCTCCACCGTACTGTGCGGTATCAAACTGTTTCAGCGTGCTCTTCAACGCCGGCTTTACCATCAATGCTCCGATCTTGCTCTTTAACGATGACATCATGCCCTGCTTTACGGCACTCATTAATGTCGATGCCACGCCTTCATAGAGTTTTAAGATCACATTTCCGGTAAATGCTTCACACACAATGACATCTGCATATCCGTGCGGAATCTCTCTCGCCTCAATGCTTCCAACAAAGTTAATATCTTCACATTCTTTTAACAGTGGAAATGTCTCTTTTACCAGTGCATTTCCTTTTTCTTCCTCTGCTCCGATGTTGACGATCGCAACTCTCGGCTTTTTGATGCCCATGACATGTTCCATATAAATAGAACCCATCTTTGCAAACTGTACCAAATGGCTCGGTCTCGCATCCACATTCGCACCACAATCGACTAAAAGGGATACTCCCTGTTCCGTTGGGATCAGCGGTGCTAACGGCGGTCTTTCAATTCCCTTGATCCTGCCTACGATAACCTGTCCACCTACAAGAATGGCTCCTGAACTTCCCGCTGACACAAAAGCATCTGCCTCACCGTTCTTTACCATGTTCATTCCTACCACAATGGAGGAATCCTTCTTCTTGCGGATCGCCATGACCGGCGGTTCTGCGGTCTCTATCACTTCAGATGCATGGACAATCTCCATTCTTTCCTTAGGATAGGTATATTTTTCCAGTTCCTCGGATATGACATCTTCCTGTCCGACCAAAAGAACATGGATGTTATTTTTTTCGTTTACTGCTTCCACTGCACCCTTGATCATCTCTTCCGGTGCATGGTCTCCTCCCATTGCATCCAGTACAACCCGTACCTCTTCCTGCATAGGAATACCTCCTTATTCGCATGTCTATAAGAAAATATACTATATCTGTTTCTATAAATCAACCACAAAAAACGGTTGTTTCTAAAAATTGCCTTTTACGAAAAATCTTCTTTCCCGTCTTCCCTGTCCTCTTCCTTGATATAATTCACAAAGACACTCTCTAAGATTACCTCTGCAAACCAGGCACACAGCACCGGAATGATCAAAAACAGCGGCGGTATCAGCCATACCAAAAAGGCACCTACTCCTAACACGGCTAAAAGTGCAAGGCTCTTTGGAATGTGGATGACCGTCATGATCGCACTGTTTCTTAACACTTCCTTTGTACTATTCTGAAATCTTGCAATGTATGCAAAGGTATATACCATCCACAAAATTTCCGCCATCAGCAGTACCGCAAAAAATACATAGGCACTTCCGTATGGACTTCCGGCACGAAAGATCCCATACATCACATAGATGTCAAATCCAAGCAAAGCACCGATCCCGGCAAAGATAAGCCAGCAGATGGTTGCCTGTTTAAAATTCTCTTTCCATGCCCGCTTATATTCTTTCCAAAGATAACTCCTGTCACAGCGGAGTACTTTGTGCGTGGTATAATAAAGTGCTGTCGTTGCCGCTCCGATCGTAATCACCGGCAGACAACTGAGCAGATACAGCAGACAGAGTAACAGACTGTCTGTGATTTTTCCTAATATAGAAAGCAGCGTATTATCATGTTCTGTGTTCACAGCTTTCCCTCCTGAAAAAAAGTTCCTAAGAAAGAATCCTGCTTGCAGGATTCTCCGCCTGCGGCGGGTCGCATCTGCGACACAATTCCTTTCCGCCGCAGTGCGATTCTGCCCGAAGGGCTTTTGCTATATAGGAATTTCCTATATAGCAAAAAAGGAGTGTTCTTTCAAACACTCCTCAATGATGACAGATTAATCCTGTGCAACGATTTCTCTCTTGTTATATGAGCCACAGCTTTTGCAAACTCTGTGAGGCATCATTAACTCTCCGCATTTACTGCATTTTACTAAAGTCGGAGCAGTCATTTTCCAGTTTGCTCTTCTTTTATCTCTTCTACCCTTAGAGGATTTGTTCTTTGGACAAATTGACATTTGGTTACACCTCCTTAAAATTCTTAAATACATCTTGGATAACTGCCATTCTTGGATCTGGTTCTGTCTTTTCACAGTCACAGGTACCATGATTCAGATTCTTGCCACATTTCTTGCAAATGCCTGCACAATCCTCTTTACATAATACTTTCATGGGCCAGTTAACCAAAACTTCATCATAAATGATTCTATCTAAATCAAGATGAAATCCAAGCATGTAGTCCTTCGCTTCCAGCTTTTCCTCATCCACATCCGGAGTCTCCTCTAATGGGATCTCCTTATTGATGTCTATATGGAATGTTGTCGGAACTTCCTCCAGACAACGGTCACAAGGAATCTCAATGGTCAGCTCTGTCGTACCCTGAACAAACAGCCGCTTATTCTCTTCGTTCCTGATATGGAGTGCCACATCTTCCTTTTTTGTAATAGGAAATTTACCCAGCTTCGAGTCGAATGTGACGAGGTCCACGGGAACTCTTTTTTCTACTTCCCTGTTTTCCAAAGCTTTGATATCTGTCAAATCAACTTTCATCTTCTTCTCCTATTCACACCTAAACAATTATACATATCCACCGGATATTTGTCAACAGATTTTGCCTTATTTCAGCTATATTTTTGAGCTATTTCTGAACCAGTGCCGCTGTCTCTCTTGCAATGGCAAGTTCTTCGTTTGTCGGCACCATCAGAACCTTGACTTTAGAGCTTTCTGTAGAGATCACTAAATCCTCTCCACGTCTCTTATTTGCTTCTTCGTCTAACTCTACGCCGAGGTATCCTAAATAATCGCAGATCTTCTTGCGGGTCTCACCGGAATTTTCTCCTAAGCCTGCGGTAAAGCAGATCGCATCCACTCCGTTCATAGCGGCTGCATAGGCACCGATATATTTTACCACGCGATAGCAGAATACATCCTGTGCAAGTGCTGCTCTTTCATCGCCTGCTTCTGCTGCTGCCTCAATGTCACGGAAATCACTGGACACACCGGAGATACCATAAACACCGGATTTTTTATTTAAAACATCCATGATGTGTTCCATCTCAAAATTCTCTTTTTCTGCAATATACTCAATGACGGATGGATCGATGTCACCACTTCTTGTTCCCATAACAAGTCCCTCTAACGGTGTCAGGCCCATGGAAGTATCTACAGATTTTCCATTTTTTACTGCACAGACAGATGCACCGTTTCCTAAATGACAGACGATCGTCTTTAAGGATTCGTATGGCTGTCCTAACATATCTGCAGCATGCTTGGATACATAGCTGTGGCTGGTTCCGTGGAAACCGTATTTACGAACTTTGAACTGTGAGTAGTACTTATAAGGAATACCATACATATACGCCTCAGCAGGCATCGTCTGATGAAATGCCGTATCAAATACTGCTGCCATCGGAACACCCGGCATCAGCTTCTGACAGGCTTCAATACCGATCAGATTTGCCGGATTGTGTAAAGGTGCTAATTCACTGACACGCTCTACTGCTGCGATCACTTCATCCGTGATCAATGTAGATTCTGTGAATGCCTCTCCACCATGAACGATACGATGACCGACAGCTCCGATCTCATCTAAAGATGAAATGGCGCCTGTCTTTGGATTTACCAGTGCCTCTAACACCAGTTTGACAGCTTCTGTATGTGTTGGCATATGCTCTTTTGTAATCTCTTTTTCATTTCCTTCGGACTGATAAACCAGTCTTCCATCAATTCCGATTCTCTCGCACAGACCTTTTGCAAGTACTTTCTCACTTGCAGAATCGATCAGCTGAAATTTTAAAGAACTGCTTCCGCAGTTGATGACCAATATATTCATTTCTTTTCCTCACTTCTTCTTTTTTCCTGATTTTAAACAGTAAAGTATATTTATTATAATCGTTTTCTCTTTTTTATACAAGTCCCCCTGCCGGAGTCTTGCTGATAAAAAACGGGCATGCTATAATTGAGCCATTCTCATCCAAAGCCATCAATAAACAGGGAGTGTACGAAAAAATGAATGTTACAGGTATTATTGCAGAATACAATCCGTTCCACAACGGACATCTTTATCAGTTAGAAAAAGCAAGAAATGATACAAATGCCGACTATCTTATCGTGGTCATGAGCGGGGATTTTGTACAGCGGGGTGCCCCCGCTTTGATCGACAAATATACCAGAGCCAAAATGGCATTAGAAAACGGAGCGGATCTGGTATTAGAACTTCCGGTCCTCTGGTCTACGGCAAGTGCGGAATATTTTGCCGGGGCAGGCATTGCCCTTTTAGACCGCATCGGGGTAACTTCCGCTGTCTGCTTTGGCTGTGAAACGCCGGATCAGACTGCCCTATTGTCCTTAGCACGTTTTTTAGCCGAAGAACCTTCCACCTATCGTTCAGCTTTGAATGATGCCTTAAAAAAAGGAATGAGTTATCCTGCTGCAAGAGCCTTTGCCGTACAGACTTCTCTGTCTGCCTCTTTATCCGGTGATCCTTCTGTATTCGCTTCGGTTACACCTGAATTAGCAGAAACGATCTTAGCTTCGCCGAATAATATCTTAGGACTGGAATACTGCAAGGCCCTTTTTCGCCGGAACAGTCAGATCCGCCCGGTTCCCATTGCCCGTATCGGAAGCGGTTATCATGCAAATGACTTAGATACTTCTTTTGCGTCTGCAACCGGAATCCGTTCTTATCTGAACGGACTGGCCGACCTTTACAGCGACTTTTCTGCCTTAGAGGCATGGATGCCGGAAAGTGCCTTTTTGACCTTATGCGAAGCATTGAACGCACATCCGCTGATGTTTGAAGAGGATTTTGCCGCTATGCTAGGCTATTGTCTGGTTACTCACGACTCATTTACCGACTATGCAGACGGCTCTTTGGAGCTTTCTAACCGGATCCTGCGACAGCGGGAACATTTTTCATCCGTTGTGGATTTTCTGGATGATCTAAAGACCAAAGAAGTAACCTACACCCGTCTGAGCAGGCTTCTTACTCACATTCTTTTAGATATAAAAGAAAAAGATTACGGCTTTTACCGTAATCTTGATTATGTACCATATGGAAAAATACTTGGTTTTCGCGAGGATGCTGCTCCTCTTTTAAAGGAACTGAAACAACATTCCACGATTCCGCTTCTCACCTCTCCTTTGGACAAAAAACAGCAGTTAGATGAAGCAGCCCAAGCTCTTTTGAAAAAAGATGTGCTTGCTTCTGAACTCTATCGTATGGCTGCCGTACAAAAGAGCGGTTTTGCGATTCCAAACGAATATAAACGAAAATTTCTGCGGGTATGATCATCTTTTGATGATCGTACCACCGCCCGCAACATATTCTCCATCATAAAATACTAAAGCCTGTCCCGGAGTCATGGCTCTTTGCGGTTCTTCAAATGTGCATCGGATCAGATCATCGTCAATCTGCTCGATCAGCGCCGGTGCTCCCTGATGTGCATAGCGGATTTTTGCTTTAAAATGCTGTTTTTCCTTTAAATCCGGTACCGACATAAAGTTGATCCGGTCTGCATAGACTTCCCGCACAAAAAGATCTTCATTATCTCCAATGACCACTTCATTCGTTTCAGGACGGATTTCCGTTACAAAGACCGGTTTTCCCATAGAAAGGTTCAAGCCCTTTCTCTGTCCAATGGTATAGTGGGTAATTCCCTTATGTTTTCCAAGAACCGTTCCGTCTTCTAAGACAAAGTTTCCTTCTTTTGCAACACTGTCTCCGATCTCGCGTTCAATAAATCCGGCATAATCGCCATCCGGTACAAAACAGATGTCCTGACTGTCCGGTTTGTTTGCCACACGCAGATTGATCTTTTCAGCAATGCTTCGTATCTCGTCTTTCGTATAAGCTCCCACCGGCATCAGGGTATGTGACAACTGTTCCTGCGTCAGATTATACAGTGCATAGGTCTGG
This sequence comes from Lachnospiraceae bacterium, assembly GCA_003507655.1. Taxonomy (GTDB): domain Bacteria; phylum Bacillota; class Clostridia; order Lachnospirales; family Lachnospiraceae; genus Maccoyibacter; species Maccoyibacter intestinihominis. The sequence goes on along the minus strand of DNUZ01000023.1, from coordinate 8,737 downwards.
TCTTTTTTTGCTGTTACGGAATTCTTGATGGCATATCTGCCATTTGCAAGCTGCTCGATTCTGGCATAATGTCCGGTGGCAATGTAATCTGCTCCGATATCGAGACTCCTTTTTAGCAGTGCTTCCCATTTTACATGACGGTTGCAGGCAATACACGGATTCGGTGTTCTTCCTAAACGATATTCGCCGATAAAATAATCCATGACCTGTTCTTTGAATTCCCGCTTAAAATTCATGACATAATAAGGGATTCCAAGTTCTCCTGCTACTCTTCTTGCATCATCCACAGCACTCAGTCCACAGCATCCGCCGTTTTCTTCCTGAATCTGTGTACTCTCGTCCTGCCATATCTGCATCGTAACTCCGATGACATCATAGCCCTGTTCTTTTAAGAGATATGCCGCTACGGATGAATCTACACCGCCCGACATTCCCACTACTACCTTTTTTTTCTCCATAATTCCCTCCGGCTTAGTAGTCCTCCTCCACTTCGCCCTCGGAAATATCGGATTTTGGCTGCTCTAAGCCCTGTATTACTATATTATTCTTTTCTGCGTAATCCCAGAGTGCGGCATGGATCGCCTCCTCTGCTAACAAAGAACAGTGTACCTTGACCGGTGGCAATCCGTCAAGTGCTTCCATCACTGCTTTGTTTGTAACTTCTAACGCTTCCTGTACGGTCTTACCTTTTACAAGCTCTGTTGCCATGCTGCTGGTTGCTACCGCCGCACCGCAGCCAAAGGTTTTGAACTTACAGTCACGGATGACTTCGTCATCATCAATATCTAAAAAAATTCTCATGATGTCCCCGCATTTTGCATTTCCTACGGTTCCAACTCCACTTGCGTTCTCTATCTCTCCTACGTTTCTTGGATGCTGAAAATGATCCATTACCTTTTCGCTGTACATAAAATAAATCCTCCTTATTCTGAAACTGCACTTTTTTTCTTGAAATCCTCATAGAGTGGTGACATATCACGCAGTCTCTGTACAATTTCTTTGATTGCTTCTATGGTTGTATCCATATCTTCTTTTGTGGTATCTGCACCAAGGGTCAGTCGCAGGGAACCATGTGCGATCTCATGCGGCAGACCGATTGCTAACAATACATGTGAAGGGTCTAAGGAACCTGATGTACAGGCTGATCCGGAAGATGCACAGATCCCCTTCATATCTAACATGATCAACAAAGACTCGCCTTCTATGAACTGGAAGCAGAAGCTGACATTATTCGGCAGACGGCCTTTACGCGGTCCGTTTAATCTCGAATACGGTACTTCTTTTAATACCCGTTCGATCAGATAATCACGAAGCTCGCTCTCTTTTTTTGTCCGTTCTTCCATTGTGGCTACTGCAATCTCAACTGCTTTTCCAAGTCCTACGATTCCCGGAACATTTTCCGTTCCTGCACGGCGTTTCCGCTCCTGTGCTCCACCATGGATAAAGGAACCGATCTTTACGCCTTTTCTGATATATAAAAATCCAATGCCTTTTGGTCCGTTTAATTTATGTCCGCTTGCACTCAGCATGTCAATGTGCATTTTTTCCACATTGATCGGTATCTGGCCAAATGCCTGTACGGCATCTGTGTGGAACAAAATCCCATATTCTTTTGCGATGCTTCCAATCTCCTCGATCGGCTCGATCGTTCCGATCTCATTGTTTGCAAACATAACGGAAATCAGGATCGTATCCGGACGGATTGCCTGTTTTAACTCCTCTACATCAACGAGACCTCTCTCATCTACATCTAAATAAGTGATCTCATATCCTTCTCTCTCTAAATATTCACAGGTATGCAGGATGGCATGATGCTCAATCTTACTCGTAATAATATGTTTTCCTTTGTTTTTGTATGCCTCTGCTGTCGCCTTTAATGCCCAGTTATCACTTTCAGAACCACCGGCTGTAAAATAAATTTCCTCCGGCTTTGCATTTAATGCTGCTGCGATCGTCTCTCTGGACTTTGTAATGGCAAGTTTGCTTTTAGAACCTAAATCATATACACTTGATGCATTTCCATAATTCTCTGTGAAATAAGGAAGCATTTCTTTGACAACGTCTTCATGCGTTTTTGTTGTTGCTGCATTATCCAAATAAATCATATTTTTATCTCCTACTATTCCTATATGTTTTATATGTATATTATAATACGTTTTCCGGTTCTGTCAATAGGACATCTTGCATATATTAAGATAAATGTTCTTTCGGGAGGTCAAAATGAATCTTTCCCATTATATCAGGCACTATATGAAAAATCCTCTGGTTCTTGGCACATTTTTATTAACTGCCTCCGGCGTTTTGAGCAGAATCATAGGCTTCTTCTATAGAATATTCTTATCTCATACGATTGGTGCGGAAGGAATCGGAATTTATCAGCTTATCTTTCCGCTTCTTGCCCTGTGCAGTTCTTTTACTACTGCCGGTATACAGACCGCTATTTCTAAATTCGTTGCCGAAGTCTCCGATGATAAAAACGAGAGCCGCAGACGCTGCTATCTGGCAGCCGGTTTACTGCTATCTCTTAGTCTGTCCTTTTTGTGTGCTTTCTATTTATATACACAGGCTGACTTTTTAGCTTATCATGTAATCCACGAATATCGTACTGCACCGCTGCTTCGGATCCTCGCCTATTCTCTGCCGTTTGGTGCTATCCATTCCTGTATCAGCGGTTATTATTACGGCTTAAAAAAAGCGATGATCCCGTCTGTGTCACAGCTTATCGAACAGATCGTGCGTGTTGCCAGTGTCTATGTCATCTACCGCGTCCAGATGCAGGAACAGATTCCCGTGACACCTGCCATTGCGGTATGGGGAATTGTCTGTGGGGAGATTTCCTCTTCTCTCTTTTCTGCCGCTGCCGTGCGTTTTTCTAAGTTACGGCTCTGTGATTTTAAAAATGCCCTGCCAAAGATCGGACGCTTATCCGTACCTTTGACCGGAAACCGTGTTGTCTTAAATCTTTTTACCAGTATTGAGGCTATTTTAATCCCCTTAAAACTCAAAGAGGCGGGACTTAGCACCTCTGCGGCTTTAAGCATGTTCGGTGTCCTGACCGGAATGGCTCTCCCACTGATTTTGTTTCCAACCTCGATCACAAATTCGTTAGCTGTCATGCTGCTTCCTGCTGTCTCGGAAGCCTCTGCACACGGAGAACGCGACCGGATCAAAAAAGCGGTTTCAAAATCTATTACTTATTGTATGCTGTTTGGTTTTGCCTGTACGGCTTTCTTTTTCTTCGGTGGTAATTTTTTAGGAATGTGGCTGTTTCAAAATGAGATGAGCGGCAACTTTATTATGCAGCTTGGTTTTATCTGCCCCTTCCTCTACCTGACTTCTACGCTTGCCGCCATTTTAAACGGACTTGGCAGGACCGTACAAACTTTTTGTTATAATCTAGTAAGTATCTGCATCCGCCTTCTGTTTGCACTGTTTGCCATCCCTGCCTTTGGTATCAAAGGTTATCTGTGGGGGCTGTTGGCAAGCCAGATCATCCTGTCGGTATGTCTGACGTTCTCTTTACGGGAATATCTGAAGTAGAAAATAGTCGTGATACAACTATTTTCTGTTATTTTCCTTACAACAGAAAAACGTATATTATATCCTAGTTACTTACTAGGATATAATATACGTTAGAAACTCTGATTTGTCAATCTGATTATTCTGCGATTTTTCCTATAACAACAAATCTTGCATCTTCATACTCATAGGTACAGGTAGATAATGTTACTAACTTGTCTTCTCCTGTTACCAATGCTTTTGATGTAAAGTTGGATTTTTGAAGGACATGCTTTACTAACTCATCCCTGCCTTCTTTCGTCGTTGGGATGGTATACACGCTATCCTCTATATCCGTTGTATATCCTGCAAGGATTTCTAATTTCATACGCCGCCCCGGTGTGTAGAGGTACATGACAGGATGCTTTTCATAATATTCCTGATCCTGATATTTTACCAAAGAGGCAAACATTGTACCGTTTTTCATGTGATGTCCATAGATCATCGTATTCCAGTCGGAAAAATCGGAATGATTCTGATAATCCATAAATAAGGTACCGGCTTTTGCTTCTGCCCCATTCAACAACCGATGGAGATAGTAATCGTTATCTCCTGCCTGTGCTACTACATAATTGATCCCACCGCCCGGTGCATACAGCCATGCCACTGCATCTTTGCTGATCGCATGCAGGGTGTCAAAATCAATTGCATCCGGTATCGGTTCTTCCTTCTCTTCTTTTTCCTTTTTTGTATCTTTCGAATCCGTATTGTCTTTTTCTATAATGATCGCCGATTCCTGCAGATCCTGTGCAAATTTTTCGCTTTTCCTGCCCTCTAACAGGTATCCTAAAATGTTCCACAGGGACACCAGCATAACGATGATGAGTACTGCCATCAGCAGGATCATGCCCCACTTGCGCGGATTCTTTTGTTGTGATGGTTCTTTTTGTCTTTCTTTCATCTTAGCCTCTGTTTTATGTAAACTTTGTATGGATTTTTTTGCTTCCTATCTGTATATCTGTAAAATTCATGTCTTTAGAATTTTATCAGCATTTATACTAATAAATTCTATATCCGTATTCTCCTCTGTCAGATCATTCTCCTTTTATTGGACAAACATCTGAAAGTTATAAAATTCTTTATATTATAAAACATCTTACGTCCACAATGATGTTATAAACATTGGTGATGCATCCGTGCTTTTGACAAATCCACATTGTTCATAAAAATGTAACTCATTATCATACGCTATTACTGCTACCCGTAGATAATCTTTATAATGTTCTTTCATCATTGCTACCAAAGTTCTGCCAACCGTATTTCCATGATATTTCGGGTTTACTAACAGATAATGGACATATGCATTCATGATTCCATCATCCATTGCGCATATCATTCCTATTAATTTTCCTTCATCCCATGCAGAATATATCGTTTTAAAATTTTTCATTGCTATAACCAATTTATCAGGATAATGTCCGGATGACCAATCTACTGATAAAAACAGGTCTTCTAACTCCTCACAAGAAAAATCCTGTGTATCTTTATATTCAATGTACATTTTCATTTTCTCCCATACTTTTAAAAATTCGCCACTATTCCGGCAATTCCATTTCATCGTTCATTTTTACAAATCCAAACTTTTCATATAAGGGCTTTCCTGCCTCTGTAGCTTCTAGTGAAATCTCACTAATTCCTCGTTCTTTTGCATCTTTTACAAGCAACTGCAGCGTTTCAAAAGCTATTCCCTGTCTCCTATAGTCAGGCTTTGTATACATATTCATAATGTATGCCTTGTTTCCTGTCTTATTATGATATGTTGGCATTACTTTAAAATAACTAATGCCACCTGCACCAACAAACATTTCATCATCAAAAACTAAGTATGCAGTATGCGTACCATGTTCAAGTGCATCTTTATAGTAATCATATGACTCTTTTTCAACCTCAGACATATCTATATCATCTGATAATTTATTAGCTGCTCTAAGAACTGTAATCCTTGTTTTCGTCAGTAATTCTATATCTTTCGTTGTTGCCTTTTGGTATCTCAACATAATATATTTCCCCCCTATCTTATCCCCATTCAAAGTCAAAACCCCTTACACCATAGCTGATGTAAGGGGTCTCTATACAAGCTAATTAACGCTCTAAGTATTCATTACCTACAGTGAATTATTTGTTGTTGATAGCTGCCTGAGCTGCTGCTAATCTTGCGATCGGCACACGGAATGGTGAGCAGGATACATAGTCTAATCCTAACTTGTGGCAGAACTCTACGGAAGATGGATCTCCACCGTGCTCTCCACAGATTCCTAAGTGCATGTCCGGACGTGTCTGTTTTCCAAGTTTTACAGCCATATCCATTAATTTGCCAACACCGTTCTGGTCTAATCTTGCGAATGGGTCAGACTCGAAGATCTTAGCCTGATAGTAAGCATCTAAGAACTTACCGGAATCATCACGAGAGAAACCGAATGTCATCTGTGTTAAGTCGTTTGTACCAAAGCAGAAGAACTCAGCCTCTGTTGCGATCTCATCTGCTGTTAATGCAGCTCTTGGGATCTCGATCATAGTACCAACGGAGTATTTTAAGTCAGAACCTGCAGCAGCGATTTCTGCATCAGCAGTCTCTACTACTACTGCTTTTACGTTCTTTAACTCTTTTACTTCACATACAAGTGGAATCATGATTTCAGGAACCATGTTCCAATCCGGATGTGCTTTCTTTACATTGATAGCTGCACGGATAACAGCTTTTGTCTGCATTTTTGCAATTTCAGGATAAGTAACTGCAAGACGGCATCCTCTGTGTCCCATCATTGGGTTGAACTCTTTGAGTCCTTCGATGATTGCTTTGATTGTCTCTACAGATTTGCCCTGAGCATCTGCTAATTTCTTGATATCTGCTTCTTCAGTAGGTACGAACTCATGAAGTGGCGGATCTAAGAAACGGATGGTTACCGGGCATCCCTCTAATGCTTCATATAATGCTTCAAAGTCAGACTGCTGATAAGGAAGAATCTTATCCAGTGCTGCTTCTCTTTCTTCTACTGTATCGGAGCAGATCATCTCACGGAAAGCAGCGATTCTGTCTTCCTCGAAGAACATATGCTCTGTACGGCAAAGACCGATACCTTCTGCACCAAGCTCACGAGCTTTCTTAGCGTCTGCCGGTGTATCAGCATTTGTACGAACTTTTAATGTTCTGAACTCATCAGCCCATCCCATAACACGTCCGAAGTCACCGCTTACAGAAGCTTCGTTTGTCTTGATGTCGCCTTTGTAAATCTTACCTGTTGTTCCGTCTAAGGAAATGTAATCTCCCTCATGGAATGTATATCCACCGAGTTTGAACTCTTTCTTCTCTTCATCGATTTCGATTTCACCACATCCGGATACACAGCATGTTCCCATACCACGAGCAACTACGGCTGCGTGAGATGTCATACCACCACGAACTGTTAAGATACCCTGTGCAGCATGCATACCTTCGATATCCTCTGGGGATGTCTCAAGACGAACAAGGATAACTCTCTCGCCTTTTCCACCGATTCCTGCTTCTTTTGCTTCTTCTGCTGTGAAGATAACTTTACCAGCAGCTGCTCCAGGAGATGCTGGAAGTGCGGAACCGATTACTTCACCTGCTTTTAATGCATCTGCATCGAAAGTTGGGTGTAATAACTGATCTAATGATTTTGCTTCGATACGGCAAACAGCTTCTTCCGGTGTGATCTGTCCTTCGTCTACTAAATCACAAGCGATCTTGATAGCTGCAGGAGCTGTTCTCTTACCGTTACGAGTCTGTAAGAAGTATAATTTACCTTCCTCAATTGTGAACTCCATATCCTGCATGTCGTGGAAATGGTTCTCTAATTTCATAGCTAAATCCATGAACTGTTTGTAGCACTCTGGTAAGTCTTTCTCTAACTGAGTGATCGGCTGTGGTGTACGAACACCTGCAACTACGTCCTCACCCTGAGCGTTGATCAGGTACTCACCGAAGATACCTTTCTCACCTGTAGATGGGTTACGGGTAAATGCAACACCTGTTCCTGATGTGTCACCTTTGTTACCGAATACCATAGTCTGTACGTTTACGGCTGTTCCCCAGTCTCCAGGGATATCATTCATACGACGATATACAATGGCACGAGGGTTGTCCCATGAACGGAATACTGCTTTTACAGCACCCATTAACTGGTCTTTTGGCTCCTGTGGGAACTCTTCGCCGTTCATTGCCTCTTTATATACACCTTTGAATTTCTCAGCTAACTCTTTTAAGTCATCTGCTGTTAACTCTGTATCGTAAGTTACACCTTTTGCTTCTTTCATCTCGTCGATGATCTTCTCGAAGTAAGATTTTGGAACTTCCATAACTACGTCAGAATACATCTGGATGAATCTTCTGTAAGAGTCATATGCGAATCTAGGATTTCCTGTCTTCTTTGCAAAACCTTCTACTGCTACGTCATTTAAACCTAAGTTTAAGATAGTATCCATCATACCTGGCATAGAAGCACGAGCACCGGAACGGACAGATACTAATAACGGATCTTCTGTGTCTCCGAATTTTTTACCATTTACGCCCTCTAACCATGCAAGAGCCTCGAAGATCTGATCCTCAATCTCTTTGGAAATTGTCTTTCCGCAGTTGTAATACTCGGTACATGCCTCTGTGGTTACTGTAAATCCCTGAGGGATCGGCATTCCTAAGCCTGTCATCTCGGCTAAGTTACAGCCTTTACCACCAAGCAGGTTTCTCATAGAAGCGTTACCTTCTTCAAATTTGTAAACCCATTTTGCCATTTGAATAATTCCTCCTAAAAAAATTTATATATTGTTATGTGATGCCCCGTATTGTGGTGATCACAAATACACTATGTAATACGACCATCAAGGGTCGCACATAATTGATTTTAACACAAATTTCATTTTTCGCAACAGATTTTCATAAATTTGTCCAAAAAAAGCAGAAAAAGGAATCCAAAGATTCCCTTCTGCTTTTTCACGCCTGTTACTGTTTCTGTTCTTTTTTTGTTTTTTACCTATTTTTTTACATTTTAACTACCTTTACGCTCTTGCTGATCCCTGCATTTTTCAAAATCTTCTTATATGCATCCAGCTTCTTTTTCGGCACTTTGATCGTTGCCTTTTTATGGATTCCCTTGAACGCATTCTTTCCGACAGTCTTTTTCGTCAGCTTTGTGGTCTTAATGATCACTTTCTTTAAGTTCTT
>DNUZ01000019.1 GCA_003507655.1 Lachnospiraceae bacterium | reverse complement strand
AAACCAATTGCCATATACATAATGACACCTCCATAAATTCCGATTTCTCTCATTCTAAAAACATGAATTCCGCATTACTATTACAATGTTAACATAAAAATAAGCTGATGCATATTTTTTTCCTTAATATACATCAGCTTATTTAAATGCTGTTTTTGAGTTCGTTCCAACCATGCATTTGTAGCGGAGACGGCGGGATTCGAACCCGCGTGCCCGAAAGGGGCAAACGCATTTCGAGTGCGCCTCGTTATGACCGCTTCGATACGTCTCCGTAAGGTTTGGCAACCTAGTGCCATATTCGCCAAGCGTATTCGCAACTTGCGTTGCTCATCGCGGGCTTCGGCTCAGTGCCATCTTCGCCGAGCGTATTCGTAGCTTACGCTACTCATTCGCGGGCTTCGCCCTATAGTGACAAACTTACAGAACACTGCTTACATGCAAGCATGACGCAGTATCCTGTAAGCCTGTCACTGCACGGCTCATTGCCAACGCGTACATTATACCACATTTTGGGGGAGTTGCAAGGAGAAGTTGTCGGGTAGATATTGTTATGAGGGGAAAAATATATTATAATAACTATGATTATGTATCATAACAAGAAAACTGAACCGATAGAATGTGTGAAGGGATGTGTGTGCATGAAAAGAATAGGAATGTTAACAAGCGGTGGCGATTGTCAGGCTTTAAACGCGGCAATGCGCGGAGTGGTCAAAGGACTGTGTGAAAGCTGTGAACAGCTTGAGATTTATGGTTTTTTAGATGGATATAAGGGATTGATATATGGAAATTACCGTCTCTTGACAGGAGCGGATTTTTCAGGAATACTGACAAAAGGTGGAACAATCTTAGGTTCTTCCCGCCAGCCGTTCAAGCAGATGCGGGTGCCGGATGAAAACGGTCTGGATAAAGTAGAAGCGATGAAGCACACTTATCATAAGCTGAATTTGGACTGCCTTGTGATCTTAGGCGGAAACGGAACCCAGAAGACAGCGAACCTTTTAAGAGAAGAAGGATTGAATGTGGTACATCTTCCAAAGACCATTGACAATGATATCTATGGAACAGATGTGACCTTTGGATTCCAGAGTGCGATCAATATTGCAACAGAGGCAATTGACTGCATCCATACGACAGCAGCTTCCCACAATCGTATTTTTATCGTAGAAGTCATGGGACATAAGGTGGGTTGGCTGACCCTTTATGCAGGCGTGGCAAGTGGAGCAGATATCATACTCCTTCCGGAGATTCCATACGACATCGACAGTGTCTTAGGAGCGATCGAAAAAAGAAGTAAAGCCGGAAAAGGATTTACGATCTTAGCAGTTGCAGAAGGTGCAATTTCAAAAGAAGATGCGAAGCTGAGTAAAAAAGAATATAAAGAAAAATTGAAAAACTACAAATTCCCATCCGTATCCTATGAATTAGCAGATATGATAGAGAAAAAAAGCGGAGCAGAAGTGCGGGTAGTAGTACCGGGACACACACAAAGAGGCGGAAGTCCGTGTCCGTATGACCGTGTTCTTTGCAGCCGTCTGGGTGCGGCAGCAGCACAGGCGATCATGGATGAGGACTATGGCAATATGATTGCGATGGTCAATGGAAAGACAAAGCGGGTACCGTTAGGAGATGTTGCAGGAAAATTAAAGAGCGTAGATCCGGAATGCCAGATGATTAAAGAAGCCAAGAGTATGGGCATCAGCTTCGGTGATTAATGAGTGCACGGATTTAGGTGTCAGAAATGTATTTTTATATATATAGTTGAAATGATTGCACAAGGAAACTTGGAATATTGCTTTGTGCAAGCAGTCGATAGATTTTAAAAATACAGTTCTGCCCCGGAATGCGGAAAAGGGAAAGAATAGAAGTGAGGATTTCAAATGTCTTATACGGCATTATACCGAAAGTTCCGTCCTCAGGAATTTGAGGATGTAAAGGGACAGGAACACATTGTAACAACATTAAAAAATCAAATAAAAGCGGACAGAATCGGACATGCATATCTCTTTTGCGGAACGCGGGGAACCGGTAAGACGACGGCAGCCAAGATTTTTGCAAAAGCAGTGAACTGCGAACATCCGGTAGACGGAAGTCCGTGTGGAACCTGTGAAGCCTGCCGTGCCATCGCGGCAGGCAATTCCATGAATGTCATAGAGATTGATGCGGCATCCAATAACGGAGTGGAAAATATCCGGCAGATTCGTGAAGAAGTGGAATATGCACCGACAGAAGGAAAATATAAAGTGTATATTATCGACGAAGTGCATATGCTATCGATAGGTGCGTTTAATGCATTATTAAAAACCTTGGAAGAACCGCCATCTTATGTTATATTTATTCTGGCAACGACAGAGGTACATAAGATACCGATTACCATCTTGTCACGTTGTCAGAGATACGATTTCCATAGAATTTCTATAGAAACAATTTCGGCAAGGCTGACGGAACTCTTAGAAAAAGAAAAAGTAGCAGCCGAAGAGAAGGCAGTCCGCTATATTGCGAAAGCGGCAGACGGTTCGATGCGGGATGCGTTGAGTCTGTTAGATCAGTGTATCGCATTTTATTTAGGCGAAGAACTGACCTATGAACATGTCTTAGAAGTGCTAGGAGCGGTTGATACCGAAGTGTTCAGCAGCCTGCTCAGACGGATACTGGGGCAGGACATCGTCGGGGCGATCGAGCAGTTAGAAGAGATCATCATTCAGGGAAGGGAACTCGGACAGTTTGTGACAGATTTCACATGGTATTTAAGAAATCTGTTGTTAGTGCAAAGCTCGGACGATATGGAAGAAGTCTTAGATATGTCTGCGGAAAATCTTGCTCTTTTAAAAGAAGAAGCAAAAATGGTAGAAGCAGAGACACTGTTTCGTTATATCCGTATATTTTCGGAGCTGTCAAATCAGGTAAAATACTCCAGCCAGAAGCGGATATTGATAGAGATCGCCTTAATAAAACTGTGCAGACCGCAGATGGAGCGGGATGAAGCATCCGTCTTAGAGAGGATCAGCAGAATCGAAAAGACGTTAGAAGAAGGAATCCCGGTGGCATCAGTACCGACACAAAGCAGCAGTGCAGCGGCAGGACAGCCGGAAGCAAAGCCCATAAAAAAAGAACTGCCAAAGGCGATACCGGAAGATGTACAGCAGGCAGTAGCAGCGTGGAACTCCATTTTGCAGGAACTTCCGGGACTGATGAAGGGATATTTAAAGTCCGCAAGGCTGACCCTTGGCGGAGACAACGTACTGATGGTTGTATTAGAGGATGAGATGGCAGCATCTTATCTGAATATGGAAGAACATAAAAAAGAGTTAGAAGATGCCATCGCAAGACGGGTAGAGAGTCAGGTCGATGTCAGAATTCAGTTAAACGAGACAAATCGTCCGTTTGAAGAAACTTATGTGGATTTAAAAGATGTGATCCACATGGATATTACCATAGAAGATGAATAAAAACAGGAGGAAATGAAAATGGCTAAGAGAGGTGGATTCCCGGGAGGAATGCCGGGAAACATGAACAATATCATGAAACAGGCACAGAAGATGCAAAAACAGATGGAGGAAGCAACCAAGGAGCTTCAGGAAAAAGAGGTAACTTCCAGTGCCGGCGGCGGAGCCGTAGAGGTAACCGTTTCCGGAAACCGTGAGGTAACAAAAGTAAAGATCGATCCGGAGGCAGTAGATCCGGATGATGTAGAAATGTTAGAGGATCTGATCATGGCAGCAACCAATGAGGCACTTCGCCAGATCGAGGAGATTTCTGCACAGTCCATGTCAAAGATCACAGGCGGACTTGGCGGAATGGGAGGCGGCTTCCCGTTTTAAGCCGTTAAGGAGCAGTCATGGATTACTACAGCAGTCAAATTAATAAATTAGTAGAGCAGCTATCCAATCTGCCGGGTATTGGAGCGAAATCCGCACAGCGTCTGGCATTTCATATTTTGAACATGCCGTTAGAGAATGTAAAAGAATTGTCCGCTTCTATTTTAGAAGCAAAGGAAAATGTGCGTTACTGCAAAGAATGTTTTACACTTACGGATCAGGAGGTTTGCCCGATCTGCAGCAATCCGAAGCGGAATAAACAGCAGATCATGGTCGTGGAAAATACCAGAGATTTGGCAGCTTATGAAAAAACCGGAAAATACGAGGGAGTTTATCATGTCCTGCATGGAGCAATTTCTCCAATGCTTGGAATCGGTCCCAATGACATCCGGTTAAAAGAACTGATGCAAAGGTTGCAGAATCATGTCGAAGAGGTTATAATAGCAACGAATTCCAGTTTAGAGGGCGAGACAACCGCCATGTATATCAGTAAGCTCATCAAGCCGACCGGGATCAAGGTGTCGCGGATCGCAAGCGGCGTTCCGGTAGGAGGAGATTTAGAATATATTGATGAAGTTACCCTGCTTAGGGCTTTAGAGGGCAGAGTCCTATTATAACAGGGTTAGAAAGAGGAGAAAATAATGAACACACTAGAATTGCAGAAACAGGCAAATGAAATACGAAAAGGTATCATCGCTGCCGTGCACAGTGCAAAATCGGGTCATCCGGGCGGTTCTCTTTCCGCAGCGGACATCTTTACCTATCTCTATTTTGAAGAGATGAACATTGATCCGAAAAATCCGAAAATGGAGGACAGAGACCGTTTCGTACTGTCAAAAGGACATGTAGCACCGGGACTCTATGCAGCACTGGCACACCGCGGATATTTTCCGGTAGAAGATCTGACAACACTTCGTCATGTGGGTTCCTACTTACAGGGACATCCTGACATGAAACATATTCCGGGTGTGGATATGTCAAGCGGTTCTTTAGGACAGGGTCTTTCTGCGGCAGTAGGAATGGCACTTGCCGGAAAAATGGATGAAAAAGATTACCGGGTATATGCTTTGTGCGGTGATGGTGAGATTCAGGAAGGACAGATCTGGGAAGCTGCCATGTTTGCAGGCTACCGGAAACTGGACAACCTTGTTGTGATCGTAGATTTAAACGGTTTACAGATCGACGGAGCAATTTCCGAAATCTGTGATCCGGAACCGTTAGATAAGAAATTTGAGGCATTCCGTTTCCATACGATTACCATTGATGGAAATGATTTTGAACAGATCGCAAAGGCATTTGAAGAAGCCCGTGCAACGAAGGGAATGCCAACAGCGATCATTGCAAAGACCGTAAAAGGAAAAGGCGTGTCCTTTATGGAAAATGCTGTGAACTGGCATGGTGTTGCACCAAACGATGAGCAGTTTGAAATAGCAATGCAGGAGTTAGAGAAAGCAGGTGAAGCATTATGTCAGAAGTAAAAAAAGTAGCAACAAGAGTAGGATATGCAGAAGCACTAGTAGAACTTGGAAAAGAGCATGAGGAAGTCGTTGTATTAGATGCAGACTTAGCAGCGGCAACCCAGACAAAAGTTTTCCGTGAACAGTTCCCGGAGCGGCATATCGACTGTGGAATTGCAGAAGCAAACATGACAGGAATCGCGGCAGGACTTTCTACCTGTGGAAAAGTACCGTTTATGAGCTCTTTTGCAATGTTTGCAGCAGGACGTGCTTTCGAGCAGGTGCGTAACTCCATCGGATATCCGCATCTGAATGTAAAGATCGGTGCGACACATGCGGGAATCTCCGTAGGAGAGGACGGAGCAACCCATCAGTGTAACGAGGATATTGCATTGATGCGTACCATTCCGGGCATGGTAGTGATCAATCCGTGCGACAGTGTAGAAGCAAAGGCAGCAGTAAAAGCAGCTTATGAGCACAACGGTCCGGTATATCTTCGTTTTGGACGATTGGCAATTCCGGTGATCAATGACGAAGAGAATTATCATTTTGAGCTTGGAAAAGGAATTGTCTTAAAAGAAGGAACAGACGTTACGATCATAGCAACAGGTCTTTGTGTCAATGAGAGTATGGAGGCAGCAAAGATGTTAGAAGCAGACGGGATCAGTGCAGAGGTCATCAACATCCATACCATTAAGCCATTGGATGAAGAATTGGTACTTTCTTCTGCAAAGAAAACCGGAAAAGTCGTAACGGTAGAAGAACATTCCGTGATCGGTGGACTTGGAAGTGCAGTTGCAGATGTGCTGTCAGAAAAAGAGCCGACAAGAATGATAAAAATCGGAATTAACGATGTATTCGGAGAATCCGGTCCGGCAGTAGAGTTGATCAAAAAATACGGACTGGATGCAGAAAGCATCTACAAAAAAGTAAAAGCATTTACAAAATAAATGAAATATGGAAAAAAACATGGGACTGTCTTGTAAAAGGGGCAGTCTTTTTGTATGATCCTGCCGAAAGAAAATTTTTTACTCCGACACAAGCTGTCAAAAACTGAAAAAGGAATATGCTATGATACCCCTAACAATACTGCCACAGGCAAAGGGGGTCACCATGATAGAGATCATACAGGATGGACAAGCGACACCAAGGATAAAGCTTCCAAGAAACTTAAGACAAATTGGTAATCCGAGTGGAGAACATAAAATCTATGTGGAAGACTTTGTGTATACCTTTTTGCATCCGAGCAGCAGGGAAGAAGCAGGGAATCCGAAAGTTGCGATCATTGTGGGAACGCAGGAAGAAGAACATGGTACGCAATACTATTTCGTAAGAGGTGCTTTTTACATAGATGATATGACATTTGAAAAAGGGCTGCCGCAGTTTAGCGAGGAGCACTGGGGATTTGCCTATAAGCAGATGAAAGAGTATTTTGACGATGAAGACCCGGATAAGGCATTGCAGATCTTAGGCTGGGCGTTCGTCACGGGAGGCATGCCGGCAAGACTGACGAGCGATATGGAGCGGGTGCACCGGATGAATTTCAAAGAGCCGCACTCGCTGTTGCTGTTGTTAGATGATGTGGAGCGTGAAGAGAATTTTTATGTCTATGAAAAGGGCAGTCTGCGGAAAAAAGAAGGCTATTATATTTTTTATGAGCAGAATCCGAAAATGCAGGAATACATGGTGCAGTATAAAGAGGCAAAAAATCCTGCAGGAGTGACGGAAACAGTGCTCGATGAG
Source organism: Lachnospiraceae bacterium (assembly GCA_003507655.1). GTDB lineage: Bacteria > Bacillota > Clostridia > Lachnospirales > Lachnospiraceae > Maccoyibacter > Maccoyibacter intestinihominis. Next base: position 4,523 of record DNUZ01000019.1, on the reverse strand, counting down.
CCGACCGGAAGCTATCGGGAACGGATCGCCACACAGGCAAGGCCGGGCAGGGGACGCTGGAGCATGGTAGGTTATGCTGCCTGTGCCGTGCTGGTGTTAAGTACGTTAGTAATGGGTGTGAACAGTATCGGAAGCTATGAAAAGATCAATGAGCTTCAGGAGGCGGTCTCTTTGATCGCAGGCAACTTCACACAAAATGAAGCAAAGCAGGCAAAGGATAACGACAAGACGATCGTTACGACCGTGGATGGAAAAGTGGAGCCGTTAGAAGACACTGCGAAGGAAGATACTGCCAGGGACAATCAATCCAAGGACAAGTCCGAAACAGACAAGAAAAAAGCCAAAGACGGTGAAAACAGCGAAAACAAACAGGACGTGGCGCAGAACGATAAAAAAGAAAGTCAAAATGCCGGGGAATCTTCTGAGCAATCTTCTGAGGAAGTGCAGGAAACCGCAGCACAGCCACAGAGTGAAGCAGAAAAGATACTTGCACAGGGCTATTATATCGTACAGAGTGGAGATTCTTTAGAATCCATCAGTACAAAAATTTATGGCAATAAATCCAGAGTGGAGCGTATCAAGGAATTAAATCAGATTGAAAATGCAGATACAATTTTTGCAGGTCAGAAATTAAATCTGCCTTAATGAGAAAAATTAGTGTCATGCAAACCGATATTTGTTATAATGGACAGGAATACAAAAAGAGGTGACATGATACATGGCAGAAATTAGAAGACAGCCATTCCAAACGGTAAAAGTAGATATAGAGGAAATGGATAGGAAAATCAGAGAACACAGGATTCGGATGCTCAAAAGGGCCGGCATCGTATTAGGAATCCTGATATTGCTCTGGTTTTTGCTATATATATATCATCAGGTGCGGACCTATGACAGTCATGAGGCAAAAGTAACAGAGGACAGGCAGGACAGTGCAGCGAATACCTATCTGGAGTTTCAGGGCAATATTTTGAAGTACAGCAATGACGGAGCATTTTACACCGATACTTCCAACGAGCTGATATGGAACCAGAGCTATGAAATGAGCGATCCGGTTGTGGTGATGTCCGCGAAGTATGCCGCCATCGGAGATGAAAAGGGAACGTTAGTCTATATTTTTGACAAGGATGGACTCTGTGGAAAGATCGAGACAACCAAGCCGATCGTGCGTGTAAAGATCGCAGAGCAGGGAACGGTAGCCCTTCTCTTAGAAGAAAATGGTGTCTCCTATCTGAAACTTTGTGACAAGACGGGGAAAACGCTTGCAGAAGGCGAACTTCATGTGGAAAACAGTGGCTATCCTATGGATATTGCCTTATCAAAAGATGGAAAACAGTTTGCAGTGTCCATGTTGGACATCAGTGATGGAACGATTAAGAGCAGCATTGCTTTTTACAATTTTGATTCTGCAGGAGAAAAGAAGATCGATCATGTGGTAGGAACTAAAAAATATTCCGATATCATTATCCCACAGATTGAGTTTTTGGGAAATGACAAGCTGATCGCCGTCAGCGACCAGAAACTGATGCTGTTAGAGGTGTCCGGAAAACCGCAGGAGAAAAAGAGCATTAAATATGGAAGCCGTTTAAGGACCATTTTCTATAATGGAAAATATATCGGGCTGATCTTAGATAATGAGAGCAGCAGTAAAGAAGAAAAAAACGATGTGTACTGTATGCAGATTTATGACAACAGGGGAGCGCTTGTGAAAGAAAAAACATTCTCAAGAACTTACCGGAAGGCAGAGTTTTTAAATAATAACGAAGTGTGTCTTTTGAACGATAACGAATGTACGATATTTACGCTGCGCGGCGTGGAAAAATACCATGAAGCCTGGGATAAGAGCATTTATAAAGTGCTTCCGGGTAGAACAGCAAGCCGTTATACCTTTATCTTAGATGGAGAAACGGTACAGGCAAAATTGAAATAAAAGAGGTTAAACTATGAATTGGCTTTTGGTAGTCGTCCTGGTCATACTCGCAGGACATACGATCAAGGGATACCGCCGCGGATTGCTGCGGGTATTGTTTTCCGTGGCATCCCTGTTAATTACGGTACTTTTTGTGGCATGGGCAACGCCGTATGTCAGCAATTTTTTAAAAGAGAATACGAAAATTTATCAAAAAGTTGAGACAAAGTGCGAACAGAAAGTCCGAAAGGACACGAAAGAGCAGATTGTTCAAAAAGAGGAAAAGAGTACCGGACTTTTAGAGGAGTACGGCATCCGGCTTCCGAAATCCATCGAAGAAAAATTATTTGGCAACGTAGAAAAGGGTGCCGATGGCGTGTTTGAAACCAGTGGAGTCTATAAAGCAATGGCAGAGCCGTTAGCACAGTTAGCAGTCGATGGCATTGCATTTTTTGTTTCGTTGATCGTATGTGCGATCATACTGCATCTGATCGGCGGAGTGCTGGATATTGCATCGGAGTTTCCGGTGGTAAAGGGAATCAATCAGGTGTTGGGTTTAGGAGCAGGATTGCTGTACGGTTTGCTGCTTGTCTGGCTGTTTTTCTATTTTGTTGCGGTGATGCAGGCATTTCCATTTGGACAGAGTCTGTTGGCGATGATACAGCAGAGTGAGTTCTTAACAGCACTGTATGAGGATAATATGGTTGCTTATGTAGTGCAGTATGTATTGTAGGATGTACTGTGGGGTAAGGACTATGGTATTCTAACTGCGTGCTCTAATCTTTCGGCGGCGTGAACCCCTCCGCTTGCGGGTCTTTCATATCCTGTATCCGGAGCCATATCTTGCTGTCCCCCTTTTTGGCAGCTTCGGACTGGTGGCTTTTTAAAAAACGGGTCAACTGGTATGGATTGATCCAGATTTCGCAATTACCGTCCTTTTGGGATTCATCAAAGATCAACTGGATACCGAAGTGCAGATGGATCTCATCAATGTTGTTGGTATTCTCTTTTTTGCTGTAGCCGGTATGTCCCATATAGCCGATGACATCGCCGGCAGTCACAACGCTGCCCTCTTTCAGACCTTTCTGAAAAGGGGAATTCTGGCGTAAATGGGCGTAGTAATAATAGCGTTTCTTATCAAAACTGCGGATGCCGATACGCCAGCCGCCATACTGGTTCCAGCCGAGGGCTTCGACATAGCCGGATTCCACGGCAATGATCGGTGTACCGATCTGCCCCATCATATCGTGACCTAAGTGCGGGCGGCTGTAGCCATAGCTTCTGGCAGTACCGAAATCATCGAAATCACCATAGGGAAAGCCTTTTGCAATCGGAGAAAAAGCCTTGAGTCCGTAGTGCTTTTCGTATTTTTTACTGCCGGGTTCGGTTTCGAGTTCATATTCTCCGACATATCCGCCTAAGATAGCCGTATATGCTTCTAAAAAATAGTCGTAGTTTTTCAGATCCTTTGTGAGCTTTTTCATGGTAGTGGAGCGGTTGGACAGATCTGTAGCAGTCTGTGTGATAAAGCGGGCAGATTCGTTAGAAAAAGTGCCGCCGTTTTTTGTGGCAGTATAGGCGAGCAGTTCGATCCAGTTGAGAGGAATGTCAGTATCGTGGCTTTCGACATCCAGATTATAGGCAACGCACAGAGCTTCGTAGGGAACGGTGAAATCCACCCATTTGATGAAATCCTTGTCTTTCTTTTTGTCGCGTTTTCCCTCCGAAGCAGAAGAAGACTTAGAAACAGAGGCGGATGTAGATGCCGACTGTGTATATTTTAATCCGGCAAACAGGCTGCATACCATAAGCAGACTGAAGAGTTCTAAAGTGATGACAGAAGTTTGTTTTTGTGGTTTTTTCATGGCGTTGTCCTTAAATAAATTCATAACAGTATATGATAAAAGATACGAAAATAGGAGTAAAAGGAATGGAAGTGTGGAAAAAGAGTCCACTGTTTCACGGAATGACCGAACAGAAAATAGAAGAAATCCTGATGCAGGAGCAGTGCAGAAGGAAAAAATACGAAAAAGGGACATTTGTCTTTTTAGAGGGGGACGTACCTAAGAGTCTGTTTCTTCTGATACAGGGCAAGGTTACGATCTCGCAAAGCACCATGTCCGGCAGACGGATCCTTTTGACGGATATCACACGTTCCGGAGATCTGTTTGGGGAAGTCTATTTATTTATCGGAAAAGAAGCCTACGATATGGATGCACAGGCAGTCGAAGATTCAGAGGTGCTTGAGATCGCGGGCGAGATCCCAAGAGTGCTCTGGCAGAATATGTTAGAGATTTTTGCAAAAAAGGCATATCTGATGAATCAGAAGGTAAAGGTCTTAGGCTGTGCCAGTATCCGTGAAAAGATCGTGCGTTATCTGTTTGAAAGAAAAAATACCGACGGAACGATCCGTGGAAATCTGGTGCGTGAAGAGATGGCAGAATATATGAATGTGACCAGGCCATCTCTGTCGCGGGAACTCGGAAGTATGCAAAAAGAAGGAATCCTTGAGATACAGGGAAGAGATATTAGGATCGCAGACTGGGAAAAATTTGAAATGTATTTATAAAAATCCGTAACATATGTTACGGATTTCAGACTGTAGACAAAGCGCTCC
>DNUZ01000008.1 GCA_003507655.1 Lachnospiraceae bacterium | reverse complement strand
TCGATCTCTATCGTGTCATCTGGCTTCTGTTGGGACAAAAGAACTACCGTCTCCACACTCACCGTCTGCCCAAACATATCACAGCCCCGCACCCGCTTCACCTCATATCCGTTTTCACACAGGAACTTCAGGTCACGCGCTAACGTTGCCGAATCACAGCTTACATAGACCACGCGTTTCGGAGACATCTGCACGATCGTTTCCAGGCACTTCGTATCACAGCCTTTGCGTGGCGGATCAACCACAATGACATCCGGGGTGAGCATCTGTACATCCGTAGCCGCATCTGCGAAAACAGTCTTCGGTACACCGGAACTATGTTCCGGCATATCCATTCCTGATGCCTCAGCACCCGATACACCGGAAGATATACCGTAAGATATCCCAGAATCGCCTCGCCGCATCCGCTCATAGAACTCCGGCAGAACCTCCTCTGCCTTTCCGACAAAAAATTCTGCATTAGTGATGCCGTTCAGCTTTGCATTTTCTTTTGCATCGGCGATTGCCTGCGGAACAATTTCTACACCGTAAACCTGTTTTGCCCGTTGTGCCAAAAATAAGGAGATCGTTCCGATGCCACAGTATAAGTCCCAGACAGATTCCTCGCCGGTCAGGCCGGCGTAAGCAAGTGCCGTCGAGTAGAGTTTCTCGGTCTGAACCGGATTCACCTGATAAAAAGACTGTGGAGAAATGCGATAGGCAATGCCCTCACCCTCCACCTGCCAGTCTGCTCCGGTTCTCAGATGAATGTAATCCGTGATGTACGGACTGCCCCAGAGAGTTTCCACTTTTTCACCAAGGATCACATTCGTGTTTTTCTGATTGATATTAATCGAGATGCTGGTCATACCCTCTAACTTTACAAGTTCTTCCACCAAAGCGTCCGCATGCGGCAGCTTCGTCTGATTGATCACAAGACAGACCATCCACTCCTTTGTGGTATGACCGTAACGGGTCAGCACATGGCGTACCACACCCCGGTTCGTTTTTTCATCATAAGGCTCAATCCGGTATTTTTCCATAAAAGAAAGAACTGTCTCCAGAATTTTTTCATTCATCGGCATCCCCAACAGACAATTCCGGTTTGGAATAATCGTATGAGTTCTACCTGCATAAAACCCTGTAACAGTCCTTCCCTCTTTATCTCTCCCCACTGGAAACTGCGCCTTATTGCGGTAGTGATACGGCTCATCCATACCAATGATTGGCTCCATGACCTGTTCTAACATTTCCTCCGAAAAACCGCCGATGCGTTTTAAATTATTTCGGATCTTCCGTTGTTTGAATTCCAACTGTTTTTCATAGGAAAGCGCCTGAATCTGGCAGCCACCGCAGGAGCGGTGAAACTCGCACGGTGGAGTCACACGGTCCTTCGATGGCTCTAAAATCTCAAGCAGACGGGCATAGCCATAATTTTTTTTCATCTTCATGATCTTCACGCTGACCACATCACCGATCAACGCATCCTTGACAAAAAGCGGAATGTTATCCACTTTTCCAATGCCTTCCCCATCCACTCCCATATCTTCTATTCTGATTGTCAAAACATCATTTTTCTTCATTGCGATCCCCAGCCTTTATTCTGCCGTTTTACGGATATTCGTGCCTAAGAAACGGTTAAAGCCCTGCCACTCGGTATTTCCCTGCGGCACTGCTGCTAATGCCTCTTTCATGGTCTGCATCTTTGCATCCACGTTGTCGGCAAAGCTGAGCGCCATTGCCTCAACCAGCGCCGGTTTTTTCGGAGAACCAAATTCCAGTTCCCCATGATGGGATAAAATGCAGTGCTTCAATTCATTTGCAAGCTGCACCGGGAAATCCGGAATTGCCCGGATATGCTCACTGATCATCTCTGTACCGATGATGATATGACCTAAAAGCTGGCCCTCATCCGTATAATCATTCTGTGGAAATCTTGAAATCTCCTCTAACTTTCCGATGTCATGGAACATTCCTGCACAGATCAGAAGGTCACGGTGAATCATCGGATAATTCATTGCATAAAAATCACAGATTTTTGTTACGCTTAACGTATGCTCTAACAGGCCACCGACAAATCCGTGATGGACACTCTTCGCAGCGGAATGGAACTGAAAACGTTTTGCGAACTCCTCATCCTCAAAAAAGCTGCCTGCAAGCTGTCTTAAATATGGATTCTTAATGCTGCGGACAAAGTCCAAAAGCTCCGCATACATCTGTGGAATATCCTTGTCACTGATCGGCAGATATTCTGTCGGATCAAATTCTCCCTCCTGTGCCACACGCACTCTCTTAATGTTTAACTGCAATGCCCCCTGAAAAGAGGTAACATCTCCATTGACCTGAACATAGTCAAGAGCGTCAAACTCATCGATTCCAATCGAACCGACATCCCAGATTTTTGCATCCAAAGTTCCGGTCTTATCCTGTAAGATCACATTTTCATAAGGTTTGCCCGCTTTCGTTAATGCGGTTTGTTTAAATTTGCAAAGGTAAATTTCACTAATTCTTTCTCCTTCTCGGAGTGATTCAATATATTTCATAATCAATCTGCACGTTGTGCATCCTTTCTAAAAAATCTCGTTTTTTCCTTTTTATTATACGGTTTTGCCGTATTTGTTGCAAGAAATTTCTAATGTCCCTTTTTTTCCTTTTCATTCAAAACAATTTGGGGTAAAATATCCTTAATAAATGTATGGAGAATCAGAATGAACGAAAAAGCATTAAGAACCTTAGAATATCACAAAATCATAGATCTGCTCGTGCGCCACGCAAACTGCGAGGCAGCAAAGCAGCGTTGTAAAAAATTAACACCTATGACATCTCTTGCAGATATCGAAACAGCACAGAGACAGACTGCGGATGCACTAAGCCGCATTTTCAAAAAAGGAAGTCTTTCTTTTTTAGGCGTTCACGATGTCACCGCTTCCATGAAGCGTCTTGAAATCGGGGCTGCCTTAAGCATTGAGGAACTGCTGCACTTAGCATCCTTATTAGAAGTTGCAAAACGTGCCAAAGCATATTCAAGGACTGACCGCACGGAGGAAGCCGAGACTTCCGATTCCTTGGATGAATTTTTTGACGGTATTGAACCGCTGACTCCACTTTTAGAAGAGATCCGCAGATGTATCATTTCTTCTGATGAGATCAGTGATGATGCCAGCAGCGGATTAAAAGCCGTCCGCCGCAGCATGAAAGGGATGCAGGATAAGATTCATTCCCAGATGAACAGCATTTTAAATTCCGCTTCTGCGAGTGGTCTCTTACAGGACAACGTTATTACCATGCGTAACGGACGCTACTGCCTGCCGGTAAAATCCGAGTATAAAAATCAGGTTTCCGGTATGGTGCATGACCAGTCCTCCACCGGTTCCACACTGTTTATCGAACCGCTTGCTGTTGTGAATTTAAATAATGAATTAAAAGAACTTTATTTAAAAGAACAGGAAGAGATTGAAAAGATCCTCGCTGATCTAAGCAATTTAGTCTCTGAATATATCCCATATATTTTAGAAGACTATCGCATTTTATCGGAACTTGACTTTATCTTTGCAAAGGCATTGCTTGCAAAAGATTATAACGGAACTACCCCAGTCTTTAATACCGACGGACGCATCCGCATCCGCAAGGGTCGTCATCCGTTGTTAGACCCGAAACGGGTGGTACCGATCGATATCCATCTTGGCACCGATTTTGATCTGTTGATCGTGACCGGACCGAATACCGGTGGTAAAACCGTTTCTTTAAAGACCGTTGGACTTTTTACTTTAATGGGACAGGCAGGGCTTCACATTCCGGCAAACGATAACAGTGAGTTGTCCGTTTTTACAGACGTATTTGCCGATATTGGAGATGAGCAGAGTATTGAACAGAACCTGAGTACCTTCTCTTCCCATATGACCAATATCGTTTCGATCTTAGAACATGTCAATGAGCAGTCATTAGTGCTCTTTGATGAGCTTTGTGCGGGAACCGATCCGACGGAGGGTGCGGCACTGGCTATTTCCATTTTGTCACAGCTTCATAGCCGCGGCATCCGTACCATGGCAACGACGCATTACAGCGAGATCAAGGTTTTTGCCCTTTCTACGGAAGGTGTGGAAAATGCCTGCTGTGAATTTGACATGGAGACTTTAAGCCCGACCTATCGTCTTTTAATCGGTATTCCGGGAAAAAGTAACGCATTTGCCATCTCCGGAAAGCTCGGCTTAGACGCTTCCATTATCGAGGATGCCAAGTCCAGAATTACGGAAAACGAAGAGAACTTTGAAGACCTGATTGCACGTTTAGAGGACAGCCGTGTAACGATTGAAAAAGAACAGGCAGAAATTTCGTCTTACAAAGCAGAAATTGAGACCTTGAAAAAACGTTTAGAGGAAAAACAGGAACGTCTGGATAACAGCCGTGAAAAAATCTTGCGTGAAGCAAATGAGGAAGCTCACAAAATCCTGCGTGAAGCAAAAGAAATCGCAGACGAATCCATCCGCAATTTCCAGAAATACGGAAAGGTCAATGCCGACAGCAAGACGATGGAAAAAGAGCGTACCAAGCTGCGTAATAAGATGAATGAAGTCGAAAAAGATATGGCAATGAAACCTAAGACTCCTGCGAATACGAAGGCTCCGAAAAACCTCCGTATCGGTGACTCTGTCAAGGTCTTAAGCATGAACTTAAAGGGAACGGTGCACACGCTTCCGGATGCCAAAGGCAACCTTTTCGTACAGATGGGTATTTTACGCTCACAGGTCAATATCAATGACTTAGTGCTTTTAATCGATGATACGAATACCAATGAGAAAAAATTCAGAAAGACCAGTGCCGGTAAGATCAAGATGAATAAAAGTGCTACCATTTCCACGGAGATCAAACTGCTTGGCATGACCGTGGATGAGGCACTCAGCGAACTGGACAAATATTTGGATGATGCTTACCTTGCACACCTCTCCTCCGTGCGTATCGTACACGGAAAAGGAACCGGAGCACTCAGAAATGCCGTGCATGGTTATCTGAAAAAATCAAAATACATCAAGAATTATCATTTAGCAGAATTTGGCGAAGGCGATGCCGGAGTAACGATTGCCGAATTCAAATAGAAAGAGGGAACTACTATGAACAAGCAAAAAATTCTCATCGTTGACGATGATGCAAATATTGCGGAACTGATCGCACTCTATTTAACGAAGGAATGTTTTGATACCAGAATGGTACATGATGGAGAAATGGCATTAGAGGTCTTTGACAACTACCAGCCAAACCTGATTATTTTAGATCTGATGCTGCCGGGCATTGACGGCTATCAGGTCTGCCGCGAGATCCGTGCAAAATCAAACACTCCGATCATCATGCTCTCTGCCAAAGGCGAAGTCTTTGACAAGGTATTAGGACTGGAACTGGGTGCTGATGACTATATGTTAAAACCGTTTGATACCAAAGAACTGGTTGCAAGGGTTAAAGCCGTATTACGCCGCTATCAGCCGGTCAGTCCGAACGCCGTACAGAATCCGAATTTAAAATGTGTCAGCTATGATGACTTAGTCGTAAATCTCTCAAATTACTCGGTTCTTTACTATGACAAAGCCATTGAGATGCCTCCAAAGGAATTAGAACTGCTCTATTTTCTGGCTTCCTCACCAAATCAGGTATTTACCAGAGAACAGCTTTTAGACAACATCTGGGGCTATGAATATATCGGTGATACCAGAACCGTAGATGTCCATGTCAAGCGTCTGCGTGAAAAAATCAAAGACCATGACCACTGGCGGATTGCTACGGTATGGGGCATTGGATACAAGTTTGAAGTGAAATGAGGATAAGATATGAAACGGACACTCCTGACGAAAATTTTTCTTGGATTTCTGCTCTTTGGGCTGTTTGGCTTTTTGATCGTGGCAACCTTTACATCCAAACTTTCTTTTGACAAATTAAAACATGATGAAGTGACCAATCTCACAGAGGCAGCCTCATCCGTTGCTGATGTGCTAAATTCCCATACCGAAGAGCGCCTCATACTTTCCGAGGAGGAAAAGTCCTCATTTTCTTACCTGTGCCGTTATTTAGATTCTCCGATCTGGATCTTAAAAGAGGACGGAACCATTCTCTATACGTTTACAGGCAAAACGGATAGCTCCTGTACAGAGACGATTCCGACTTTCTCCATTCATGACTTCGGTTCTACCCATTTTCTGATTGGTGACTTTTACGGATATTTTTGCGAAAATCATCTGAGTGTTGCCTCTGAATTCAAATGGGGAACAGATTCCACCGGATATGTCATCATACATAAACCCTTACAGGAATTTTACAAATTTCATAATGAGCTTTTAAATATCTCCTATATGTCCTGGGGACTTTTGTTCGTGTTCTCCGCAGTGCTGTTTATCTGCTTTGCTATCTTGGTTTACCGCCCGATTCGTACACTTTCTATCGGCGCAAAAGAATATGCAAAAGGCAATTACAGTAAAAAAATTCCTGTTCATGGCAATGATGACGAGCTTGGCTACATCGCTGCCTCGTTAAATTACATGGCTTCTAATTTAGATACGATTGAAGAAACGCAGCGGAATTTTATTTCCAATGTTTCACACGATTTCCGTTCCCCGCTGACCTCAATCCGTGGATATGTGGATGCCATGCTTGACGGAACAATTCCTCCTGAAATGCAAGAAAAATACCTGAATATTATATTATTTGAAACGGAACGTCTGACAAAGCTCACAGAGAGTCTCTTAGAGTTGAACAAATACGAATCACGAAAAGTCATTCTGGAGATGACCGATTTTGATATCAATGGCATGATTCAGCAGATTTGCGAAACCTTTGAAGGAACCTGCAAAGAAAAGCATCTTTCTTTTGAGCTGCTCTTTTCTTCGGAATCTCTCCGTGTTCATGCAGATATGGGAAAGATCCAGCAGGTACTTTATAATTTGATCGACAATGCCATCAAATTTTCCCACTTTGATTCTAAGATTACGATTGAAACGATTTCCCGCAATGGAAAAGCCTATATTTCCATCAAAGACTATGGTATGGGTATTCCGAAAGACTGCGTCACCAAAATCTGGGAGCGTTTCTACAAGACAGACCTCTCCCGTGGCAGGGACAAACGCGGCACCGGGCTCGGCCTTTCGATTGTAAAAGAAATTGTCGAAGCACATGATGAAAATATTAACGTCATCAGTACGGAAGGTGTTGGCACAGAGTTTATTTTTACACTGACCTTAATATAATGGGAAGATATACGATTTTCGTTGAGCATTTTGGCTCTTAATTTTACTTATTTTCCCTCAACAAATGCTGTGCCTGCTCTAACCGTTCCTTCGGTACACGGATTCTGTATTCACAGGATACCTCCGGCTTTTCACCGAATTGATCTAACGCCATTCCCCTGCTGCCGAGATTCCTCATCGTATTTCCATTCGTAGATATTTTATACGGTATCTGATGTTCTTCTAAAATATGAATTACTCGGTTTTTCTCTTCCATGGAATATGTACAAAAAAGCTCACTGTATAATTTCATAACGTTTACTGCCTCCATCTTTATTAAATATTATTTATATTCTACAATACCTTTAGGATATTTACAATACAATGATCCTATTTTACAATCCCTTCAAGATACTTCACTCAGAGATAATATTTCATCACATAAAAAGACCCGCATGAGGTACATTTCAAATACCTCATGCGGGTCATATTTACGGTCTCTTATACTAACTCAAGTACAACTTCTAAAGCACCGTCACCTTTACGCTGTCCGATTTTGATGATTCTTGTGTAACCACCGTTGCGGTCTGCATATTTTGGTGCGATTTCTGTGAATAACTTATCACATAAATCAACCTGTTTTGTGTTTTTCTTTCTCTTAGCACCCTCTGTTGGAACTTCTTTTACAGGGTAAAGAACTTTTAACATCTGTCTTCTTGCATGTAAGCGGGAAGGCATATCTTTTTTGATGGTTTTTTCTACTTCATCATATACAGTAACTTTTTTACCATCTACAACTTCTTTTACTCTCTTGCCTTCAGCGTCCTTGCGAGGAACTTTTGCTGTTACGGTTACTTCTTCAAAGTTGTCTTTTTCTTTTACAGCTAAGGCGATTAAACCTTCAGCTACTTTCCGAACTTCTTTCGCTTTTGCTTCTGTGGTAACAATTTTTCCATTGTATAATAATGCTGTTACCTGGTTTCTGATTAAGGCTTTTCTCTGATCTGAGGTTCTGCCTAATTTACGATATTTTGCCATTTGCTTATCCTCCATTTGTGGAACATCCGGCCACGCTCTTTGGTCTTACTTACCGAATGTCATTGACTGCCACTCATGGATATCCCTTGCCGTGCCTGAATGGTCTTACCGGCTCGGTCTTCCATATGTGCGTTATGGTTTACCGGGATGGATTACTCTTCTCCCTGATTTAACTGTAAACCTAATTCTTTTAATTTTGCTAATACTTCTTCTAAAGACTTGCGTCCTAAGTTACGAACTTTCATCATATCTTCCGGTGTGCGGTTGGTCAACTCTTCTACCGTGTTGATTCCTGCACGTTTCAGACAGTTGTAGGAACGAACGGATAACTCTAATTCGTCAATGTTCATCTCAAGAACTTTGCCCTTTTCATCATCCTCTTTTTCTACCATTACTTCTGCTGTTTTAGCATTTTCTGAAAGGTCGATAAATAAATTCAAATGCTCGCTTAATACTTTTGCTGCCAGGCTGACTGCCTCATCCGGCTCAATAGCACCATTGGTATATACATCTAATGTCAATTTGTCGTAATCGGTGATCTGACCAACACGAGTATTGGCAACGGTAAGGTTTACACGCTCTACCGGTGTGTAGATGGAATCCACTGCGATGACACCAATCGGTACATCTTCACTCTTATTCTTATCGGCACTGACATAACCTCTGCCCTTTGTAATGGTTAATTCCATATACAGTCTGCAGTCCGGGCCGCCATTTAAGTGTGCGATCACAAGTTCAGGATTCATGATCTGAACATCTCCGTCCACATGAATGTCTGCTGCGGTTACTACGCCTTCGCCTTCAAATTCAATGTAAGCAACTTTCGCCTCGTTAGATGTGCTGTTATCTCGAATGGCAAGATTTTTGATGTTCATGATAATCTCTGTCACATCTTCTTTTACTCCCGGAATGGAAGAAAATTCGTGTAACACACCATCAATCTTAACCTGACTTACTGCTGCACCTGGTAAAGAAGAAAGCATAATTCTTCTCAGAGAGTTTCCAAGTGTTGTACCATACCCTCTCTCGAGAGGTTCTACGACAAATCTGCCGTATTTTTTATCTTCTGAAATCTCAGCGATATCAATTTTGGGTCTTTCAAACTCAAACACTACAAAGTCCCTCCTTTTCGGGTATCATTGCTTTACATATTATTTAGAATATAACTCGACAATGAGCATCTCGTCTACAGGTACGTCAATTGCTTCTCTGGATGGTAACTCTTTTACAGTTGCCTGTAAGCCTTCCTGATTTACGTCTAACCACTCAGGAATTAATCTTCCGCCTGTAACCTCTAAGATATCTTTGTATCTCTGCATTCCTTTGCATTTTTCTTTGATTTCAACAACATCGCCTGCTTTTACTAAGTAAGAAGGAATGTTTACCTGCTTGCCGTTTACTAAAACATGCTTATGGTCTACGATCTGTCTTGCTTCTCTTCTTGTTCTTGCAAAACCGGATCTGAATACTACGTTGTCTAATCTGCTTTCAAGAATAACCATCAGATTTGTACCTGTCTGACCTTTCATTCTATCAGCTTTTTTGTAGTAATTACGGAAAGGTTTTTCTAATACACCGTAGATGAATTTTGCTTTCTGTTTTTCTCTTAACTGAAGACCGTACTCAGACATCTTCTTGTTTGCTCTTTTTAATTCTCTTTTTGATTTCTTATCATATCCTAAATAAACCGGATCCAAACCTAAAGATCTGCATCTCTTTAAGACTGGTGTTCTATTTACTGCCATCTTAGACTTACCTCCTAATTAAACTCTTCTGCGTTTTGGCGGGCGACAACCGTTGTGTGGTACAGGGGTTACGTCCTTGATGCTTAATACTTCGAGTCCACATGCCTGAAGCGCACGGATTGCTGCTTCTCTACCTGAACCCGGTCCCTTTACCATAACATCTACTGTCTTTAATCCGTGTACAAGAGCTGCTTTTGTTGCAGTCTCTGCCGCCATCTGAGCAGCATAAGGAGTAGATTTCCTTGAACCTCTAAATCCAAGACCACCGGCACTTGCCCATGATAAAGCATTTCCTTCAGCATCTGTAATTGTTACGATTGTGTTATTGAAAGATGACTGAATATGTGCCTGTCCGCGTTCAACGTTTTTCTTTACACGCTTTTTTGTCACTTTTTTTGTAACTTTTTTAGCCATATCTAAACTAACCTACTTTCTTTATGATTCGTTATGTTGCTTATTTCTTCTTGTTTGCAACTGTTCTCTTAGGACCTTTTCTTGTTCTTGCGTTTGTCTTTGTCTTCTGACCACGAACAGGAAGTCCTTTTCTATGACGGATACCACGATAGCATCCAATCTCCTGTAATCTCTTGATATTGAGTGCGATCTCTCTTCTGAGATCACCTTCTACAGTCTGAGTCTCATCGATGACTGCACTGATTCTCTTTACTTCTTCGTCAGTTAAATCTCTGACACGCGTATCCGGATTTACGTTTGCTGCCTCAAGAATACGGTTAGAGCTTACTCTTCCGATTCCATAAATATAAGTCAAACCAATCTCAACACGTTTTTCTCTTGGTAAATCTACACCTGCAATACGAGCCATGTGTGTTAACCTCCATTATTCCTATCTGTTTTTTCTATTTCGGAACAAACCCATGCAGCTGCGGTTTTCCGCCCTGAAATGTGTGCATACACCTGCTCCTCTGGTTACTGCCCTCTGGCATGAAAATGATATATGCCTCTCGGTATTAAAGCATACACCTGGTTTTATTATGAATAGCGTGAGTTTGAGGATGTCACGCTACAGCCGCACATAATAGCTACAATTAACCTTGTCTCTGTTTGTGTTTCGGATTCTCACAGATTACTCTGATGCTTCCTTTTCTTTTGATCACTTTGCATTTTTCGCAAATTGGCTTTACGGATGATCTTACTTTCACAGCAAATTCTCCTTTCTTATCTTTCGGTCATTGACCGTCTTAAGCACCCCACGCAATCCCCCGAACCCTTGATTTTCCTTGGTTTTGGGCATAGTGGTAGGGCATATTTCAAAAGCGTCCGACTAACATTATAGCACGGACGCTTTTAAAAATCAATATGTTTTTTATGTCTTATTTATCTCTCCAGATAATTCTGCCCTTGGTCAGATCATATGGAGACATCTCTATGGTTACCTTGTCTCCAGGTAAGATACGGATAAAGTTCATACGGAGCTTTCCGCTGATATGTGCCAGTATCTGGTGGCCATTCTCTAATTCTACCTGAAACATTGCGTTTGGAAGTTTTTCTACAACAGTTCCTTCTACTTCAATTACATCTGCTTTTGACATTTTATTTCCTCCTCTTATATGAATCCCTTGATTCCTATTCCTGATTTTCTCCGGTTCCGGCGGATGTTTCCTGCCTAAAACCTGCACTGTATAATTTCATGGACCGTTTCACTGACTCATTTGTGATGCCTGCCTCTAAAATGCTGCACAGTTCTGCCGGTATCCGGTGTATGACCTGCACATGCTTTTTTCGCTTTTTCTTTGGCTTATCTAACGGTCTTGTTGTTCCATTGACAAGATACACAAATTCCTCTTCTTCTTTTAATATGAAGTAAAGCTGATTTTTATCATGCCCTGCTTTTGATTTTGCAAACTGGATGTTCATCAGTCTTCCTCTCCCTACATGCTCTCAAGTTCTTTGTCTGTAAGTGTCAGAATCTCCGGTTCTCCATCTGTGATCAGAATTGTGTTCTCATAATGTGCGGATAGGGATGAGTCCTCTGTTACTACTGTCCAGTCATCTCCTAACCACTCCACATCCGGCCGTCCCTCATTGATCATCGGCTCGATTGCCAGTGTCATCCCCTGCCGCAGTTTAATTCCTCTGCGGACCTGTCTGAAATTCGGAATTTCCGGTTCTTCATGTAAGTGCGTTCCTATGCCGTGTCCGACCAAATCCGTTACGACACCATAGCCAAAGCTCTCTGCATAATCGCCTATGGCTGCTGATATCTCATGTAAATGATTCCCGGCTTTTGCATATTTAATGCCTTCAAAAAAACTCTGTCTTGTTCTTTCTATTAATAATGCCGCATTTTTTGAAATCTCACCTACTCCGTGTGTGCGTGCCGCATCCGAATGATATCCTTTGTAGATGACACCGATGTCAAGGCTGACGATGTCGCCTTCCTGAATGTGGTGTTTCTTATTTGGAATACCATGTACTACTTCTTCATTAACGGATACGCAGACACTTGCCGGATATCCCTGATAGTCTTTAAAGGACGGAATACATCCGTAGCTTCGTATCATTTCTTCACCAAGACGGTCTATTTCATAGGTAGACATTCCCGGTCTGAGTGCCTCACCAAGGTTCTGATGAACCTTGGCTAAGATTTTTCCGGCGGCTCTCATAAGTTCGATTTCTCTCGCAGATTTAATGGTAACTGACATACTTTATTCTCCCAGAATAGCTACGATGGAAGCAAATCCGTCTTCTACTGAAAGTGTTCCGTCGATCTCTTTTAAGATGCCCTGTTTTGCATAGTACTCGATCAATGGCTGTGTCTGCTCATGGTAAACACCAAGACGTTTTAATACGGTCTCTGGCTGATCGTCTGCTCTGAACTGTAATTCTCCACCACAGCTGTCGCAGATTCCCTCTTTTTTCGGTGGGATGTTTACGATGTGGTATGGTGTACCGCATTTTACGCATACGCGTCTTCCGGACATTCTCTCAACGATTTTTTCATCTGCTAACTCGATGTCTAATGCATAATCCATCTTTTCGTTGATCTTTGTCAGGGCTGCATCTAATGCTTCTGCCTGTGGAATGGTGCGTGGGAATCCGTCTAATACGAATCCGTTCTTGCAGTCATCCTGCTGGATACGATCCATTACTAAATCGCAGGTCAGCTCATCCGGTACTAATAATCCCTGATCCATGTACTCTTTTGCTTTTTTGCCTAACTCTGTTCCTTCTTTGATGTTTGCACGGAAAATATCACCTGTTGAGATATGTGGGATTCCATATTTCTCAGAAATTTTCTTTGCATGAGTTCCTTTTCCTGCTCCAGGAGCACCTAACATAATAATCTTCATAGAAAATCCTCCTTTTTGTTCTAAATTATTTTTTTACTTTTCTATGTAATATTCCTTTTCGGTAATATTCTTTTCTCCAATTATAAGTACACCATTTTCATTCAATGTATAATTGTAATTTCTCCTATAAACACCTTTGGAGATACGGCTATGCCTGTATCTCCCTAGGTTTCTTTATTAAATTAATCGTTTAAAAAGCCTTTATAATTACGAACTCTCATCTGAGATTCGATCTGCTTTAAGGTCTCTATTACAACACCTACGATAATGATGATGGATGTTCCACCGAAACTTACACTCGCTCCAAATATTCCATTAAAGAAAATTGGGATGATCGCTACAATGGTCAAACCAATGGCACCAATGAAGATGATATGGTTTGAAATCTTTGATAAGTAATCGCTGGTTGGTTTTCCCGGACGGATTCCCGGTATAAAACCACCTGCTTTTTTCATATTGTTTGCGATTTCCAATGGATTGAATGTAATGGATGTATAAAAATATGCAAACAGAATCAGCAATATAATATATACAACCAATCCAATACTGTAAATCGGTTCATCCGGATTACACCAGTTTGACTGTGATAATCCTTTTAATATTTTGCTTCCAACGCCGTCTCCGTTGTTCTTTCTTGCAATCGTTGCAATGACAACCGGGAACTGCATCAGGGACTGTGCAAAGATAACCGGGATTACGCCGGCTGTGTTAACCTTCAGCGGAATGTATGTTGACTGACCGCCTACCTGTTTTCTTCCCTGAATTTTTTTGGAATACTGTACCGGAATCTTGCGTACTGCATCCTGAAGGATTACTACGAATACAACCGTCACTAAGATGATCGCTGCAATAATGGCTGCTGCAAGTACTCCTTTTGCAATGGTCTTACCTTTGATAAACTGATCAAACAGTGCTGTCAGATCAGCCGGGATACGGGAGATAATATTGATGGTAAGTACGATGGAAATACCATTTCCTACGCCTCTCTCTGTAATTCTCTCACCGATCCACATCAGAATGGTAGATCCTGCTGTTAACGTCGTAACTACTAATAATACATTGATCACATTGAATTTATCCAGATATCCGCTTCTTCCGAAACCAATTGCCATTGCGATCGCTTCTACTAATGCAAGGATCACACTTAAGTAACGGGTTATCTTTGTAATCTTCTTTCTTCCCTCTTCTCCATCTTTCTGAAGTTCTTCCAGCTTTGGAATCGCGATCGTCAAAAGCTGAATGATAATAGAAGATGTAATATACGGCGTAATGTTTAATGCAAACACAGACATCTGATAGAAAGAACCACCTGTGATTGCATCAAGGAAGCTGAATGCATCGCCTCCCTGATTTGCAAACCAGTTCGCAAATACCTCACTGTTTACACATGGAATCGGTAACTGAGAACCGATTCGGATTACTATGAGCATCAGAAACGTATAACCTATACGTTTCCGAATATCCTCAATCTTAAAAGCATTGCGAAGTGTTTCTAACATTAGATCACCTCTGCTTTTCCACCAAGAGCCTCAATTTTTTCTTTTGCGCTTGCGCTGAATGCATTTGCCTGAACTGTAAGCTTCTTAGTCAATTCTCCGTTTCCAAGAATCTTTACTCCATCTCTTGGATTCTTAACAATTCCTTTTTCAATTAAAGTATCTACTGAAACAACTGCATCATTGTCGAAGTTTTCCAATACAGAGATATTTACAGCTACGATCTCTTTGCTGTTTCTGTTCTTAAATCCTCTCTTTGGTAATCTTCTGTATAATGGCATCTGGCCACCTTCAAAGCCCGGTCTTGGAGCTCCTGAACGTGCTTTCTGACCTTTATGTCCTTTTCCGGCTGTCTTACCATTTCCTGAACCGTGTCCACGTCCTCTTCTGAAATTATCGCTGTGCTTTGAACCTGCTGCAGGGCTTAAGTTTGATAAGTCCATTGTGACACCTCCTATCTGTTATTTTTAGATTTCCTCTACTTTGATTAAATGTCTAACATTCTGAATCATACCCTGGGTAGCTTTATTGTTTGGGAATTCTTTAGACTGTCCGATTTTTCTCAATCCTAAAGCTTCTACCGTCTTTTTGTTTTTTGGAACGGCACCAATGGTTGATTTCACAAGTGTGATTTTTAATTTATCTGCCATTTTTTACACCCTCCTAACCGAGAATCTCTTCTACAGATTTTCCGCGAAGTCTTGCAACTTCTTCCGGGGATTTTAACTGACTTAAAGCATTGATCGTAGCAAGTACAACGTTCTGCTTGTTGTTAGATCCCAGTGATTTTGTACGGATGTTCTTGATTCCTGCTAACTCACATACGTTACGCGCAGGACCACCAGCGATTACACCGGTACCTTCCGGAGCCTTTTTCAGTAACACGGAAGCTCCTGTGTGCTTTCCGGTAATATCATGTGTAATACTGTTGTTCTCATCTAATTTTACAGTGATGAGTTTTTTCATTGCATCTTCTTTTCCTTTGCGGATTGCTTCAGGAATTTCAGCTGCTTTACCTAAACCGGCACCTACATGTCCATTGCCGTCACCGACAACAACTAAAGCTGTAAAACGGAAGTTACGTCCACCTTTAACAACTTTTGTTACACGTTTAATTGATACCACTTTTTCGGTTAACTCAAACTGACTAGCATCAATGATCTCACGTTTCATGTATCGTTTCCTCCTTAAAATTTCAATCCAGCTTCTCTAGCTGCGTCTGCTAAAGCCTGAACTTTTCCTGCATATATGAAACCGCCTCTATCAAAGATAACTGTCTCAATACCTTTATCCAATGCTTTCTTTGCAACTACTGTTCCAAGATATGCTGCTGCATCAACGTTATTGGTCTTTTCTAATTCAGCTTTTACATCTTTGTCAAGTGTGGAAGCTGCAACCAGAGTATTTCCAACTGTATCGTCAATAATTTGAGCATACATATGATTATTACTTCTGAATACAGCTAAACGAGGTCTCTCGGCTGTTCCAGAAAGGTGATTACGCATTCTTCTGTGTTTTTTCTCACGAACTAATGCTCTAGATTTTTTATTAACCATTTTCCGTCACTCCTTTAATTATTTCTTACCAGTCTTACCAACTTTACGTCTGATTACTTCATCAGCATACTTGATTCCTTTGCCCTTATATGGCTCAGGTCTTCTCTTGTCTCTGATTTCTGCCGCATATTGGCCAACTTTTTCTTTATCAATACCTGAGATGACAATCTTGTTACCATCTACTTTGGACTCTAAACCTTCCGGATCTTCCATTTCTACCGGATGGGAATATCCTAAATGCAATGTCAATACTTTGCCTGACTTCTGAGCTCTGTAACCTACTCCGTTTACCTCTAACTCTTTGGTATATCCGTCTGTTACACCGATTACCATGTTGTTGATCAGAGTTCTTGTCAGACCATGTAAGGATTTCATTTTCTTTAAATCATTTGGTCTGGTAACGATGATCTCGTCGCCTTCCTTTTTGATTTCCATTTCTGTAGGGAGTGTTCTCTCAAGAGTTCCCTTTGGACCTTTTACAGTCACATGATTATTTTCTGCAATATCAACAGTTACGCCTGCCGGTACTGCGATTGGCATTCTTCCTATACGTGACATGCCCGTACCTCCTAAAATTTTGTTTGAATCTGTCCTGATGAATGGACAGGTTGCTAATACTATATCTTTACTTTATGGCAGTTCCACTCTTCCGCTCGACTAACACGCTGTCTTCGCCTACGGCTCGCCACCGCTAAGTCTCGGGAAGGGCTTTCTCACTAACCTCATGCTGCGCCTTACGGCTTGCATTCGCTAAGTGTTCAATGCCTACCAAACAAATGCTAATACTTCGCCACCAACCTGAAGTTTTCTGGCTTCTTTGTCTGTGATAACACCCTGGTTTGTGGAAAGGATTGCAATTCCTAAGCCACCAAGTACTCTCGGGATCTCATCCTTGCCTGCGTATACACGAAGACCCGGTTTGGAAATTCTCTTAATACCAGTGATGATTTTTTCATTCTTGTCTGCACCATATTTTAATGTCATATGGATGTTCTTAAATGCACCATCATCTACGATTTCATATGAAGCAATATATCCCTCTTTTACAAGAATATCTGCAATCGCTAATTTCATTTTGGAAGATGGAACATCTACTGTATCATGTTTCGCAGTATTTGCATTACGGATTCTTGTAAGCATATCTGCAATTGGATCACTCATTGTCATGATTGTGTTTCCTCCTGTTATTCTGTTTAAGCTTCGATAACTGTGTTTCACAAGGATGTTCCGTTCGCTAACCTCGACTTTCGCCTTCGGCTCGGTCTCGCTAATCTCACGGAACGCCCTCGCACTAACCTCATGCCGCGCCTTACGGCTTGCATTCGCTAAGTGCTTTCGGGCTACCAGCTAGCTTTCTTTACTCCTGGAATCTGTCCTTTATATGCTAACTCACGGAAGCATACACGGCAGATACCATATTTTCTTAAATATGCATGTGGGCGACCACAGATTCTGCAACGATTGTATTCTCTGGTAGAGAATTTCTGCTTACGCTGCTGTTTTACTTTCATTGATTTCTTAGCCATTAAAATTCCCTCCTATTATTTTGCAAACGGCATATTAAACTGTGTTAATAATTCACGCGCCTCTTCGTCGGTCTTTGCAGTAGTAACAAAGATAATATCCATACCTCTTACTTTGTCTACTTTGTCATACTCGATCTCCGGGAAAATTAACTGCTCTTTAATACCAAGTGCGTAGTTACCTCTTCCGTCAAATGCGTTTGGATTTACTCCTCTGAAGTCACGTACACGTGGTAATGCTAAGTTGATCAAACGGTCAACGAACTCATACATTTTTTCGCCGCGTAAGGTTACCTTACATCCGATCGGCATTCCTTCTCTTAATTTGAAGTTAGCAATGGAGTTCTTGGCTCTTGTAGGAACCGCTTTCTGACCTGTGATAGTCTCCATGTCTTTCATGGCTGCATCTAAAATCTTTGCATTTTCTTTTGCCTCGCCAACACCCATGTTTACAACAACTTTGTCGAGCTTCGGCACTTCCATAATATTTTTATATCCGAATTTTTTCATCATAGCATCTACGATCTCATTCTGATATGTTTCTTTTAATCTACTCAAGATACTGGACCTCCTTCCTTCTATTAGTCGATTACATCACCTGTTGATTTTGCAAAACGTACTTTTTTGTCTCCGTCCATCTTGAAACCGATTCTGGTTGGTTTTCCGTTGTGAACGTACATTACGTTTGACGCATCAATCGGTCCTTCCTGATGTACAATACCGCCCTGCTGATTTGCCATACTTGGTTTTGTATGTTTTGTAACCATGTTGACACCTTCAACTAAAAGAGTATTGTTCTTTCTGTTTACGGCAATTACTTTGCCCTCTTTGTCTTTATCTTTTCCAGTGATCACTTTGACTGTATCACCTTTTTTAATTTTCATTGTTGCCATCAAAAGTACCTCCTACAATACTTCCGGAGCTAAAGAAACAATCTTCATAAACTGTTTCTCACGAAGCTCTCTCGCTACTGGTCCAAAAATACGGGTTCCTCTTGGAGTTTTGTCATCTTTGATAATAACAGCAGCATTCTCATCGAATTTAATATAAGAACCATCTTTACGACGGGCACCTTTTACTGTACGAACTACTACTGCCTTTACAACGTCACCTTTTTTTACAACGCCGCCTGGTGTTGCATCTTTAACAGTAGCGGTAATGATATCACCAATCTGTGCATATCTTCTTGTAGAACCGCCCATTACACGGATGCAGAGTAATTCTTTTGCACCGGTATTGTCAGCGACTTTCAGTCTACTTTCCTGTTGAATCATTCTAGCAGCCTCCTTCTAATTATTTCGCTCTTTCCATGATTTCCACAAGTCTCCATCTCTTATCTTTGGATAAAGGTCTTGTTTCCATTACTTTTACGGTATCACCAACATGACATTCGTTGTTCTCGTCATGGGCTTTTAATTTATAGGTTTTCTTTACGATCTTGTTGTAAAGAGGATGCTTTACGTTGTCTTTAATTGCCACAACGATGGTCTTATCCATCTTATCGGATACAACAATACCTGTACGTGTTTTTCTAAGATTTCTTTCTTCCACGATTTGTCTCCTTTCCCGATAATTCCTTAAGCTTCTTTTGCCTTCTGTGAGATAATCGTCTGAATTCTGGCGATGTTCTTACGAACCTCTTTGATTCTGCTTGTATTATCCAACTGATTTGTGGCATTCTGGAATCTTAAATTGAAAAGTTCTTTCTTTGCTTCAACTAACTGCTCATTTAACTGCTCAGCTGACTGAGTTTTTAATTCTTCTAAATATTTACTAGTTTTCATTTGATTCACCGCCTTCTAAGTCTGCACGTGAAACTACTTTACATTTGCAAGGTAATTTATGTGTAGCAAGACGTAATGCTTCACGAGCTGTTTCTTCTGGAACTCCAGCAATTTCAAACATTACACGACCTGGTTTAACTACTGCTACCCAGTACTCTAATGCACCTTTTCCTTTACCCATACGAGTTTCAAGAGGTTTATGAGTTACCGGCTTATCCGGGAAAATCTTAATCCATACTTTACCACCACGTTTTACATAACGTGTCATGGCAACACGGGCTGCCTCGATCTGGTTGGAACGAATCCAACATGGCTCCATTGCAACGATACCATATTCACCGTAAGTGATCTTGTTACCTCTGCTTGCTTTTCCTCTCATGGAACCACGGAACTGTTTACGATGTTTTACTCTTTTTGGCATTAACATTATTTCGTTCCTCCTTCCTTACCTTCTTTTGTCGGAAGTACTTCGCCTTTATAGATCCATACTTTTACACCAACTTTTCCGTATGTGGTGTCTGCTTCTGCGAATCCATAATCAATGTCTGCTCTTAATGTCTGAAGCGGAATAGTTCCTTCGCTGTAGAACTCTGTACGAGCCATATCAGCTCCGCCAAGACGACCTGAGCAGGATGTTTTGATTCCTAATGCTCCGGCTTTCATTGTTCTGCCCATGCAGGATTTCATTGCACGACGGAAGGAAACACGGTTCTCTAACTGTAATGCGATGTTCTCTGCTACTAACTGAGCATCTTTGTCCGGTCTTTTTACTTCTTTGATGTCTACTAATAATTTCTTGTCTGTGAATTTCTGTAATTCACCTTTTACTCTTTCGATCTCAGCTCCACCTTTTCCGATTACAACGCCCGGTTTTGCTGTATATACGATTACTTTTACGCGATCAGAAGCTCTTTCGATCTCAATCTTAGAGATTCCTGCTGCGTATAATTTTTTCTTAAGATATGTTCTGATCTTATAGTCTTCTACTAACAGATCAGCAAAATCAGCTTCCGCATACCATTTGGAGTCCCAGTCTTTGATAACTCCGACTCTTAAGCCATGAGGATTTACTTTCTGTCCCATGTTTGCCCTCCTTATCTTTCATCAAGCACGATTGTAATGTGGCTCATTCTCTTTTCGATTCTATAAGCTCTACCCTGTGCTCTTGGTCTGATTCTCTTCATTGTCGGTCCTTTATTTGCATAACATTCTGCAATGTAAAGGTTCTCTGCGCTCATTCCGTTGTTGTTCTCTGCGTTTGCGATTGCAGATTTTAATAACTTCTCGATGACGCTGGATGCGTATCTTGGATTATACATTAAAATACCAAGTGCTGTCTGTACATCTTTGCCACGGATGGCATCTAATACGAAGCATGCTTTCTGAACAGATATTCTTGCATAAGATAACTTTGCAGAAGGTCTGGTATCTTTTACTGCATTTCTTTCTCTTTTTATCTGGGATCTATGTCCTTTTGCCATGGATGAAACCTCCTTTCAAATCTATCATTAACGAACTTTTGATTTCTTTTCGTCTTTTCCATGTCCTCTGTAAGTTCTGGTTGCTACGAACTCACCTAATTTGTGACCAACCATATCTTCTGTGATATATACAGGTACATGTTTTCTTCCATCATGGACTGCAATTGTATGTCCAACCATCTGTGGAAAGATTGTAGAACGACGGGACCATGTCTTGATGACACTCTTGTCTCCGGAAGCGTTCATAGCATCAATCTTCTTCAATAAACTTGCGTCCGCAAATGGTCCTTTTTTTAATGAACGTGCCATAATAGCTATCCTCCTTATTTGATTGCTCTTCCGTCTCTTCTTCTTACGATAAGCTTGTTAGACTGTTTTTTCTTCTTTCTGGTCTTTAAGCCAAGTGCAGGTTTGCCCCAAGGTGTACATGGACCCGGACGTCCAACCGGTGCTTTACCTTCACCACCACCGTGTGGATGGTCATTCGGGTTCATAACAGAACCACGAACTGTTGGGCGGATACCCATGTGACGCTTACGTCCTGCTTTACCAATGTTAATAAGGTTATGGTCGCCATTTCCTACAACTCCAACAGTTGCACGGCAGTTGATCGGAACCATTCTCATCTCTCCGGATGGAAGACGAAGTGTTGCATATTTTCCTTCTTTTGCCATAAGCTGTGCACTCATACCTGCGGAACGTGCTAACTGACCGCCTTTTCCTGGAAGTAACTCGATGTTGTGTACCTGAGTACCTACCGGGATGTTTGCAAGTGGAAGGCAGTTACCTACTCTGATCTCTGCCTCTGCGCCGCTGACTACTGTCATTCCGTCTGTCAGTCCTTCCGGTGCAAGGATATATGATTTTTCGCCATCTGCGTAGCAGATTAATGCGATGTTTGCTGTTCTGTTTGGATCGTACTCGATTCCGACTACTTTTGCCGGGATTCCGTCTTTTTTATTACGTTTGAAATCTACGAGTCTGTATTTCTTTCTGTTTCCACCACCCTGGTGTCTTACAGTGATTTTACCCTGGTTGTTACGACCAGCATTCTTCTGTAAAGAAACAAGTAAGGACTTCTCCGGTGTCTTCTTTGTAATTTCAGAGAAATCGGAACCTGTCATATTTCTTCTGGAAGGTGTATATGGGTTATATGTCTTAATTCCCATTGTCTTTCTCCTTTCAATTGTTTATTATCGCACTTGTCTGTGCTTAGTTTCTAAGGAAGTTCTTCTTACAGTCCTGCGAAGATTTCGATATCTTTGCTGTCCTCTGTTAACTTCACGATTGCTTTTTTGGTCTTAGCAGTTTTTCCTACAACCATGCCGCGTCTTTTCTTCTTTCCATCCATGTTCATGGTGTTGACGCTTGCTACTTTTGTTCCCTCGAACATTCTCTCTACTGCTTCTTTGATCATGCTCTTGTTTGCTTCCGGATGAACTAAGAAAGTATATTTCTTTTCAGCCATTGCATTCATGCTTTTTTCTGTAATAACCGGTTTGAGGATTACATCATAGTACTGAATATTTGCCATTATGCGTACACCTCCTCGATTGTTGCCACAGCGTCTTTTGTTACAACGACTGTGTTGTATTTTAATACATCAAATACATTTAACTCGTTTGTCTGTGTTGTCTTAACTGTTGGGATGTTCTTTGCAGAAGCAATTACGTTTGCATCCATGTCATTTAAAACAACCAGTGCTTTTTCTGCATTCAGGTTATCTAACACACCTTTGAATGTCTTTGTTTTGATCTCATCCATCTTTAACTCATCTACAACGATGAATTTGTTCTCCTGAACTCTGGATGTCAGAACAGATTTTAATGCTGCTCTTTTCTCTTTCTTATTTAATTTGAAAGAGTAGTCTCTTGGAACCGGTGCGAATACAACTCCGCCGCCTTTCCACTGTGGAGCTCTGATAGAACCCTGTCTTGCATGACCTGTTCCTTTCTGTCTCCATGGTTTTCTACCACCGCCGCGTACTTCGGAACGCGTTTTAGCTTTCTGTGTTCCCTGGCGGTTATTTGCAAGCTGCTGCAGGACTGCCATGTGTACTAAGTGTTCATTTACTTCTACACCGAATACAGCATCGTTTAAGTCCATACTTCCAACTTCTTTGCCTTCCATATTATAAACAGCTACTTTAGCCATCGTTAAGTTCCTCCTTTCCTAACCCGGCACTACTTTCCTGCCTTTACGGTCTCTTTGATTGTTACTAATGATTTCTTAGGTCCCGGTACGGCACCTTTTACTAAAAGCAGGTTGTTCTCTGCATCCACTTTTACTACTTCAAGATTCTGTACAGTTACTTTTACATGTCCCATCTGTCCTGGCATTCCTTTTCCTTTGAATACCTTACTTGGCGAAGAACAAGCACCGTTAGAACCCTGATGACGGTGGAATTTAGAACCGTGCGCCATAGGTCCTCTGTGCTGACCATGTCTCTTGATCGCACCCTGGAAACCTTTACCTTTTGAAATTGCAGTTGCGTCGATCTTGTCGCCTTCTGCAAAAATATCAGCTTTGATCTCGTCTGCTAAGTTGTAATCAGCAGCATTCTCAAATTTGAACTCTCTGACATATCTCTTTGCGGATACTCCGGCTTTGTCAAAATGACCTTTCTCTGCCTTTGTAACACCATGTCTGTTTCTGATTTCTTTCTTTCCGTTGGCATCTTTTGTAACAACTTTTTCTTTTTTGTCCATGTAGCCAACCTGTACTGCACTGTAACCATCATTCTCAACAGTTTTGATCTGTGTTACTACACATGGTCCAGCCTGTAATACAGTAACCGGAGTTAATACTCCATCTGCATTGAAGATTTGAGTCATTCCGACTTTAGTAGCTAAAATTGCTTTCTTCATTCTTTTACCTCCTGTTTTCTCTACAGCGGAACGCTTCTTACCCGGCTTTTGCGGGGGGCAGCGGAACCGTTCATCCTAGAACAGTCGATATAAGTGGCTGCGTTTTTATTTCGCAAAACTTCTATATCTAACCCTTCAGGATTGTTACCTTAATTATTTGTTTTTCATTTTGATGTCGATGTAGACACCTGCCGGCATTTCTAATCTGGATAATGCATCTACCGTCTTCTGGGTCGGTGTGATGATATCGATCAGTCTCTTATGAGTTCTCTGCTCGAACTGCTCTCTGGAATCTTTGTATTTGTGAACAGCTCTTAAGATTGTAACTACTTCCTTCTTAGTTGGAAGTGGTACCGGTCCGCTCACCTGTGATCCGTTCTTCTTTACAGTCTCGATAATTTTTTTTGCTGATGCATCCACTAATTCGTGGTCATACGCTTTTAATGTGATTCTCATTACTTGACTTGCCATAAAAAAAGTCGCCTCCTTTTCGCACTTTATATCAGTACGACAAGCGGTGACTGTACACTCTTCCGTGTGTGTCCTAAAGGTTCTCACACGTTGTTTCTGCATTTCTTTGCAGACGATTGTATGGTACAGTGACTTGTCGCCAGTTTCCTAACTTGACATTCGCTCCACGGAAAACCTGCTATGTAAAGCAGCAACCTCACGCTTCTACGCTATCAATGTCACAGCAAGATTTAGTATACAGGACATTTCCATAATGTGCAAGACGTTTTTTGAAAATATTGTATTTTTTTTCGTACAATCTTCAAAAAACGTCTTTTTCTTTCCTTATTTCTTATTTGATACGTTTTTTCATCCATCCTAACAGGTCTGCATATACCTGTTCTCTGTCGGTCTCATTCAGTATCTCATGTCTGTCATTTTTGTAAAGTTTGCAGGACACATCTTTCATGCCTGCCTGAAGGAACTTCTGATATACTTTCTTTACTCCTTCGCCCAGATCTCCGACCGGATCATCTTCACCGGATACGATAAATACCGGAAGTTCTTTTGGTATCTTATCGATGTTCTTTTTCTGGTTATCAAAATATACTGCTTCAAAAAGTCCCATATATGCATTTAATGAGAATTTAAAGGTACATTTCGGATTGGAATAGTATGCCTTTACGATGTCGGTATCTTTCGTCAGCCAGCTCTTCGGTGCATTTTTTCCGGTTACGTCATATTTTTTATATGACCCTAAGAATGTCAGGCTCTCTAAAAACGGACTGTAGTATCTCCAGCCATGGAATTTTGCCATTACTTTCGTAAGTGTCATCGCCAGCTTTGTTGTCGCATCTCCGATGCATCCGGTTCCCATGACAATCGCTCCGTCTAAACCTTTTCTGTATTTTGCAAGATATTTTCGCAGCATATAGGAGCCCATGCTGTGTCCTAACATAAAATATGGTTTTCCCGGATTTTCCTTTTGGATCGTGGTACGCAGTGTATGCATATCTTTTACCAGGATATCGGAAGGATGTCCCTCTGCCATATATCCCCAGTCTTTTTTAGAACTTACGGATTCGCCATGTCCTAAGTGATCATGTGCTACCACCATAAAACCATTCTCTGTCATAAACTCTGCAAATGGCATATAACGCTCTTTGTATTCTACCATTCCATGCGTTATCTGAAGAACCGCTTTATATTCTCCATTATCCGGCAGCCAGCGAACTGCATCGATCATTGTCTTTTTATCTGCTGATTTATACTTAAAAGCTTCGCTCTTCATCTCCGTCACTCCTTTTTATTTCTTCTTACAATAATTTTATTGCAATTTGCAATTATTTTTTCTGTTTTTTATTCTAACGCAGAATCCTAAAAATTGCAACAAAAAAGTGTACATTTCTTTACTCCCTGTACACTTTTTGACACTCATCCTATTTTTTTGTCTCGCCTACAGGAATCAGTTTCCCCTCCGTACTGCTCTTTTCCTGTAACCATAATGCCTCTTCAAATCCCTGCGCAAGCTCCCATAATATCTCTTCCGGCACCTTCTCCATGCGCACGAATAATTTTGAGAATGAATTCTCATAAATCCATTTAGAATATGAGCTGTACTGCTCTTTTCCAAAATCCGTAACACGGATCACTATGTTCTTGCGATTGCCTTCTACATAGTACTTCTCTAATAAATTCTTTCCGGACAGCTTGTTTACGATTCGCGTAAAATTACTTGGAGTAATTCCCAGACGACTTGCGATCATTGACATATTCTGATTCAACTGCTCGTTTTCTAAAAGATACTCCAATACCTGCACCTGCTCAAAGGAAATCGGTATATCCGTTCCATACAGTGCCTCTTTTTTATAAACCGCTGCATATGTATTCGCATATCTTATAAACTTTTCTACAAAAGCACGGTTTTTTCCCATCCATTCCAGATACATCGGCATTTACCTCTCACTTTATATTTCACGTTTCTACTTTTTATCCTAATTTTTATTATAACAAATCAAATTTGTCTGCTCAAGTGCTTTTTCTATTTTACTTTTATATCATATGTGTGTAAAATAGGTACTGGACTATTTTGATTGTAGAGATATTGATTATATTATATAGGAAGGAACTCATTATGTGGATTGCTGATAATTGGAAAGAATATGAAGTTATTGACTGCTCTAATGGAGAAAAACTCGAACGCTGGGGAGATTACATTCTGGTTCGTCCGGACCCTCAGGTCATCTGGGATACTCCGAAAACCCGAAAGGAATGGAGACGTAAGAACGGACATTATCACCGCAGCAAAAAAGGCGGTGGTGAATGGGAGTTCTTTGATCTTCCACAACAGTGGGACTTACACTATAAGAATCTGACTTTTCATTTAAAGCCTTTCAGCTTTAAGCATACCGGTCTGTTCCCGGAGCAGGCTGTCAACTGGGACTGGTTCTCTGAAAAGATCAAACATGCCAATCGTCCCGTGAAGGTTTTAAATCTCTTTGCATATACAGGCGGTGCTACATTAGCCGCTGCAGCTGCCGGTGCAAGTGTAACTCATGTAGATGCTTCAAAAGGCATGGTTACATGGGCAAAAGAAAATGCTGTTGCCAGTGGTCTGAAAGATGCACCGATCCGCTGGCTTGTCGATGACTGCGTCAAATTCGTAGAACGTGAGATCCGACGCGGTAATCATTATGATGCCATTATTATGGATCCTCCATCTTACGGAAGAGGTCCGAAAGGCGAAATCTGGAAGATTGAAGAAGCCATTCATCCTCTGGTAAAGCTTTGTACACAGATCCTTTCTGACGATCCGCTTTTCTTCCTGATCAATTCCTATACCACAGGACTGCAGCCTGCCGTGCTTGCGTATCTCCTTGGTACGGAAATGAAAAGATTCCATGGAAAAGTTATGGCAGAGGAAATCGGTCTCCCGGTATCTTCTAATGGTCTTGTATTGCCGTGTGGTGCGAGTGGCCGTTGGGAATCCCTATAAGGATTCCCCTTCGGAACTTTCGGATATCTCTTTGTTCTTTCCATAAAAGTCCTCCTTTTCTGTACGGCAGAATTTTATGAAAATATTGGTTCATGCATCTTTTATATGTCTCAAAAAATCCTGCTCTTGTTCACTTGAATAAAAGCATGAATTTTCTGAAATGATAAAAGAAATCGTGAAATGGCAATGCCATGAGAAAAAGAAAATATGCTTTGTAGACATGCTAACATAGGGGGACGCAAAGTCAATGTACAAAATACCTAAAAAAAATGTCTCCCAAACTTTGAAAAGTCTGGGAGACGGCAAATTCACACTATTTTACTTGTAAAAAATTTTGAGTAAAAATTAACTTTTTATTTTCCTAAAGCGTCTTTGCACGCTCTGCAATATTCCTCTGGAAATCTATGACATCATGGTCATATTCCTGATCCATCAGCGGGGATGTGATCATAAAATCGGCTGTTGCCCGGTTATTGGCGATCGGGATATCGTATACCTGTGCCACACGGAGCAATGCTTTTACATCCGGGTCATGCGGTGCCGCGGTAAGTGGGTCCGAAAAGAATACTACAAAATCAATTCTTCCCTCTACGATCTTTGCACCAATCTGCTGGTCACCGCCAAGAGGACCGCTATTGTAGCCCTTTACCGGAAGTCCGGTTCTATCCGTAATCATGCGGGCAGTTGTCCCTGTTCCGCATAAAAAGTGTTTACTTAAAAGTTTTTTGTGCTCATCACACCAACTGATCAGCTCTTCTTTTTTCGCATCATGTGCGATCAATGCAATGTTTTTCTGTTTTCCAATTGTTAACGTCAATAGGTTCCTGCTCATAATAAACCTCCTTTTTTCTCTTCTCTCTTCTTCTCTCACAGGTTTATTATAACACGGAAAATCAAAAAGTATATCCTTTCTTTACCATTTTACAATAATTTTACTTTTCGATATTGCGGATGAGATTTACCATTTCGATGGCACCTAAAGCACAGTCATAACCTTTGTTTCCTGCTTTTGTTCCGGCACGTTCGATTGCCTGCTCGATATTTTCCGTTGTGATCACGCCGAACATAACCGGGATATCGGAATTTAAGGACACGTTTGCAATTCCTTTCGATACTTCGCTGCATACATAATCATAGTGTGTTGTTGAACCACGGATAACTGCTCCTAATGCAATGACTGCATCGTATTTTCCACTCTTTGCCATCTTTGACGCGATCAGCGGGATTTCAAATGCTCCCGGCACCCACGCAAGGTCGATGTCCTCTTCTTTTACATCGTGTCTGACAAGTGCATCCTGTGCTCCTGCCACTAATTTACTTACGATGAATTCGTTGAATCTGGCTGCTACGATTCCTACTTTCATTCCCTCTGATACTACTTTTCCTTCAAATACGTTCATAATAAAATCTCCTTTTTATTTTTATGTTTTTTGCTAATGTACTGTCCTTACTTTTTTAATAGTTAGAATGTGTGACATTCTATTTCTCCTGATAATCCAGGATATGTCCCATCTTGTTTTTCTTGGTGATCAGATAAAATTTGTCATACGGTGTCAATGCGATCTGAATCGGCACCCGCTCCTTGATCTCCAGTCCAAAATCTTCCAGTCCTTCGATTTTTAACGGATTGTTGGTTAACAATCTTAAGGATTTCGCTCCTAAATCCCGTAAGATCTGTGCGCCTATGTAGTATTCTCTCTCATCATCATCAAAACCGAGCGCCAGATTTGCCTCTACGGTGTCCATTCCTTTTTCCTGAAGTTCATAGGCTTTTAATTTATTGATCAGTCCGATACCTCGTCCTTCCTGACGAAGATAGAGTAAAATTCCCCGTCCTTCTCTCTCGATTGCTTCCATGGCTTTTGCAAACTGCTCTCCGCAGTCACAGCGCTCGGAGCCAAATACATCTCCGGTCAGACATTCCGAATGCACACGACACAGCACATCTTTTCCATCTCCGATATCGCCTTTGACCAGTGCCACATGATGTTCCCCGTTTAATTTGTTGATGTATCCGTATGCGCGGAAGTTTCCATATTTGGTTGGCATTTTAACTGCTGCCACCTGCTCTACCAGTTTGTCGTGAACTTTCCGGTATTCCTGCAAAGCACGGATGGTAATAAATTTCAGATTATATTTTTGTGCCATCTCCTTTAATTCCGGCGTTCTCATCATCGTTCCATCGTCACGCATGATCTCGCAGCAAAGTCCGCACTCCTTTAATCCTGCTAATTTCATTAAGTCTACCGTTGCCTCTGTATGACCGTTTCTTTCTAAGACACCGTTTGGTTTTGCCAATAATGGAAACATATGTCCCGGTCTGCGGAAGTCCTCCGGCTTCGCATCCTCATCCACACATTTCATTGCTGTGATCGAACGCTCCGCTGCTGAAATTCCGGTGGTGGTATCGACATGGTCAATGGATACGGTAAACGCCGTCTCATGGTTATCGGTGTTGTTGCTGACCATCTGCGGTATCTGCAATTTTTTTATGATTTCTTCTCCCATCGGCATACAGATCAGACCTTTGGCATGTGTTGCCATAAAATTGACGTTTTCCGTTGTTGCAAATTCTGCCGCACAGATTAAATCGCCCTCATTTTCGCGGTCTTCATCATCTGTTACCAGAATCAGCTTTCCTTTCTTTAAGTCCTCCAGTGCTTCTTCTACTGTGTTAAATTGAAACATAATTTTTGCTCCTTTCTAAAAGCCTGCCTGCAATAAAAATTCTTTTGTCAGGCGGCTCTGTTTTTCTTCTTTTTTGTCATACTGTAGTAACTGTTCTACATATTTTCCAATAATGTCGTTTTCAAGATTGACCACATCCCCCGCTTTCTTCTGCGATAAGATTGTCTCTTTTGCCGTATGCGGTATCATGGATATGGAAAAATCTTTGTCACTCCGTTTTGCGACGGTCAGGCTGATACCATCAATCGCTATGGAGCCTTTTTCTACAATGTATTTCATCAGGGAGTCTTCTGCCATGATCGTATACCAGATGGCATTATCATCTCTTCTGACCTGTGTAATCGTTCCGGTTCCGTCGATATGTCCCGACACGATATGACCTCCAAACCGCCCGTTTGCTGCCATTGCCCGCTCTAAGTTCACACTGCTGCCGACACTCAGGCTTCCGAGTGAGCTTCGTTGCAGAGTTTCGTTCATCACATCTGCGGTGTAGGTATTTTTTTCAAAGGATGTGACGGTCAGGCAGACTCCGTTGACGGCGATGCTGTCTCCGATATGAACATCCTCTAATACTTTATCTGCCTGTATCGTCAGCACTGCGGATTTTGCTCCCTTTTGGATCCCTGCGATTTTTCCGATTTCTTCTACGATTCCCGTGAACAAGTTCCCACCTCCCATTCCATCAGTATGTCTTGTTCTATCTGTGTGATTTTCGGATTTTTCAAGAAAAATGCCTGCCCCGGCTCTTCTACGCCTATTCCGCCAACCGGTGTCTTTGCCAGTTCTCCTCCGAATATCTTTGGTGCGATATAGGTTTCTACTTTTGATACAATGCCTGCCTGTAGTGCCGAATAGTTCAGGCTGCTCCCGCCCTCTAACAGGATGCTGTCGATGCCTTTTTCTCCAAGCAGCTTCATCAGTTCTTTCAGATTCACTCCTGTTTTGCTTCTTCCGATATGGATCACTTCGCATCCCGCCTGCTGTAACTTTTCTATCTTTTCTTCTATAATTAAATCCTGTTTTGATTTTTCTTTGCCTTCTTTTGAAATCGTGCAGGCTATGATGGTCGGTACTTCTTTCGCCGTCTTTACAATATTAGAATCCAACGAAATCCTAAGACTGCTGTCGCATATGATCCTGACCGGATTTTTTGCATTTTCTAAGCGACAGGTCAGCATCGGGTCATCTGCTAACACGGTTCCGATCCCCACCATGATCCCACTGTAAATTTTTCGGCTGTACTGCACACGTTTTCTCGCCGCTTCTCCGGTAATCCATTTTGAGGCTCCGGTTCTTGTCGCAATTTTCCCATCTACTGTCATCGCATATTTTAAAACGACGTAAGGTTCTTTTTTTTCTATGTAATGAAAAAATACCGGATTGAGTGCATCACACTCTTCCTTTAAGACTTCCGTAACCACTTCTATTCCCGCGTCCTTCAACTGTTTGATGCCTCCGCCATTAACTTTGGGATTTGGGTCATAGGAACCGATATATACTTTTTTGATCCCCTTTTCTATGATGATCTGTGTGCAGGGAGGCGTCTTTCCATAGTGGCAGCACGGCTCTAATGTGACATAGAGGGATGCTCCCGCTAAGTCTTCTTTGCAGTTTAAAATGGCATTTCTCTCTGCATGAAATTCTCCGTATTTGTGGTGATAGTCTTTGCCGACGATTTTTCCGTCTTTCACGAGTACGGCTCCGACAAGTGGGTTGGGGCTGGTGAAGCCTGAGCCTTTTTTTGCCTCTTCGATGGCGATTTGCATATATTCTTCCGGGGTCATAGTGTTTTTCCTCCTAACTTTGTGGGTGCACAAATCATATAGTAGTTGTATGGGATGTGAAAGTTTTGGGTTCTTTGATCTTTTTTATACAAATTTTTGTATGAAAAAGTATCAAAAAAACCCCTGAACTGATCTATCATTCAGGGGGTTGCTCACTGTCATTTCTTTTCTGTGAAATATAATAAGCTCTGAAATGAATATCATTTCAGAGCTTTACTGTGCATCACAAGTGTACTGCCTACGCAGCTTTTGCATCTTCTTTCATCCAGACTATACTGTCGGCTTCGGAGTTTCACCGAATCATACCTTTCGGTTCGCGGGCTTTACCGCCGGTCGGAAATTTCATCCTGCCCTGAAGATTCTTATTTAACTGTAAGTTAGTGTAGCACTATGTGTAACACTTGTCAATGCTGTTTTTATGATTCCACGGCTACCTCTGCCGAGATCATATTTTTTCCTTTTTTTGTCTTATAAACAAACACTGCTAAGGATAACAGATTAAACACTACGATCATTCCGATAAACACTGCCATTTCCCCGGAGATATCCTGACCTGTGGAAATGGTGGAACGGAAAGCCTTTACGCTATAGGTAAACGGCATACGCTCATGGATCTTATGATAGAAATCCGAGGATAATTCCAACGGATAAGTTCCGGCAGAACCGCCTAACTGCAATACCATGAAGATCAGCATCAGGTAACTTCCGACTTTGTCGAAACAGATGTTAAAGAAGTACATTACGGACATGAATGCCATGGAGGCAACCATTGCCACTAAAATCGTTCTTCCTAAGTATTCCGGCTGGAATCCTAAGATCAGCTTGAGCATGAGTACCATGACTACCGCCTGAACGGATGCAATGATCAGATATACGGATGCTTTGCTGAACCACCAGCGGATACCGTTTTTGACTTCGCCTGCCGGCTTCATCAGCGGGTACATAACGCAGAATGCGATACATGCCACCCAGAGACCTACACCCATCATGTAAGCTGCCATTGCACTTCCGTTGTTGTCAATGCGGGAGTAGGTGCTTCCCTTTGTCTCAACCGGAGCCGCAAACATTTCAACGGTATCTTCGTCCGTATTGGTCGCTTTTACTTCATCTCCGGCATCGTTCAGACTATCTGCAAGTGTAACACTTCCGTCTTTTAACTTAGAAAGCCCTTCCTGCATACTTACGGTTCCATCATAGAGTCTGTTGCTTCCGTCTTTTAATGCCGCTGCTCCGCTCGTGAGTTTTCCCGCACCTTCGTTCAACGCTGCACTGTTCGCTGTCAACTGCTCTGCTCCACCTGCAAGCTGGGATACACCATCTGTATATGCTTTCACGCCTGCTTTTAAGCCTTTTTCACCATTGATCCCGGTATCTAACTGTCCGAGTCCGGTATTCACTGCACCCATTGCCTGGATGAGTCCCATCTGGTCTGCCGTTTCTCCGGTCTTATCCAATGCGGACTGCACTCCCTGTAAACCGGATGTCAGCTTTTCAATCGTTGTACTACTGTTCGGTAATACCACATCAGAATTTTCTGCCAGTGTGCTGACATTGCTCTTTAACGTATCTACTTTTTGTGTAACTTCCGATAAATTGCTGTTCTTTAAGGAATCTGCCAGACCGGATGTTGTCGTTGCGATCGCGCTGACATCTCCTCCGACCGCCTGTGCGGACTGCATCAGCGGTAACAACATTGCATTTACTTCATCCTCTGTTTTTCCGGATGCCAATAACTGCATTTTTAACGTTCCGATGGCTGTCTGCAGCTCACCCATATGTGTCTGGGAATTCAAAAGGCTTCCCTGTATGGAAGTAAGACCGCCTGTTACTGCACTCACTGTCGTATTCAACTGACCTTCTACATCCATTTTCTGAAGTTCGGTATTTAATGTCTGAATTCCTTTGTTGATGCTTGTAAGACCGCCCCGCAATGCTTCCATGTTTTTCATGTTTTCTTTGGAAAGGCTCTTTGCAAGCTCATCAGACATTGTATTCATACCGGCTAAAATTGCTCCGCTTCCGCTCTTTAAAGAGGTAACTCCTTCAGAAACGCTTGTGACACCCCCGTTCAAATCTGAACTCTTGCCATTTAACGTATCTGCTCCGGCTTTCAGTGTTCCAACACCCTGTGTATACGTACTGATTCCTGTCTGGAGACTGGTGCTTCCATCTTCTAAAGCAACTGTTCCGTCCTTTAAGGTTTCGATACCATCCTGAAGCTGTCCGTTTCCGTCTAACAGCTGGTCTGTACCGTCTGTGATCTGTAATGCTCCATCTGCCGCTTCTACAAAACCATCTCCGATGGTTCCTAACTGTTCAAATACAGTTTCCGTATACTGCGTTGTGATCTTTTCACGAATGTTTGTCTGAATCTTGCTTACCGCTGTCTCACTCATTTTGGATGCGATGTAGTTCTGTCCCGGATTGGTTTCATAGTACAGCATCATCTTTTTTGCATTCTTCTCTGTCAGAGTCGTTGCATTTTTTGAGAAATCCTTTGGTATGGTCAGCACCATGTAATAGGTACCGTTCGCAAGCCCTGCCGCTGCCGTATCTGCATCTACAAAGTTAAAATCCAAAGAGTTGTTTTCTTTCAGATTTTTGACCAGGTCTTCTCCAACACTCAGTTCTTTGTCTTTGTAAGTTACCGGTACGTCCTTATTTACAACTGCAACCGGAAGATGTTCCACCCTTCCATACGGGTCCCACATGGCTCCCACAAAAATTGCCGTGTAAATTGTCGGTATCAGGATGATCGCGATCATGACCACGATCATAAATTTGTTTTGAAATAGCTTCTTCCATTCGTTTTTGAGCATTCATTTTCCTCCTTATTATTGTGAAAAATATAACTGCGACTGCTATATTTCCTACAACGTTATGGTAGCATGGAGAAATAAATTTCCAAACGAAAACTCCTAAACAGAATTTATAACATTTCTAAACAAAACCTAAATTTTCTTGATTTATTCTTAAGATTTCTACCGATTCAGGCGGTATCCCGCACCCCAGACCGTTTCAATGATCTTTGGATTCTTGCTGTCCTCTTCGATTTTTTCACGGATCCGGTTAATATGTACGGTCACGGTCACGCTATCCCCGACATAATCATAGCCCCAGATTTTTTCAAACAATTCCTCTTTTGAAAAAACGATATTCGGATTCATCGCAAGGAACTTCAACAGTTCAAACTCACGATTCGGGAAGCGGATCTCTTCGCCGTCCCGAAATACTTTCCAGCTTCTCGTATGTATCTCGATCCCATCAATTTTGATAACATCTTTTTCCCGTCCTTCGGTGCCGTTTTGCGGCTCACCGTTCTTAGTCAGTCTTTCGTAACGGTTTAAGTGGGATTTTACTCTTGCTACCAGTTCTGCCGGATCAAACGGTTTCGATATGTAATCATCGGCTCCAAGTCCCAGACCCAGCACCTTGTCTATGGATTCGGTGCGTGCCGTTACCATTAAGATCGGAACATCCACTTTGTCGCGGATCTCTCTGCAGATATCATAGCCGTTTTTGCCCGGAAGCATGAGATCCAATAAGATCAGATCAAACTCTCCCGTCAGTGCCAGTTCCACCGCCTGCTCACCATCACTCTCGATCCTTGTCTGAAATCCGTTGATCTCCAGATAGTCCTGCTCTAACATTGCAATTTCTTCTTCGTCTTCTACTATTAATATTTTTTCTCTCATATCTGCTCCTGTTCTTCTCCCACTCTCGGAAGTATGATCGTAATACAGAACCCGCCATGGTTTGAAGCACTGATACTTCCGCCCTGTTGTTCTATAATGCGTTTTGCTATGTACAGTCCGAGTCCGTCTCCGTCAATCCTGCTGTTTCTTGTCTCATCTCCACGATAGAACTGTTCAAAT
Organism: Lachnospiraceae bacterium; assembly: GCA_003507655.1. Lineage (GTDB taxonomy): Bacteria > Bacillota > Clostridia > Lachnospirales > Lachnospiraceae > Maccoyibacter > Maccoyibacter intestinihominis. The sequence continues at coordinate 26,091 of DNUZ01000008.1, read as the reverse complement.
AAATGCGGCAGTTTTTCCTCCGGTACTCCTTCTCCGTCATCCGTGATCTTTAAAATGACCGACTCTTTATTCGGGATCAGGTTCATGCGGATCAATACCTGTTCCCTGCAGCGGTATTTCATGCTGTTTTCCATGATGTTGCGGAGGACGCGTTTGGTCTGCTCATGGTCGATGCAGGTGATCACTTTTTCCTCCGGTACAAAAAATATGACATTCACATCTTTTTCTCTCAGGTATTGTTCATTATCATCCAGCATCTCCTGTAAAAATGCTCCAAAATCGGTCGCCACCGGCTCCATCGGCATATTTCCGGTCTCTACCTTTGAAAAATCCGAAAGTTTTCGTAGCAGCACATCCATGGCACATGCCTTCTGATAGGCAATGTCTAAATACTGCTCCTGCTTCTGTGGTGTATTGGCAACTCCGTCTTTGACTCCTTTGATATAACCTTTAATCGAGGTCAGCGGTGTCCGAAGGTCGTGAGACATTCCGGCGATCATCTCTGTCTTTGCCTTATCATATTCTTCTGCCCGGTCCACGCCCGCCGCCAGACTGTCCTGCATGGTATTAAAGGAATGGCAGAGTTTTTCAAACTCTTCCTCTCCCTCATATTCCACATGCTCTTCAAAATTTCCATCCTCAACACGGTTTGCCGCATCGATCAGCTTTTCGATCGGCTCCATGATCCTGTTTTCTAACTTCCGGCTGAAATATCTGCTGATCCCCACAATGATCACGATTGCCAGAACACCGATCGCCGTAAAGATAGGTATCAGCCACCGATATGTCTCCCTGTTCGGATTGATCTGTCTGGTGTTCTCATCATTGCGGAGCGCTACCACCTGATAGGTTCCGGTCTCTGTCTCATAACTTTTAAAGATCATCGTTGCCGTCCGCCAGACAAATACATCTGCCGGCTCATTGATGGTAACATAGGAATCTAAATACTGCATCTCCCGAAGCTGTTTTGTAGAAAAATCCGTACTGACTCTTTGCCTGTCTTTTGCAATATAAAAGTTGTGACCATAGCTCCGGATCTTTTTTCCGAGTGTTCCGATCTCATCCTCCGAAAATTGATATTCATCCAAAAAATCTACCAGTTCTACGGAATGATCCTGTAATTTTACATAGTTGATCGCCTGCTCTAAATAGGTTTTTTCAAAAATCTCTATAATAAATACACCGATCACCAACAGCGATAACAGCGCAAACAGCAAAATCCTTGTATTGGTTCTCGATAGTCTTTTTCTGATCGTCATTTTTATTCCCTCATTTTATCACAATTTTTCTATATTTTATAACACATTCCTAAACTGCGATAGGGGAATTTCTAAATATTTTCTAAACAAGCATTTTACTTACGTTCACACTTCCCATCTGCGGGTCCTGAAACAGTCCGATCTTTGGCGGTTGGACGGTAAACACTAAGAACAGGATAAAGGTCAGCACAAAGACTGCCGTTCCCACTCCTGCATTGCAGTATTTTTTCTCTTTTTCTATACTGTGTTTAGAAAGCCATGTATACAATGCCACTGCGGTGTAAAACAAGAGAATATCTATCCATGCCACATCTTTCCCCCAAACGCCGGTATAGGTATAAAATCCTACGACGATCCACGCCATACCCGCTAAGACGGCTTTTGCTTTTTGCGTCAATAGACACGGATAATCTTTGCCAATCACTGCCTCCTGGATCAGTGTAAATAAAAGTGCCGGCATAAAGAGCAGCTTTAAATGTTCCCATGTACTCTCACTGACCGGCGCGATAATGCCCACCGCCGGATTCTGTCCGCTCCAGTCATAGACAAAATGAAGCAGCGTTCCCACGATGGCGATAAATATAAATTCTGCGATTTCCCATTTTTTAATTTGTGTACAATTTCTCTGCATATACAATACCTCCAGGCTTTAGTATATGCAGAAATTTTATTTTGTTTCCTGTTTCCCTTCTGTCAAATTGCAATCTTATATTTTTTTGTATTACTTCTGACGTAAAATTCGGATCGAATTCAAAATACATAAGAATGCAACACCTGTATCGGCGAATACTGCTAACCACATATTGGTATAGATTCCTGTCAGTCCTAAGATCATAACGATTACTTTGATTCCAATCGCAAAGATCACGTTTTGCATTGCTACCGCTCCGGTCTTATTTGCAAGTGCGATCGCCTGCGGGATTGCATCCATGTTCGAATTCATAAATACAACGTCTGCTGCCTCAATCGCTGCATCTGCTCCACTTCCCATCGCTGCTCCGACATCTGCTCCTGCAAGTACCGGTGCATCGTTGATGCCATCACCGACAAACATCACGCTTCCGTCTTTTTCACGGATTTTTTGAAGCTCGGAAAGTTTATCTTCCGGAAGCAGTCTTGCATGAACTTCTTCCACACCTGCTAATGCTGCAATTTCCTCTGCACTTTCTAATGCATCTCCGGTTAACATAACTGTCTTTAAGTTCTGTCCCTTGATTCGAGCGATCGCCTGTGGCGCTTCTTCTTTTAAGGTATCGGAAACGATGATGCATCCTGCGTAATTTTTATCTACGGCTAAAAGTACTTCAGAACCGCTTCCTTCTTTTTGATAGGAACTTAAATCCACATCAAATGCCTGCATCAGCTTCACATTTCCACATAAAAGCTGTCTGCCGTTCTGGATGGCACGGATTCCTTTACCGGAAATTTCTTCAATCTCACTTGGTTTTTCGATCGAAAGATTTTTATTTTTTGCCGCTGTTACAATGCTGACTGCGATCGGATGTGTCGATGCACTTTCACAGGCTGCCGCCATGGATAACACTGCTTCTTCTGACCACTCATCCTGTGTCAGTACCTTCTGTACATCGAAGTTTCCTTTGGTGATAGTTCCTGTCTTATCCATAACAACTGCTTTTACATTTTTCAATGCTTCGATTGCAACTCCGCCTTTAAAAAGGATTCCACGTTTAGAACCTGCTCCGATCCCGCAGAAAAATGCAAGCGGAACACTCAGTACCACTGCACATGGGCAGCTCATTACCAGAAAACTCAATGCTGTGTAGATCCAAGGATAAAATTCCTGACCTGTGATCAACGGAATGGCGATCGCCGTAAACAATGCCAGCGCAACTACGATCGGTGTATAGACTCTTGCGAATCTTGTAATAAAATGGTCAATCTTCGGTTTGCCTGCTGCTGCATTTTCTACCGAATTTAAGATCCTGCTGACCATGGATTCTTCTAACGGTTTTTCTACGCGGATGCGTAACAGTCCCGAAATATTGACACACCCGGAAACTGCCTCAGAACCCTCTCGGACTGCTACCGGCACCGGCTCGCCTGTAACTGCGGAAGTATCAATACGGCTCTCGCCTTCAATGACAACTCCATCTAACGGAATACGGTCGCCCGGACGTACCTGTACGATATCTCCTGCTTTTGCCTCTTCCGCAGGGATTTCAGTGATCTGACCGTCTTTTTCTAAAAGGACTACTTCCGGTCTTAAATCCACTGCCTCCATGATCTGACTTCGGCTCTTTTCAACTGCCACATCTTCAAAAAATTCTCCGATTCTAAAGAACAGCATAACGCCGACTGCTTCCGGATATTTATGGATTGCAAATGATCCGAGTGTTGCAATACTCATCAGAAAATTCTCGTCAAACATCTGGCCTTTTAAAATATTTTTACCGGCACTTAAAAGAACCTCTCCACCTAAGATCAGGTAGGATACTGCAAATGCCAAAAAGAATGGAAAACTGTAATCCTCGTAACCCATCACTTCATTTACCAGCACCGTACCTAAGAATAATACGGCTCCTGCGATAATGGTATACAGTTCTTTTGTCTGCTCCGCTTTTCTCTCCCGCTTCTGTGCGGTATTCTGACGCTGCTCTTTTTTCTCTACAACCTGTACTCCGACCTCAATGCCTGCACAGATTTCCTGTATCTCATTTAATAAGGCATCCGGATTCTTTGCACTGACACGAAGCTGTTTTGTTGCAAACGTAATGGTCGCATCGGATACCTCCTCTAACTGGTTAATCCGGCTCTCCATCTTTGCGGCACAGTTGGCACAACCCAGATTTTCAATGGTATAAACCTTTGTCTTGTGGTCTGCCGGAATATTCTCTGCAACGTGGTGATGCTCATGGTGGTCATGCTCGTGATGGTCATGCTCGTGGTCATGTCCGCAGCAACAGTCGCCATCGTGGTGATGATGATGTTCATGCTCATGTCCACAGCAACAGCCATCATCGTGATGATGTTCATGTTCATGTAATTCTTTATTCATAAAATCGACTCCTCTCTTCTTATTGTTAATCATTTTATTATCTGTTCATTTGAACATCTATTCATATGTTTATCCTTATAATATTCTTATTATTTCCATTTGTCAACTACTTCTATTAAATTTCACTCAAAATAAATGAGAGCTTTTCTCAATAAGTTTCCGATGGCAAATACGGTTCTATCTCTCATTCATCACCCCATCAATCAGCCCCATTCCACAGTCCACATCTAAATCCGCAACTGCTACACGAAGCTCCTCTCTAATTGCTTCTACCTCCTTCGGCAATATCAGATGATTCAGTTGTTCCATCTTCTCATCCGCTGTATCTACATCAAAGTCCTCTAGTGCCTGTCGAAGTGTGATGAGAATTTCCCTCAGTTTTTCCTGGGATATCTCCTGTTTTTCAACCGATGGCTCTGCAATCTGCTTTTCAAGCCTTCGACCGGCTTCTTCGTATGCCTCTAACAGACTTTGTGTATGCAGCTCTATGGCATCTCATTCTCCATGATTGCCGTAATATTCCAAATGTGCCGCCATTTTTGATAATTCCTTTTCTCCAACAACTGCTGCCGCACTCTTTAACGCATGAACTTCAATCGTATATGCTTTGATATTCTTTTCTTTCCAAGCCTGCGTAATCTTTTGGATTTTCGCTGCCCGCGTGACACAGAAAACCTCTAAAATATCTTTCGATACGGTTTCCTCTTTTTTGCTGCTGTCCTGATGCTCCTGTGGCATACCTTCTTCTAATAATTCTTTCGGAAGGTAGGTGCATAGCATTTTTTCAAGATGCGTACTGTCAATCGGTTTTGCTAAAAAATCCGTAAATCCCTCTTCTAAATATTCCTCTCTTGCCCCGGTTACTGCATTTGCAGTCAGAATAATCACCGGCATATCTTTACACGGAATATCTCCCATACTCCGCATCCGATGCAGGGTTTCATCTTCATATTCCCGCAGAATCATCTCATCCATACCAATAATGGCATCGATTGGGGTTCGTATCTCATGGGACATACTTGCTAAAAAATCTGATTTTGCCTGCTCGGCTTTTGCCTTTGCCTCTTTCAGTTCTTCCGCCATCTGGATATCCTGGCTTTCATGGATCAAATAAATCGAAAACATAATCAGAAAAATACCAAAACCACTAATCAGACTGACCGGATAAAAAAGCTGATAGACTGAAACTGCAATTTCTACCGCCATTGGTATCAGAATGAGAATACGCTTCTTCTGGCTCAGTTTCGAGCGGTAGCGTATCACATAAGAAATAGTCAGGATCAGATAAAAATATCGTGGCATACCCGATTGACAACCGGTGAAACTTCTTCTAAATGATTCACGGTATAAACGGTCACGATGTCAAAGGTCAGGTTTACGATTCCCATAATCAGCATACTGCTGAACAGCTTGTGATTGATATCATTTTTTCTTTTTGCACTAAAATACAGACAGGCAATAAATACTGTCAGTATTAATAGCGCTGTCTGCATTTTTATCATACGTTACCCCCGCTCTGAAAACAATTCTCAATGCGTTCTATTAACTTCTTTCCGTCAATCGGTTTTAAAATGTAGCCCTCCGGCTCTAACTCCTCCTTCACATTACTAATCAGGACTTATTCCCCTCTTCCATGCGATGCATAATGTGCTTTAATGCCTCTTCAAAAATGTCTACTACATGCTGATCATCCAGAGAATAGTATACATTCTTTCCCTCTCTTCGGGATTTCACCTGTCCTTCGAGCTTTAACAGTTTTAACTGATGGGACACCAGAGATTGGGAAATGCCAAGCGCCGCTGCAATGTCATTCACACACATCTCCCGCTTGGATAAGGCGAAAATCATCCGCACCCGGTTCTCCTCGCTGACCGACTTAAAAAAGGATGCCAGCTTCGTCACATATTCATCCGGTATCATCTCATTTTTTACGCATGTCACGGCTTCTTCATTATAATTTAATTGGGAATCTTCTGCTTTTTTCACGAATCACACCTCTTCATTTTAGTATAAAGGAATTGTTCTTCTTTTGTCAATCAATAACGCCATTTCGTTTTCCTTTAACAATTTCCCAATATAATATTTATTAATTTTTTATTTAACATTAATGTTCGGTTCCACGGATTCAGTATGATACCACTAATCTCCTCTACTTCTAAAGCAGAAGTAAACAGATGTCCCATATCGGTTAAAAAGGTGGACATGACTCCTTCACTTCCTTTTATCTCTTCTTCAAATCCGGTAAATGCCACCCACCAGTTCGCTCCGTCATCTGTCTGAACCGCCTGCACCTGCATCCCCTGATCTCCAACCGGAGGTTCTACTGCTATGATGACCTGTCCATTTTCATTCATACGTCTGCGTATGCACGTCAGTGTATGTGCTAACATTTCCTGAGACGGCTCCTGTTGAAGTGCTGCGATTGCCTCTTCTATCTGTTCGTTGCCACGCAGACCCTCGTCTACGTTCAACTCCTCTTTATGATTCATATCTTTCCTGTCCTCCAATTCATATCCTCCATATCCGCAAAGGGAATCACCTCAGCCGGCGGCACTTGGTGTTCCCCGATAAATTTTTCCATCCAGACCATATGATACCATGTTTCAAACTTGTAACCACATTGATGAAATGTTCCTACCATCTGATACCCTAAATGCTCATGAAATTGCACACTGTTTTTTGTCAGGTGTTCATCCTCATTTTCGGGATAAGCTATGCAGGCATTCATATTCAATATATTTTGAGCCTTTGAAATTTCTTCAAGTGCCTGATACAGCAGCTTGCCAATTCCTCTTTGCTTTTTGTCCTCTTTTACATAAATCGTGGTTTCCACTGCCCAGTCATACGCTGCACGTTCCTTGAACGGTCCCGTATAGGCATACCCTAAAATCTCACCTGCTTCTTCTGCAACCAGATATGGATATTTCTTTAAGGTATGTTGTATCCTTCCACGAAATTCCTCTAATGCAGGGACTTCATATTCAAATGTAATTGCCGTTTTTTCTATATAAGGTGCATAGATTTGTAAAATCTGCTGTGCATCCTCCACCGTGGCAACACGAATGTTGATCTCGTTATGTTCTCTCTCCATTGATTAGTACCTCACATTTTGATTCTATCCGGCATATCAGAACATGTGCTAGAACTCTAATTCCATTCCGACATAGAACTGACCTGCCATGTCCCCAAGCTCTTCTCTTAAAATTCTATAACCTCTTTCCTTCGAGCAATGTCCGGTGTAAATACGCTGAATTCCTGTTTCTTTTATTAATTTTGCAAGCTCACGGATTTCTTCCTCCGGATGATTAAAAATATGGAATCCTCCGATCAATGCTGTGATTTTTTTATTCGGAAATGCGACTTTTACTTCATTAATAATATTCACAACGCCTCCATGGGAACAACTGTTGAAGATCACCAGACCACCGTCTGTATCCAGCACAAGACTCTGCTCGTGACAAAAATTATCCGGTTTCCATCCCAGCTTTGTCTTTTGGTACATCATCTCTTTTTTTCCGATCTGCTCTAAATGCGGTGTGGAATGTGACACTAAATAAATCCCATCCGCAACCGTATAAACCCCGGAAACATATTCAATCCTGTCCTGATATTTCTTTGTGATCCCTTTCGGGATTCCAATATATTTTCGGATAAACCCTTTCTTAAAGTAGCAGTTTTCACCACATCCTTCCTGCAAGTAAAACGGTGCCTTACGATTGATCTCAAAGAATTTTTCCATGCCGTTTGCATGGTCATAATGTGCATGGGATAACACTGCAAAATCAATGTTTTTTAAATCTATATTTAATTTTTCTGCATTTTCGGCAAACAGATTGGATGCCCCGGTATCTAACAACAGCTTCTTTCCATTTTGCTCTATGTAAGCACAAAATCCCCACTCGCCGGGAATTCCTGCGTGTTCAATATTGTCTACGACAATGGTTACTTTCATGGAGATGCTCCTTTCCTGTTCTTTTTGCTTACGCTCATTATATCTTAATGTTTTCACTTTGTATATGAAAAGAGTCCATATCAACCGATATGGACTCTTTTTCCTACATCTTCTATGTTCTTACTTTATCACTAACTAACCAGACTTCCCAGCACTCCATAGGATACAATATCCATGATGATCGCTGCTAAAATGATTCCGATCAAAATCGCAAGAGATGCTTTTTTAATATCGAACTCTAATAAAGAAGCGATCAGAGAACCGGTCCATGCACCGGTACCCGGAAGCGGTATTCCAACGAACAGCAACAGGAAAATAAATTCTCCCTTTTCCACGCCACTCGATTTCTTTGCGGCTCTGTCCTCTAACTTGTATACTAATTTTTTCATAATGTTGTGTTTTTTCATAAATTCAAAAATTTTCTTAATAAACAACAAAATGAATGGAATCGGAATAATATTTCCAATGATACAGATAATGTTTGCCTGCACCAACGGCACCTTCAGCAAAGATGCAATGATCAGTCCGCCTCGTAATTCGATCAACGGGAGCATGGATACCAGAAAAATAAAGACTTCTTTTGGCATAAAGCTTCCTAAGGAATTCTGATACCAGATAACTAAACTTTCCATTATAACCTCCAATTTACTTTAAATGTTAAAATGCTATTTACTTCCAAATTTTCTTTCGCTCATTATAGCATACTTCTTCTCCTGCGGCATTGAAAATTTTTCTTGCATAGGAAAAAAGACACAATCTTTACACTATTTCTGATTCGCCGGCTCCATATTGATGGATTTTCCTTTGATCTTCGCATTTTTCATCGCTTCTAAGACTTCTCTTCCGTATTCCTTCGGCACTTCCACGAATGTATACTTATCATACATATCGATCGCACCTACCAGACTTCCCGGCATTCCGGTCTCACCTGCAACCGCACCTAAGATGTCACCCGGCTTTACGCGCTGTTTTTTTCCGATATTGATAAAGAGTCTGACCATGCCCTCTTCTGCACCGGTATTCTCAAAATCATAGTCACTGCTGCCTGTAACATTTCCTTCCTGTGTTCCAAGAGCATCTAATAAAAATGCTGCTGCAATGTCCATTGCGGTCAGATCATCGGATTCATTGATCGCCTGCTCAATGAAATTGATCGTCTTGCTTAAGTCTTCTTCCTCGATGATATTTCCGATCCGCTCCATGATCTTTTCTGCCTTGATCATCGCAACATCCTGACTGGACGGGATCGGCTGCGCTAAAATCTTGGTCTTGCAATAACGCTGGATGTCCTTGAGTTTGTAGACTTCCTTTCCTTTTACAAATGTAAACGCCCGTCCGGTTCTTCCGGCACGTCCGGTTCTTCCGATACGGTGTACATAATACTCGTCATCCTGCGGAATATCATAGTTAAAAACTGCCTCCACATCGTCTACGTCGATTCCCCTTGCCGCTACATCCGTCGCCACAAGGATATCCGTTTTGCCCTTTCGGAAATTATTCATAACACGGTCACGCTGGGACTGCTTCATGTCTCCATGCAGACCTTCCGCAAAATATCCTCTGCCCTGAAGTTCATTCGTCAGTTCGTCTACCTTACGTTTTGTGTTACAGAACACTAAGGACAGCTTCGGATCGTAATAATCTAAAAGTCTGGATAACACGTCAATTTTTTCTTTTCTCTTCACATCATAATAGAACTGGTCAATGTTTGGTACGGTCAGTTCTTTTTTTACCACCTTAATGGTGACTGCATCCTTTTGATACTTTTTCGTGATCTCTAAGATCGGTTTCGGCATCGTTGCAGAAAAAAGAATCGTCTGATGCGGTTCCGGAATATATTCTAAAATGGTCTCGATATCCTCACGAAATCCCATATTTAACATTTCGTCTGCTTCGTCTAAGACAATTTTGTTGACATGATCACAACGGATCGTTCTTCGGCGAAGGTGATCCATGACTCTTCCCGGTGTACCGATGATGATCTGTGCTCCGCCTTTTAACGAGCGGATCTGCTTGCTGATCTCCTGACCGCCATAAACCGGAAGTACCTTGACACCGTGCATATATTTTGCCAGAGCACGGATCTCATCGGCTACCTGTATGGCGAGCTCCCTCGTCGGTGAGAGGATGATCACCTGTGTTTTCTTATTAGAAGGGTCTACGGTCTGTAAGATCGGGATTCCAAATGCTGCTGTTTTTCCTGTTCCGGTCTGTGCCTGACCGATGACATCACTGCCGCTCATCACAACCGGAATTGCCTGACTCTGGATCGGGGTTGCCTCCTCAAATCCCATTGCCTTGATTCCTCTTAAAATCTGCGGCTGTAACTCTAATTCGTCAAATCTAACTGTTTCCATCAATTCTCCTTATGCTGTTTCGCGATCAATGCCTCTTTTTCGCTGCGGCTGAGTCGTTTGATCGCCGCCTCTCTTTTTAAGGCTTCGCTTTTGGTCTCAAATGTTTCACTGTATACCAGCTTTACCGGTGTCCGACCCCGCGTATATTTTGCTCCCCTGTTCTGGTTATGGTCCTCGACCCTTTTTTCTAAATTGTTCGTCCAACCGGTATAATAGGTTCCATCTGCACATTGCAGAATGTATGTATAATTCATCTTACGCCTCTTTTTTACAAATATCTGTTCAGAAAATTTCTTTTTAAAGAGCATGAAAATCGACGGTGTATTCCACCGCCGAACACAATATCTGTTATATTATAGCAGACTTCCGAACACCGTTCAAGAATTACTTGAAATAACCCATTGGGTCTACCGGCTGGTCATCTTTTTGCAGTTCAAAATATAAGTTGCTGCCCTCTTCTGAGTAATATTTTGTCGGTTCACTGATATAGCCAATGACCTCACCCGGAGCAACATAATCTCCTGCTTTTTTGCTTACTTCTTTCAACTGTCCGTAGATTGCTTTGTATCCGTCGCCTAAATTCATGGTAACGGTGCATCCGGTTACTTCATTATTAGAAACATCTAAAACACTTCCGGCTGCCGCTGATGTCACCTTATCGTTCACCTTTGCTCCGATGATGACTGCCGGGTTATAACGGTACTGGTCTAACGATTTAAAATAAACCGTCTGATCCATGCTGTAGTTCATGATCACTTTACCTTCTTCGGCTGCCGGCCATGCGAGCTCTCCCTTAAAAGTCAGTGCGGATGGCTTACTTGCTGTCTCCTGCACCTTCGGTTCTTCCTTTGCTACATTCACTTCTTCCTTCTGTGTCTCTGCTTTCTGCTTCTGCTCCTGCTTTTGTTCTTCCTTTTTTTCTTTCGCTTTTAAAATGCTGGACACATCTTCGACTTCCTCTTTTGCGGTCTCCTTGTCTTTTTCGACCTCCTGAAAAGCAACCTGCTGCTCCTCTTTTTCCTGTGATTTCTTATCTCCCGACTCCGTGTTATAGGCAAATACCATTCCTACAATGGCAAGACTCAAAAGTGAGCCGGCGATGATATACTCCTTCTTTTTCTTCATTTCTTCACCATCCATTATCTACATTTGATAATGTTAGTGTTTCCCCATTTTTTCGATTTTAATACCGGAAAAATAATATTTTAGAATTTCTTCATAAGATTTCTTATTTTTTGCCATATCCTCTGCACCGTACTGACTGAGTCCGTAACCATGACCACACCCCTTTATCACAATGCGGATGTGTCCGTCCATCTCTTTCAAAAAAAAGCAGGGCGACGGCAGCTCAAATGCCTGCACAAATGCATCGACATCCAGAGGATTCCCGTCTTTTTCTAACTCCGTGACATACTCTGCCCCATCCCGCTTGATCGTAAACGTGTTCAGATATGCCTCAATTTCTTTAGGATCTTCTTCTTTATTTTGTAATACCCCCGCCAATTTTTCCTCAAATTCCTTCTTTGTGAAAAATTTCACGCTCAAATAGTCCTCCGATAAGACATCCTCCGAACTTTTCACGCTCAAAAGATACGGCGTATCCTTATAAATCTGGCTTCCGTCCCTGGTCATTCCCGCACTGACCTTATGAAAAGACGGATTGATGACCTTCCCTCCAAACGTCATAACCTGTCCATTCGTGTCCCCGGCAGCCCGAATCATTTTTTCATAAAATTCATAATATTTTTCCTGCCCCCAAAGCTGCTCCATCTCCTTTTTTGAAAGCGGCTTCGGTGCTTCCTTTTTATTCTCTTTGCACCATTGCAGTTGTGTCCGTACAATGACCGCCTGTGCTTTAAGCGCCTCTTCTTCCACCGTAACCGGAACCTGTGAAGCAAGGATTCCTGCAATCTCAATACTTTCATCCGTTTTGACGGTCGCCTTTGCCGGCTCTCCCTGAAAACAATAAGTTACAAAATACGGCAGACAGATCAGGATCAGAACACAGGAGAAAATCAGCTTTAATTTTTCTTTCACATAGACCTCCTGACTCCTAGGACAATTTCATCCCGTTTTAGTATATGGGAAAAAATTCCTTTTATTCCAGAACGTTTGTTCTTGATTTTTTCTCTCTTCTGTGCTATTCTTATTTTAGAACATTTGTTTGTGTTTTATGGAGGGACGCTATGCAAATTGCAATGGATATGACGCTTTTTGAAAAATTGACCATTTTATCAGACGCAGCAAAATATGATGTTGCCTGTACATCCAGCGGCGTAGACCGTTTCGGGAACAAGACCGGAATGGGGAATTGCCTTGCACCGGGCATCTGCCACACTTTTTCTGCTGATGGACGCTGTGTCTCCCTCTTAAAAATACTGTTTACGAATGAATGTATTTTTAACTGTGCTTATTGTTTGAACAACTGTAACAATGATGTGCGTCGTGCTTCTTTCACGCCGGAAGAAATCTGCACCATTACCTTAGAATTTTACCGCAGGAATTATATCGAAGGACTTTTTTTGAGTTCCGGGATTCTGATCAGTCCGAACTACACGATGGAATTGATCTATCAGACTTTATTTTTGCTGCGTAACAAATACCATTTCAACGGATATATCCATGTGAAGGCAATTCCGGGGGCTGACCCGCTCTTAGTCCAGAGAACCGGATATTTAGCTGACCGTATGAGCATTAATTTAGAGCTGCCGACTGCCAATGCATTAAAAAAATTAGCACCGTATAAATCCCGGCGAACCATCTTAAAACCTATGCGGCAGATCCAGAACGGTATCACGGAGAACAAAGAAGAACTGGCACTGTACCGCTCCGCCCCAAAGTTTGTTCCTGCCGGACAGAGTACCCAGATGATCATTGGTGCAACCCCGGAAAATGACTACCAGATCATGAGTGTTGCAGAACAGCTTTATGACAGGTTCTCCCTAAAGCGTGTCTTTTATTCTGCTTTTATCAACGTGAATGAGGATTCCAATCTCCCTATGCTGCCCGGTGGACCGCCTCTTTTGCGGGAACACCGTCTTTATCAGGCAGACTGGCTGTTGCGCTATTACCATTTTCATGTAGATGAACTGTTAAGCGAGGCAAGGCCTGACTTTAACATTTATCTCGACCCGAAGTGCGACTGGGCAGTCCGTCATTTAGAATATTTTCCGGTCGAGATCCAAAAGGCAGATTATCGCACACTGCTGCGTGTTCCGGGCATTGGTTACAAATCAGCCCAACGGATCATAAGAGCAAGACGGCACGCAAATCTTGGTTTTGATGATCTAAAACGGATGGGGGTCGTCTTAAAGCGGGCATTATATTTTATTACCTGTTCCGGCAGAATGATGTATCCCACAAAATTAGACGAAGATTATATCGTGCGCAATCTTGTTTCTGACCGGACCATGGTACCAAAAGAATTACGAAATCAGGGCTATGAACAGCTTACACTCTCCGATATCTTAGGATGATCCTGTGTGGGCTGTCACATCTGGCCTATGGATAAGGAGCTTTATTATGTATGTTTTTTTATGTGAGGATTCTCCCGAAGGTATTTTTACCGGTGTCTACGATGCCTGGGAGAGCCGCCTTGGACACAACAATATTTCCCTGCAGATCCACACCGGAGAAAAGAACTATGATCTGTTCTGCACTTACCGGGATGTCACACCGGATTTACAAAAGAGTGAGAAAGTAAGCAGAACCTTAAAGCAACACCTGGGTGAAGAAGTCTATTCGATCCTCTATCAGGCTGTCATCTCTGATGAGAAATGCGTCAGCAAACGGCATCCGATGGACAAAGCCGATGCCGTATATAAGAGTATTGTCCTTGGACTTGCAATTCCCGATGGAAGCCGTCTGCCGGATTACTTAGCAGAACCCTATGTCCATGAAGTCTTTTCCCTTGCCCGTGCTGCCGGCAATGAAGCACATCATCTGCTCGGCTTTCTACGATTTGAAGAATTAAAAAATGGCGTTTTAATTGCCACGGTGCACCCAAAGCACAATATCCTGCTTCTGTTAGCAGACCATTTCAGTGACCGGCTGCCACAGGAAAACTTTATGATCTATGACGAAAGCAGGCAGTTAGCGATACTGCATAAAAAAGGAAGCCCCTGTGTATTAACAGATGCTTCCGATCTCAATGCCGATATGATCACAGACTATTCCTCTATGGAATTAGAATATCAAAAACTCTGGAAAGGCTTCTTTGAAAGTATTGCAATCGATGCAAGAAAAAATCCTGCCCTGCAAAACCAGAATCTGCCGAAACGTTTCCGAAAAGATATTGTGGAGTTCCAATAGTTCTTCTGCATAGTTTTTACATATATTTTTTTAAAATATTGCTAAGCCGTGCAAATTGCTCTAAGGTCAGTGTCTCTCCGCGGATGCCTGCCCCAACTCCCAATTCCTCTAAAGCCTTTGCAATATCTTCCTTGGATACCTGAATATCAGGTGCATTATTCAGTCCGTTGGCTAAGGTCTTTCTTCTCTGGTTAAACGATGCACGGATCACACGGAACATGAACTTTTCATCCTCCACTTCCACCGGACATTGTTCATGTCTGGTCAGACGGATCACTGCCGAGCCAACCTTCGGTCTTGGCATAAAGCAGTTCGGCGGTACATTCGCAACGATTTCCGGTTTTGCATAGTACTGCACTGCTAAAGATAAGGCACCATAGTCTTTTGTTCCCGGTCCTACCTGCATCCGGTCAGCCACCTCTTTTTGTACCATGATCGTAATACTGTCGATCGGCACATGGCTCTCAAAAAGTCCCATAATGATCGGTGTCGTAATGTAATATGGAAGATTTGCAACCACCTTAATTGGTTTCCCGTCATTTTTCTCTTTTGCCAATGCCGGAATATCCAGCTTTAAAATATCCTGATTGATCACCGTGACATTCCGGTAATCACTCAAAGTATCTTCTAATATCGGGATCAGATTTTTATCAATCTCTACTGCAACCACTTCCCTTGCATTTTCACAGAGGTATTGTGTCATCGTACCAATTCCCGGGCCAATCTCTAAGACAAAGTCCTCCTTTGTAATTCCCGCCGCATCAATGATCTTATCCAGTACATGTGTATCGATCAAAAAGTTCTGTCCGAATTTTTTCTGAAAATTAAATTTATATTTTTGTAATACCGCAATGGTATTCTGTGGATTTCCTAATGTTGCCATACTTCTCCTTTTACTTTCCTAAAAACAACTGCTCTGCATTCCGATAGGTAACTTCTTCTACTTCCTTCGCTGTCACACCTTTTAACCCGGCAATCTTCTCTACGACATAAGGCAGATAAAGTGACGAATTCCTCCTGCCCCGGTACGGTTCCGGTGCCATATACGGACAATCTGTTTCCAATAAGATTTTCTCTAACGGAATCGTTTCAATGACCTCTTTTAATTTCTTTGCATTTTTAAAAGTGGCGACTCCGCCGACTCCGATATAATATCCCATTTTCACATATTCCTGCGCCTGTTCCTTAGAATAGGAAAAACAATGGATAACTCCTTTGATTCCCTGCACATATGCTTCCTTCATGATCTCCATCGTATCTGCTGCCGCATCCCTCGAATGGATAATGACCGGAAGATTGCTCTCTTTTGCTAACTCTAACTGCCGCCGGAACCAGATACGCTGATTTTTTTGTACTTCCTCTTCCTTGTCCCAGTAATAGTCCAGTCCGATTTCTCCGACTGCAACCACCTTTTCCTTTTTTACCTGCTCCCTCAGCCATAAAAAAGTATCTTCATTCAAATCCCCAATATCACTCGGATGGATTCCCATTGCCCCATAGACAAACGGATATTGCTTCGTCAGTTCCAAGGTCGATTTACAGCTTTCGATACTGCATCCGATATTGATGATTTTTTCAATCCCGTTTTCCTGCATAGAGGATAACAATTCTTCCCTGTCATCGTCAAATTTACTGTCATCATAATGTGCATGTGACTCAAAAATCATAAAACTTGTCTCCTTTATCTATCTTATATTATCTTACATTCTGATAATAAAAAATTGCCAGCTGTGTCCGGTCACGAAGCGACAGCTTATCTAACACCGAACTGATATAATTCCTTACGGTTCCTTCGCTCAAAAAAAGTTCCCCCGCAATTTCCCGGTTGCTTTTTCCAAGTGCCACCTGCTCTATAATCTCCTGCTCTTTTTCACTGATGTCATATTTTTCATAATCAAACTCTTCTTTACTCTGCATCAGAACCGGGATCTTATGCACGATTTCTCCTCCAAACACACTCTGCCCGCGTTCAACTGCCTGCATTGCCGGCGCGATCCCTTCAAAATCCTGCTTTAAAATATAACCCTTTGCCCCGATGTTCAAAGCCTTTACAATATATTCATCATCCGAAAACGTTGTCAAAAATAAAATCTTCGCCTCTGCATCTTCTATAAGGATCTGTTCCGCTGCCTCTAAACCGCTCATCTCTTTCATCTGGATATCCATCAGCAATACGTCCGGATGATACTGATGATACAGCTCGATCGCTTCTTTTCCGTCGTTGCCGGTTGCTGCCACTTCAATCCCCTGTGCTTCTAATATTGTTTTTAATGAAATTGCTACCAGACCGTCATCGTCTACAATTACTGTCCTCATTCTGTCTCCTCCATCTCTTTGCGCACCGTTGCAAAAATCCGAAATCCGTTCTTCTGTCGGATATTGAGTGTTCCCCCCAGTGCCTCAACCCGTTCTCTCATATTAGAGATTCCGATCCCGTGGTCTGACTCTTCCACGCTGTGACTGACACTACCGTTATCCTCAATGCAGAGCTGGTAAAATCCCGGATGTTCCCTGAAAATAATGTCCACCTTATCTGCATTGCTGTGTTTTATGATATTCGACATTCCTTCTTTGACAATCGCAATAAAACAGTACTTGACATTGCGCGGGATGTGGGCAGACATATCATACTCGATATGGACATCATAATTTTTTCTCATATCCTTTACCGCTTCATATGCCGCCTGCCGCAGATCGATCGCATCATCGTGCAGATCATGCACGCTTTCCCGGATACTGTTCATCGCCTGATTCAGCGTATCATTAATCCCTGCTAACTGCTGCCGGATCGTCTCTTCCTTACAAATGGTAGCAAGTGCTCCCACCTGTAAAATAGAACGCGACAACATATGTCCTACATTGTCGTGGATCTCCCTTGCAATACGGTTACGTTCTCTCAAAGTCGCCAGATAGATCTCATTGTCCTGTTTTTCCAATAATTCACGGTTTCGCTGCTCCATCACCAGTTTCAGTTCCGTATCGGTATCCCGCAAATGAATGATATCTGCATCCAGTCTGTCGTTTTTTTCACTCTTATATGCCATATAAACGGCAAGAAATGCTGTCAACAGCCAGAGCATACTCATCCATCCCGTATAGATTTCTCTTGCCGGATAATAAAACAGCACTCCCGCAAGTCCCCAGTAAAATGAGTACCACATGCTGTCATACAATAATAATGGTAAAAAATACGAAAATTCGGGACGGATCACACACAACACCAGATATCCCATCCACAAAATTCCAAGAATTTTTGCATCCGTAAGATAAAGGCTAAAAGACGAAAAGATCAATGCCGTCAAAAGCACGACTACCGGTATCACAAATTCCTGTCTTTGAAACAGCAGGACTGCTCCTAACCCAAACAGGATTCCCTTGTCTAAAATCCTTATCATCCTTTCGCCCCCTCCCTCGTTGCTTTATGACATTTGTCATCTCACATTCTGACAACACTCACTACCATAGGTTTTTCCGTTCCATTATACTACAATTAGAAAGAAATAGACACCTTGAAATTGAAGGAGGAATTACATATGAGTACACCGGTAATAAAAGTAGAGAATCTGGTCAAGCGCTATAAAGAACTGATCGCCGTAGACCACTTTAATTTAGAGATCCGGGAAGGTGAAATTTTAGGACTTTTAGGCCCTAACGGTTCCGGCAAGACCACCACGATCAACTGCATCCTTTCTCTGTTATCCTATGATAAGGGAACAATCGAAGTATTTGGAAAGGAAATGCAGCCGGACAGCTATGACAGCAAACGAAAAATTGGTGTTGTCATGCAAAACGTTGCCGTTTTTGATGCGTTAAATGTCTATGACAACATCGACTACTTCTGTGGTCTCTATATCAAAGACAAACAATTACGCAGACAGTATGTAGAAGAAGCCATCGAGTTCGTCGGACTGAGTGACTATAAGAAATTTTATCCGAAAAAATTATCCGGTGGTCTGCTGCGCCGTCTGAATATTGCCTGTGGCATCGCCCACAAACCAAAACTGATCTTTTTAGATGAACCAACCGTAGCTGTCGACCCGCAGAGCCGCAATCGCATTTTAGAGGGCATCTTAGAACTGAACCGACAGGGCGCAACCATTGTCTATACCTCCCACTATATGGAAGAGGTTGAACAGATCTGTACCCGTATTGCCATCATGGACAAAGGCAAAAACCTTGCTACCGGAACTACGGATGAACTCAAGCAGATGATCAAGAAAAAAGAAATCATCTCCATCGAAATCCTTGATATTTCAGATGAAGACATCCTTGCTCTGAAGGAATTAAAAAATGTTTATGATGTTACTTACGAAAATCACAAACTGACCATCCTTTGCAGCAACGGCAAGCACAACCTGATCCACATTTTAGACTATCTGCAGACAAAGAATCTTTCCTTTGGCAGAGTCTATTCCGAACTTCCGACACTGAATGATGTCTTCCTCGAAATGACCGGAAAAGAATTACGAGATTAAGGAGGAAATGCCATGTTACAGATATTTAAATATAACTTAAAGCAGCTTCTCCATAACCGCAGTGAGCTGTTCTGGGTCATCCTGTTTCCGATCATTTTAGGTTCCTTATTCAAAGCCGCTTTTTCTAATATTACTGCCGGTGAAAAATTTCAGGCAATTCCCGTAGCCATCGTCAATGAGCAGGGAAGTATGTCTGACGGATTTATGGAAACGGTAAAAGAATTAGATAAAGACGATAAGGATCGTTTCTTAAAAGCGGTCTACTGTGATAAGAAACAGGCACTGTCCCTGTTAAAAAAAGAAAAAGTGGACGGTATCATTCAGGTAGATGACAACATCTCCCTGACGGTTTCCTCCGATATGTCCTCTGCAAAATTAAATCAGAGTATCCTGTCTGCTTTCATTAAAGAATATCAGATGAACTATCAGGCGATCGTAAAAATTGTAAAAACTCACCCGGAAAAACTTTCCGAAGCCATGGACATCTTACAGGAAAGTGCTTCCTACAACCAGGAAATCTCTTACGGAAAAAACGTAGATACCTACGACCAGTATTTTTACAATCTTCTCGCTATGGTATCCATGTACTGTGGTACAGCCGGATGTCTGATCGCGATTCATAATCAGGGAAATATGTCTGCGATCGGCGCCCGCAAGAATGTATCACCGACCCACAAATTAAAAGACATTACCGGAGAACTTGCAGTAAATATCCTGTTTCGTTTTCTCTGTATTTTAATCTCTTTTGCCTTTATTATCCTTGTTTTAAGGATTCCGCTGAATACCAGACTTCCGTTTGCACTCTTAGCAATTTTTATCGGATGTACGACCGGTATGACCATGGGATTTTTCATCGGTGCCATTGGAAACATGTCGGAAAACGTCAAAACCGGGCTGGTCATGGTCATCACCATGGGCGGCAGTTTCTTAAGTGGATTAATGGCAGGAAATATGCGGATCGTTGTGGATACTTACTGCCCGGTCATCAATCGGATCAATCCGACTGCACTGATCAGCGATATGTTCTACTCACTCGCAATTTATGATTCGCTCGACCGATACTTTGAAAATCTGATATCTCTGGTTATTTTATCGGTTCTGTTTTGTATCGGTGGATTTTTACTGACGAGGAGGAAAAAATATGCAAACATTTAAGACCTTTTTTAAAATTGCAAAAAAGAATCTGCCTTCCTGCATCTTATATTTAGGAATTTATTTAGTCATTATGATTCTCATGAGCTTCTTAGCAAAGGATAGCAATGACAGCCAGTTTCAGTCATCCTCTTTAGATATTGGAATCATCGATTGTGATGACTCCAAAGCCAGCCATGCACTAACGGATTATCTGGATGAAATACACACCATTGTCCCTTTAGAAAATGATGGAGAAGTCATTCAGGACAGTCTGTTCTATCGTAAGGTCAGCTATGTTTTGGCGATTCCAAAAGGCTTTGAAAAAAATCTTTTAGACGGTAACAAAAAAAATCTCATTCAAAGCAGCAAAAGAAAAGACAGTGCCAGCGGCTATTTTTTAGATGAACAGGTAGACCAGTATTTAAAAACCATGCGCCTCTATCTGTGCAGCGGTGATAGTATTACCGATGCGGCAAAGCACACGGCGGATTCTGCAAAGGATATCGAAAAGGCAACCTCCCTCTCTTTTGAAAAGGACCACTCCTCTTCGGATAACCTGTACTATTACTTCCAGTACATGCCATACATCCTGATTCTGCTGCTGACGATCAGCCTTGCACCAATCCTCATTATCTTCCGTAAAAAGGACATTGAGAACCGCATGGACTGTGCTCCGGTTTCACCAACCTCGAAAGGATTGGCTTTAAGTATGGGATGTGCTCTCTACTGCCTGGCAGTCTGGGGATTTTTTATCATCATTGGACGGATAGTATACGGTGCGGATATGTTTTCTAAAAACGGTTTGCTCTGTATCTTGAACAGCTTTGTATTTTTATTGTTCACACTTGCCCTCACTTTATTGGTAAGCACTTTTTCACCGAATACCAATGTTTTAAACATGATCGCAAATGTAGTCGGACTTGGCATGAGCTTCTTATGCGGAATCTTTGTTCCACAGTCCATCTTAAGTGACAACCTGCTGCAGGTGTCCCGCTTCCTGCCGGCTTACTGGTATGTGCGGATTACGAATATGTTTGGCAGCTACTCCGCTGAACCGTTTTCCATGAACTTTTACTGGAAAGCGATCGGAATCCAGCTCTTGTTCTTTGTAGCAATCTTTGCGATTTATCTGGTTGCTAACAAGCAGCATAAGAGTGGTGCAAATCTTAGTACCTCTAAATAAGATTTTGTCAGCTAAATCTAATTTATTATTTACATAGATTTTGTTAACGGAATCTAATTAGTTACCTATATAAATAGAGGGTTCATCCTAGAATATTCTAAGATGAACCCTCTGTTATATATTCTGATATTTTAATTCTTTCTAATAGTTTTCCTTTCGGATATTCTATCTGCCGCTTCTTGGTCAGTTACCTCTTTCATTCTCTAACTTTTCATTCGCAGCTTCTGACTAGCAGATTTCTGCTCCGTTTGGCATCTCTTTCTCCGGTACCATCAAGGAAAGCTCGCCGTTCTCATCCTCGGCACATAATAACATTCCTTCCGATAGAACACCTGCTAATTTTGCCGGCTTTAAGTTCACAAGAACCATAACTTTCTTGCCAACCATTTCCTCTGCACTATAATGTTTCTTAATACCGGATACGATCTGTTTTACCTGACTTCCGATACGAACCTGTGAGCAGAGCAGTTTCTTAGATTTCGGCACTTCTTCACAGGCAATGATCTCGCCTACTTGGAACTGCATTTTCATAAAATCATCATAGGAAATTTCCGGTTTTGCTTCAATATCAATTCCTGCTGCTACTTCCTCATTCGCTTTTTCTTCTTCCTTCTGTGGATGAAGCTCTTCTACTTTTTTCAATACTTCATCTAAATCCAGACGTGCAAAGAGGATTTCCGGTTTTTCCGTTACCTTGTCGCCATCCGGGTACAGTCCAAAAGTATGCAGCTTATCATAACCTCTTCTGGTTGCATTTAACTGGTTTAAGACCTTCTCTGCTGTCTCCGGCAGAAAACTCTCTAATAATTCTGCACCAATGCTGATGCTCTCTACCAGATTGTAAAGCACGGTTGCAAGACGATCCTGCTTGCTCTCATCTTTTGCAAGTGCCCAAGGCATTGTCTCATCAATATATTTGTTGCAGCGTTTAAACAGTGCAAAAATCTCTGTGATCGCATCTGCAACACGAAGCTCACCCATTTTCGCATCGACACGGTCTACGGTGGAAGTTACAACATTCTTTAAATCTTCATCCACATCCTCGCAGACATTTTTATTAGAAACTACACCGTCAAAATATTTATTACTCATGGAAATGGTACGGTTTACCAGATTTCCAAGTGTATTTGCAAGGTCGGAGTTAATTCTCTCTACTAAAAGCTCCCATGAGATCACACCATCGTTTTCAAACGGCATCTCATGTAACACGAAGTAACGCACTGCGTCCACGCCAAAGAAATCTACCAGTTCATCGGCATATAACACATTTCCTTTGGATTTACTCATTTTTCCATCACTCTGGATCAGCCACGGATGACCAAATACCTGTTTTGGCAACGGAAGATCAAGTGCCATTAAGAAAATCGGCCAGTAAATCGTATGGAAACGGATAATATCTTTTCCGATCAGATGTAAATCAGCCGGCCAGTCCTTTTTAAACTGCTCGCTTGACTCTCCATCGCAGTCATAACCGATTCCGGTGATATAGTTGGTCAATGCATCTAACCATACATAAACCACATGCTTCGGATCAAAATCTACCGGAATTCCCCAGGAGAAGGAAGTTCTTGAAACACAAAGGTCTTGAAGTCCCGGTAATAAGAAGTTATTCATCATCTCATTTTTACGGGAAACCGGCTGGATAAATTCCGGGTGTGTATTGATATGCTCGATCAAACGGTCTGCATATTTGCTCATTTTAAAGAAGTATGCCTCCTCTTTTGCCGGAACAACCTCTCTTCCACAGTCCGGGCATTTTCCATCTACTAACTGTGACTCTGTAAAAAATGATTCACAAGGGGTACAATACAGTCCCTCATAATGTCCTTTGTAAATATCTCCCTGGTCATATAACTTCTTGAAGATTTTCTGCACCTGTTTTTCATGCGGTGCATCTGTGGTACGGATAAATTTATCATAGGAAGTGTTCATCATATCCCAGATCTCTTTTACCTGTCCTGCAACACCATCCACATATTCCTTTGGAGAAATTCCTGCTTCCTGTGCTTTTAACTCAATCTTCTGACCATGCTCATCCGTACCTGTCTGGAAAAATACATCATACCCTTCAAATCTTTTATATCTTGCAATACTGTCTGCTAAGATAATTTCATAGGTATTTCCAATATGAGGCTTTCCCGATGTGTAGGCAATCGCCGTTGTCATGTAAAACTTTCCTTTATTGCTCATTTTCTTTCCTCCATACTTTTTTATTTTTGATAGACACCCGCCTGTTTTCCAACTACTTTTTTCCACTTAGAAAAAGAGGTATAGGTCTTTCCCTGATAAACAAACAGTGTCTTGTTTTTGCTGTGTCCATTGTAATATTTATTATTTTGAAATTGAATATTCTTTGTATACTTTTCTGGAAATTCCGCATATACCACTGCAGCATCCCCGGACGTATTCTGAAACGTATTCTGTTTCAAGGTGATATTTTTACACTTTGCCAGTGTCAGGATGGCATTGTCTTTTCCATTATTTTTGCATCGGTTGTTCAAAATCCGAACATTTTTTACCCATCCGAGATTCTTCTGATATCCACCAACCGTAATACCATTTTCTATGTTATCCACAATCCGGTTGTCCTGTACTAAAATATCCGATGTACTGTATTCTTCCTTTGGTGGCTTTTCCTCTGCTCCGATTTCAATGCCTCCGCTGCATTTTCTGACCTGATTTTTTAAAATCTGAACTTCCTTAGCTCCATCCACATAGATACCATAAGAGGTTGCATACGGCGAAACACATTGCTCTACCCTGTTCTGATAGATCAGGCATTTTCTTGGAAAATCCTTTGCGGGGTTGCTGCAATATCCATAATTGCCGGTTACATCAATCCCGATATTTCCCGTATTTTTAATCCGGTTCGATATCACATTAATATTTCGGCAGTTTGCCGCCACAGAAATACATTCTGCCCAGCCGGTCTGGCAATCGTACAGATTATTATTATAAATCAGTATATTATGGATCTCTTTTTTTGCTTTTTCTCCAAAGAGAAGTATTCCATTGGCACAGTGGTCTTCTTTCTTCGGATCCGGCACCGATATCTGATGTATTTTGTTTCCACTGATCACTATATGATGACTGCCCGGAGCAATTTTAATCCCACAGGAATCCTGCCCCTTTGCATCCTGAAACTCCAAACCTGATATCCGTAAATATGATGCACCTGTAATTTTCATCAGTTCTGCTTTTTTCTTCTTTCCGCTGATCACAGGCTCTTCCCCTGGATAATTGCAGATTGTAACATATTTTTTCTTGGTTCCGCTCTGCTTTTTCCCAAGTCGTATGTTTTCCGTATAAATCCCACCACGCACATACAGCGTATCGCCCGGCTTCAGACTCTTACATGCCCGCTTGAACGTGCGAAACGGCTTCTTTTTACTTCCCTTTGCATTGTCATTTCCCTTCGGTGAAACATAGTACGCTTTTCCAGACTTCTGCTTATCGGCAACCCCGTCTATTTCCTGTTGAATCCTCTTTTTGAATGTCTGATCAGCAAAATATACGGGTGCCTTTTTCGCTGCCTGCACATAGCTTCCCTTTTGTTCTTCGCTCCATATGATCGTCTGCTTTTGGAATATCCTTCCTGTATCCACTACACGAAAAACTGCACCCGCGAGACAAGCGATGCCTGCCACTACAAGTATACTGTGGATTTTTTTTCTTTTCCGCATAAATAATACTTCCTCCTTATCTGACTTTCATTGTCCCTATAAATCAAAAAAACCCGCCTTCTAACCTGAAGACGAGTTATATCCCGTGTTACCACTTCAATTCATCCAGCCCTCACGGGTATGAATCTTAGCAAGTACCCTGCAGTACTCCTCGCTGTAACGGGCGAACCCTTCATAACCTAACATCATCTGTTCAGCTATGCCGCTCCGAAGCCATCTTCCATCTACTTCACTACTTTTCCTCTCAGCAAGACCTCTGATATCTGTCTGGAAAATTCTCTGTAACAGTTTCCTAAATGTACTCTCTTCTTCCCTGCGTTTTTCTTATTCTGCTCAAAATCTTTCATAATATAAGAAAATCCTAATTTCTCAGGATTTCCTTGAATGAGGCATCGGGGATTCGAACCCCGGACAACTTGATTAAAAGTCAAGTGCTCTGCCAACTGAGCTAATACCCCATATTTATTTTAATTTGCTTAGTGCCCAGTTCCGGAATCGAACCAGAGACACGAGGATTTTCAGTCCTCTGCTCTACCAACTGAGCTAACTGGGCGTTTGAGTTGCGGGGACAGGATTTGAACCTGTGACCTTCGGGTTATGAGCCCGACGAGCTTCCAGACTGCTCCACCCCGCGATAATAACTAAATGGATGGAGGTGGATTCGAACCACCGAAGCAATTTGCAGCAGATTTACAGTCTGTCCCCTTTGGCCACTCGGGAA
>DNUZ01000012.1 GCA_003507655.1 Lachnospiraceae bacterium | reverse complement strand
ATCATCGGTCCGATTGCAACACAGACATCATAAGTATTGCCGTCTTTTACTAAATCTTCAATTACGGTCGTAACCATTCCGGAACGTCCGTAACTTCCATCATCCGTTGTTACATAGAGATTTCCGGCAACTGTCTCCATCTCTTTTTCTAAAATCAACATATCTTTGGTCTTAGAACCAACGATCACGTCTACATCTATTCCATTTTCGTGCATCCACTTCACCTGTGGATAAACCGGTGCTGCTCCTACACCACCAGCCACGAATAAAATCTTTTTCTTTTTTAAATCTTCGATCTCTTCTGAACAGAACTCAGAAGCACATCCGAGCGGTCCTACGAAATCGCGGAAAGAATCTCCAACCTCTAATCCGGTCATACGCTGTGTAGAAGCTCCAACCACCTGGAATACAATGGTAATTGTTCCTGCTTCCCTGTCATAATCGCAGATTGTCAGCGGGATACGCTCGCCTTCTTCGTCTATTTTTACAATTATAAACTGTCCCGGCATACAGGTCTTTGCCACTCTTTCGGCTTTGACATCCATAAGAAAAATCTTATCTGCCAGTTGTTCCTTTTTTACTATTGGATACATCGTTATCCTCCCATCTCATTGTTTTTGCTGCTCGCTAAGCATACCTACCTGTTAATGATACTAAATTTTCAATTATTTCGCAATATCTCTGCAAAAAAAGTCTAAAAACATCCTATGTGCTCTGATTTTTTAGTCAAAAACACCCTTCGCTTTTAACTCTGCATAATCCATCCCCAGTTGTTCTATCACTTCTTTGGTATGATAGCCGGTCGGATAACCGGCAAACTTATATTCACATGGACATTCACTAAGTTTGACTGCCGTTGCAAGCTGTTTGACACTTACGTCTTCATGAAGCGGCAGTTTTACATCCACTACCATTTCACGTTCTTTTACCTGCTCATCCTCTAAAAGTGCTTCTTTTAAATTCAAAACCGGCTGTACGCAGGCATCATAATGAGAGAATACTTCTACCCATTCATCTCTTGTCTTTGTCTTTAAAATGCCACGGATCTCTGCTTTTACTTCATCGATATTTGGCGGATATACCGTTCCTTCTATTAAGTCCTCACGTCCAATCGCCGTGCAGAATCTGCTCCAAAATTGTGGTTCTAAGGAACCGACGCTTAGATATTCACCGTCTTTTGTCTCATAAAAATCATAGATGCAGCCACCATTGAGACGTTCTCCCTCACGCTTGGGTTCTTTCCCGGAAACTAAAAATCCGGCACCGTCTAAGCTGTTAAACGGCACACAGCCGTCCATCATTGCCACATCTATGTATTGTCCTTTTCCTGTATTTTTCCGATAATTGACCGCTGCTAAAATACCGATCACGGAATTCATAGAACCGACTGCAATATCTGCAATCTGAAAATTCATCAGGGAAGGTCCTGATTCCCTGCGCCCTGCCTGTGAAATAATGCCGCTTCTTGACATATAGTTGATATCATGTCCTGCCGCATCCCGCAGTGGTCCTGTCTGTCCGTATCCGGTCAGTGAGCAGTAGATCAGTTTCGGATTGACTGCTTTTAAATCCTCGTAGCCGAGTCCTAATTTTTCCATAACACCGGGGCGGAACTGCTCTAGCACAATGTCATATTCTTTGACAAGTTCTTTTACAACCGCCTTTCCCTCCCCGGTTTTTAAGTTCAAAAACATGGTCTTTTTATTTCTTCCAAGCCATGCCTGTGATGCAGACACTCCGGTATCCCCGATAAACGGCGGATAGTCCAATACGATATCCGGTCTGCTCGCAGAGCTGATCTTCAACACCTCTGCCCCCATATCCGCTAACATCAATGTTGCGTATGGTCCCGGTAATAAGGTAGAAAAATCCAAAATTTTCAAATCATCCAGTGAACCCATTGTTTATTTCCTCTCGTTCTCTTTTCTAATTACCACATTCAATACTGATCCGGTTAAATGTTTCTAAGATGTCATCGACTTTCATCTTTGCTTTTTCTTCGCCTGCCTTATCGATAATGGCATTTCCCTGATGCATCATGATCAGACGGTCTCCATATTCTACGGCATAACGCAGATTGTGTGTGACCATGATCGTTGTTACTTTTTTCTCTTTTACAATCTTATCGGTCAACTCCATGATGATCTCTGCGGTCTTTGGATCAAGTGCCGCTGTATGCTCATCTAAGATCAGAAATTCAATCGGGTTCATGGTTGCCATCAAAAGGGCAAGGGTCTGACGCTGACCTCCGGAAAGCGAACCGACTTTTGTCTCCATCTGATTTTCCAATCCAAGATTTAAATCTCTTAACATTTCACGGTAATGCTCTGCTCTTGCTTTGTTCACGCCTCTTCCTAAACCATAGCCTTTTCCTTTGTTATCGGCTATGGACATATTCTCAAGGATGGTCATGCTTGGGCAGGTTCCTTTCGATGGGTCCTGATACACTCTTCCGATCCTTCTGTGACGGATATAGTCTTTCTGATTGACGATATCTGTTCCACTGACTAAGATCGAACCGGAATCCACCGGGATCGTTCCGCAAATGATATTGAGCATGGAAGTCTTACCGGAGCCGTTACTTCCAACGACTGATAGAAATTCACCATCCTGTATGGTCAGATTGAAATTTTCAAACAGGCAGAGTTCGTTGACAGTGCCCGGATTATAGTTTTTATTGATATTTTTTAACTCAAGCATTGTTCTTCACCTTCTTCTTTCTGTCCATGCTGACTACTAAAATAATTAAAAACAGGACTGCTGTAACCAGTTTTAAGTCTGTGGACTGTAAACCAAAGCTGATCGCCAATGCCACACATGCCTTATAGATAATGGAACCGATCACAACACTGGTGGTCACCCGGAAAAACGTCACTTTTTTAAAGAGACTTGTTCCGATGATCACGCTTGCCAAACCAATGACAACGGTTCCTGTTCCCATGGAAACATCGAAATATCTCTGCTGCTGGGTATAAATACATCCGCTTAAGGTTACCAATCCGTTAGAAATTGCAAGTCCTGCAATTTTTACCAAGCCCTTATCGACTCCCATGGATGTTACAATGGTGTCATTATCTCCTACTGCCCTTAGTAAAAATCCGGCTTTTGTACTCATATACCAGTCCAGTAAATATTTCATCACTAAGGTAATGATAAGAATAATGACAACGGTTGAAAACTGTGCTGCGTTTCCTTTAAAAATGCTGTTGACCAGATCGTTATCAAATATTGTTTTTTCTGTATAGATCGGCAGGTTTGCACGTCCTGCTATCCTTAAATTGACGGTATACAATGCGGTCATCATAATGATTCCCGACAATAAATCCCGCACCTTTAATTTGACATGGATGACTCCGGTCAGAACTCCTACGACTGCTCCTGCTGCAAAGGACACCACCAATGTGATCAGTGGATGAACTCCTTTGGTGATCATAACAGCCGTAATGGCAGCCCCCAGTGGGAAGCTGCCGTCTACGGTCAAGTCCGGAAAATCCAGAATTTTATATGTGATATATACTCCTAATGCCATGATCGCATAGATCATGCCCTGTTCTAATACACTCAATACCAGTGCCACGTTGTTACCTCCAAGTTTTCCGTCTGTATTTTTTATTCTACGGTAATCTCCGTAAATGTTTCTGCTGCATCAGCAATGTAATCTTTGTCTAACTCCATACCAATTTTATCTGCTGCTTCTGTGTTGACATAGAGTGCGGAATCTGCTGTTTTGATGTATTCTGTGTCTTTTGCAGTTGCTTCACCTTTTAAGATCTTTGCTGCCATAGCACCTGTATTTTTTCCAAGTTCAAAATAGTCAATTCCCATTGCTGCCACACATCCGGCTTTTACCTGCTCAATCTCACTTCCGAATACCGGAATTTTCTTGCTGTTGGCTTTTTCAATCACGGTCTGAAGTGCCTGTACTACGGTGTTGTCTGTCAGGTTGCAGATACAGTCCACTTTTCCTACTAAATCTGCTGCTGCCATGTCTACATCTGCAAGGGTGTTGATTCCTGTGTCTACGATTTCAAATCCATATTTATCTGATACTTTTTTGTACTCTTTGATGGTGCTGACGGAGTTTGCTTCGCTAGTGGTGTAAAGGATTCCGATCTTCTTTGCATCCGGGAGCATCTTACGGATCATTTTTAACTGCTCATCTACCGGAAGAAGGTCACAGGAACCTGTGATGTTGCCTGCGTTGCTGCCATCCTCTTTTGCAAGTCCTGCTCCGACCGGATCGGATACTGCGGTATATACGACCGGAATGTCTGCACTCATTGCCGCATTATAAGCACTCATGGCACTTGGTGTTGCGATCGCGCAGATCAGATCTACTTTCTTTGACACATAGCTGTCTGCAATGGTTCCGGCTGTTCCTGTATCTGCCTGTGCATTGTCGTAATTCACTTTTAAGTTCTTTCCTTCTTCGATGCCTGCTTCTTTTAAGCCCTCTAAGAATCCTTCACGGCAGTTATCTAAGGAGCCATGCTCTGCAAACTGGGAAATTCCGATGGTATAGGAATCTTTGCTTTCTGTTTCTGTACTCTTTGTGTCTTTTGTGGATGTCTCTTTTGTGCTGCTTCCGCATCCTGCTAACATTCCTGTTACAAATACCATACTCATTACAACTGCTAATAATTTTTTCTTCATTTTTCTTACCTCTTTCTTTCTGCCTTCTGGCTGTTGTTAGATCCAGAACAAACGCAGATACAAGTTCGCCGATTTTTATGGGTTTTGATTTTACGGATTCCTCTTTCACAGGGGGGATGTTATCCTGTCATTACAAAAATCCGATGTGCTTACGCACTTCCTTTCAGAAGCAAAAGGATGCTGCAGATAAATCTGCCCATCTTTCCGCTTCTGAAAGAACCTTCGGTATCGGATTTTTGCAATTTCTAAGATACAAAAAAACCGCCTCAAGCATTTGCTTGAGACGGTAATATTATCATATTATCGCGGTACCACTCAAATTGACGAATTGTCCTCTCTTTCACATACTATCATACATGCCTCATTGATAACGGGTTTGGTTCCCGGCTCACCCTACTATGTATTACGCTTCAGGCTGCCCTCAAAAGTCCATTCAACGAATACCGCCATACTGCAATCCCACCACCTGCAGCTCTCTGTGACTTTGGTCTAACGTCTACTACTCTTTTTCAACGGTTTGTTCTATCTGATGTCTAGATTAATACTTTATGAGGCATTTGTCAACCGCTTTTTTGATTTTTTACTTTTCTTTTTTAGTTCTCTATTTTACTTTTACGCTCATCTTGTCGCTGTAAGCTCCGGAGTATTTCTTTCCATCAATGGTCTTATAAGCTCTGACTTTTACATAACAGGTCTTATTCTTTTTCAGATTCTTGATGGTTGCCGTGGTGTCTTTCTTGTTACAGTTCATAGTTTTGGCTTTTTTCATCTTTTTGTCTGTGGAATACAGAACCTGATAACCACTTGCATTACTGTCTTTTTTCCACTCTGCTTCTACTTTGCCTTTTGCACTTTTGACCTCTTTGAGTTT
>DNUZ01000031.1 GCA_003507655.1 Lachnospiraceae bacterium | reverse complement strand
CTGCGTTTGTCAACAGGTTTTTTCATTTTTTTATTTCTTTCGCACCGCACCATTGCGCGGTGGACTTTTATAATAGCACCAAACTTTATGCCTGTCAACTCTTTTTTTCACTTTTTTTATTTATATCGACAAGGCTATCCACATTGCCGGATATATTGCAGTAGCAGAACTGTTTCAACAGCTCTGCTACTGGTGCGTTATGGTGATTGTTTTATAATCATTCACTGTATCGGGACATTATGATACTCATTATGGCAGGATTCTTATACTAATAGCATTGAGAATCCTGCCACTAAGTAAGTTTTTATCTTTTCACCGGTTTTTATACCTGCTCGCCTACAATTTTATAGTAGGTTTTGGATGTCTTTAAAAATACCAACAGATAGATCAGTGCAAATACAAGAATCGTTCCTGCCATACAACCGGCAAAAAGTGCCGTGTTGCTCAAGCCAAACAGGGACAGTAATCTTTTTATCATCGGGAATGCCATTCCCACATGGATTGCTGCCATGAGGATCGGTAAGAAGAACACCGTCCTTACCTGGGAGCGGATGGTTGCCTTGACTTCGTCATTGCTCATTCCTACTTTTTCCATAATGGAGAATCTTTCTTTGTCATCGTAGCCTTCTGATATCTGTTTGTAGAAGATGATCAATACGGTGATCATTAAAAACAGGATTCCAAGGAACAGTCCTAAGAAGAGGAAACCTCCATATATCTGATAAAATTCATCCAGACTTGACTGGCGGCTGTCGATCAATATCCTTGCTTTTGCCTGTTCCGGTCCCAGTGCAGTCTTGATGTTTTCAAAACATTCTTTTTTCTGCTCGCTGTCTCCATCTATATCCAGTCGGACTTGTCTTGAGATGGAGCTGGAATTTTCCTGATAGATGTCTTTTTGTAACTGCCACAGGCGTTCCATGTCCTGCACATCATTTACAATAACATAGTAATACTCATCCATCATATCTGCTATGGTCTCGAAATCTTCTGTGTTTTGAAACTGTTTGATCTCTTTTACATGGTAACTTCTGTTTTCTAATACGAGTGTGTCCATGTCTGTCTTCTTGATCGTGAACAGAGCAACTTCGTTTTCTGCCAGCTCCGGTATTTCTTCGTTATACTTTTTTTTACAATCTTCTCTGGTCAATACCACAAATCCGCTGACGCGGTCGCCGGCTGTTTTTACTTTTTCTTTATCTAAAGAATACTGTCCCTGGTCTTTGATCGCCGCAAAATATAATTCAAGATAGTCTTCCTCATGTCGGATCTTTCTTCCACTCTCTTTGACACTTTTTTCCACGATCGGTGCGATACTATCTTCTGCCGGTGCTCCTGTATCATAATAGGCACTGATATTGATCTCATTTGGATATCGTTCTTTCATGATATCCTCAATACCTACATAGAGACTGACTGTTGTCGATACGGCTACCAATACCATGGTGGATAAGATGCAGATGTTTGCAAGTCCCACTGCGTTTTGTTTCATCCGGTAAATCATTCCCGATACGGATGTAAAATGCTTGGTCTGATAATAGTATCCTTTGTTGCGGCGTAAAATTTTTAACAAAGCGATGCTTCCTGCCGTAAACAGCAGATAGGTTCCGATAATTACAAGGATGACTGCTACAAAAAACAGGGTCAGTGCTTTGATCGGATTCTTAGTTGTAATTGCTATGAAATATCCCGTGCCAAGGCAGAGAACTCCAAGCACTGCCATGATCGCTTTGGTCTTTGGCTCCCGCTCACCTTTATTTCCTGACTGTAAAAGCTCTATCGGATTGGCAAGCTGCACCTGAAACAGATCATAGATGTACGTTAACAGATAGACGATCGCAAACAGAATAGCTGTTATCATAACACCTTTTTTTGAAAAGGAAAATGTGATTCCTCCGTTAAATCCTATCATGCGGTAGAGGAGCATACACGCTAACTTATGAAATAATACGCCTGTTACCAGTCCTCCGCCAATTGCTATTATTGCTGTAAAAAATGCTTCTTTTGATAAAATTTTTGCAATATGTCTTTTTTCCATTCCCAGAATGTTATAGATCCCGAGTTCTTTTTTCCTGCGTTTTATGATGAAACTGTTTGTATAAAACAGGAAGATGACTGCAAAGATTCCGATCACACCGATTCCCAGACGGAGGATCAGTCCCAAATCCTTTGCTCCCGGCATGCTCTGTATCCCCGGATTGCTTTCTAATGCGCACATGATGTAAAACATGGCTACGGTTATGATCCCGGTCAGCAGATATGGGAAATAAAACTGCCTGTTATTTTTGATATTGGTGATCGCAAGTTTTGTATACATTCCTTTATTCATTTTGTTCACCGCCCGTCGTTAACATTGTCAGTGTATCTGAAATTTTTGCATAAAGTTCTTCGTTGTTCATGTTTCCACGGTATAACTGATGGAACACTTCGCCGTCTTTGATAAACAGGACTCTTTTTGCATGGCTGGCTGCTTTGGTACTATGTGTTACCATTAAAATGGTCTGTCCCTCCTGATTGACCGCATTGAATAACTGCAGCAATTCGTCGGCTGCTTTTGAGTCAAGTGCTCCGGTGGGTTCATCTGCAAGAACTAACTGTGGTCGGCTGATCAAGGCTCTTGCCACGGCGGTTCTCTGTTTTTGTCCTCCCGAAACTTCATACGGATATTTTTCTAAGAGTTCTTCAATCCCTAACCGTTTTGTGATCGGATGCAGTCTTTTTTCCATTTCCGGATACTGGACACCGGATAAGACCAGCGGCAGCAGAATGTTATCTTTTAAGGAGAAGTTATCTAATAAGTTAAAGTCCTGAAAGACAAATCCTAAATTTTCTCTTCGAAATGCAGAGATTTCTTTTTCGTTGATCTCTACGATGTTCTTTCCATTTAACAGGACTTCTCCACCGGTCGGTTTATCCAGTGCTGCTAAGATGTTTAATAAGGTTGTTTTTCCGGAACCGGATTCTCCCATGATCGCTACATACTCACCTTCCTCTACGGAAAAACTTAAGTTGCTTAATGCCTGTACCTGATTTCCTGAAAAACGTGTGGTGTATATTTTTTTTAAGTGATTGACCTCTAATATTGACATATTCTCTTTTTCCTCCTGATTTTCT
This sequence comes from Lachnospiraceae bacterium, assembly GCA_003507655.1. Classification (GTDB taxonomy): domain Bacteria; phylum Bacillota; class Clostridia; order Lachnospirales; family Lachnospiraceae; genus Maccoyibacter; species Maccoyibacter intestinihominis. The sequence continues at coordinate 79,296 of DNUZ01000031.1, read as the reverse complement.
TCGCGCGCTCTTTTATGTTCCCAGTATAACAAGAAGGGAAAATGTCTGCCATTCATCCGGCTTACATTTTCCCTTTGTTTCTTACATTCCTGTAAGATTACTCATGAATGCGTTCTTTTGTGATCAATCCGATCTTCACCCGCGTTCCTTTTCCCATTTCCGATTCTATTTCTATACTGTGGGACATTTGCTCTAATACTCTGCGGCAAAGATACAGTCCGATCCCGGTTGAGCGTTTATCGCTATGCCCGTTATAGCCGGTGTAGCCCCGCTCGCAGACTCTCGGTAAGTCTTCTGCCCGTATCCCGATCCCGGTATCTTCTATTATAAGTGTGTCTTCATTTTCCATATAAATAGAAACGGTGCCTTTCGGTGTGTATTTTACGGCATTAGAAAGTATCTGTTCGATCACGAACTCTAACCACTTTTCATCCGTCAGCACTTCAATATTTAACGGCTGGTAATCTAAGCGGATTTTTTTACGGATAAACAGTTTGGCATATTTTCGGACTGCCTCCCGCACAATCTCATCTAATGAATTCTTTTGAATGACAAAATCGGTGGTGTCTGAATCCAGCCTGCTGTAATGCAATGCCATCTCTACATACTGTTCTATATGAAACAGTTCCTCCGCACATTCCCTGCTCTTTGGCGTGTCCTCTGACTGCAACAGCAGACGCATTGCTGCAATGGGTGTCTTAATCTGATGCACCCACATGGTGTAATACTCTGCCATATCTTTTCTCCCGGATTCTAAGTCATTGACTGCCTTTACTTTATCTTCATGCACAAGCTGTAACAGTTTCTGATAATCTTCTTCTATCTGATCCTTCGGCATATCCAATGCATTCACGGAAATTTTTACGATTTCCTGCATTTTTTGCAGATTCCGATGTCTTCTATAATAGAGGTAAAAATCCACCCCTCCGATCACCAGTAAAAAAAAGATGCAGAGAATTGTTCCATATATCCACTCTGATATATGAACGCCATTCAGTTCTACGATCACGGACATGGAAAAAATCGTCAGCAATATGACCGCTATCCATCCTAAATTTCTTTTCAGATATGAACTCCAAAGTTTCATCCCAGACGATACCCTATTCCTTTCTTTGTAAGTATAAATTCTTCCAATCCCAAGGCTTCTAATTTTTTTCTCAACCGGTTCACATTGACGGAAAGTGTATTTTCATCTACATAGTTATCACTTTCCCATAGCTTTGTCATCAGCGTTTCCCTGGATACGACTTTTTCTTTATTTTCCATTAATATCTCTAAGATACGAAATTCGTTTTTCGTCAATTCTATCTTTTGCTCCTGATAGGTCAGCGTTGTCTCGTTCAGATTCAGGATCGCTCCTTTATGCTCTAACATACTGCCTGTTCCGGCAAAATCGTAGCTGCGGCGCAGCATTGCCTGGATCTTAACCGTGAGCACTTCGAGATCAAACGGTTTTGGTATAAAATCATCCGCTCCCATATTGACCGCCATGACGATGTTCATGTTATCTGCCGCTGAGGACAGAAAGATGACCGGTACTTTCGATATTTTTCGGATTTCACTGCACCAATGGTATCCGTTAAAAAATGGCAGGGTAATGTCCATAAGCACCAGTTGTGGGTCAAAACGGACAAATTCTGCTACTACATTGGAAAAATCTTCTACGCAGCATACGTCATAATTCCATGCCTGCAGATGTTCCCGTATGCTTCTTGCTATGATCTCATCATCTTCTACCATAAAGATTTTGTACATGATTCTTCCTCGCTATATATTTTAATTTGTTTTCACGTTGTTTTATTTTTATATGAATCTGTTTTTATGTCATATTGCTGCATCAGGCGTTTTGTTTCTTCCCGGACCTGCTCTACTACCGGCTCCGGCCCTACGATTTTCGCCCCCTCACCCAATGCCATGACCCATGACAGGAACTGGCGGCTGACCGCTACCCGGACGCTTGCAGTAAAATGCTTCCCATCTACCGGTATCATGGATATTTCTTTTCCAAAGCGGTCTATGATGACTCCGGCTAATTTATTGACACATTGTATTTTTACCAACTGCTCTTCACCGCCATACATTCCAAACATTTTTCTGGAGTACACGGCTATGTCAAAGCATTGGAATACCTGTTTTCCTTCGCGTTTTTTGCCGTTCATTTCGATATGGAGCATTTTATCCACGCGAAAGTGTTTGATTTTTTCTTCTACGTCATCATAAGCGATCATGTAATAATTTTCATCATCACAGGATAGCGCCCACGGACTGACTCTATAGAGTGCTCCGCCTTTGCGAAGCTCCATTTCTTTTTTGACATTCCATTGAAAATACTGGAATGTGATCTGGGAATTTTCGGCGATTGCCGTATGAATGGCATCTACATTATAATAGATGCTTTCGTTTATGGTTTTTACCCGCTGTGTCACATAGACCTGACGATGCAGTTTGGATGCCTCATACTTACTTGCTAATCCTTCTATTTTTTTGATCAGCTCATTTGTCTTTTTGGCTGTAATAAATCTTGCAGACTGCACAGAGTCAACCAGCAGTTTCAATTCTGCCAATTCAAACTGCCGGTTAACTACCTGATAACAATAAGTTCTGCCTTCCTGCGTTCCGATAATTTCCAGTCCATAGGTACGCAGGCATTCAATATCGTCATACAGACTCTTCCGCTCTGCCGTAATCCCATATGCCTTTAAGGCAGTTATCATCTCCGCCATAGTGATACTGTGCGTTTCATCTGTCTTTTCCATTAAGATCTGCATCAAATAGATGAGTTTTAATTTCTGTTTTGACCGTTCTGCCATGACTTCCTCCCGCATGATCTGCTAATCCTTTCTTACAGAATATCACAAAATCATGCGTTCTGTCAGCTATTTAGAAGTCTTTCGGCATAATATACAGACTGCATGGCATCTTTTCCATAAAAATCTGCCCCTATCATGTCTGCATATTCCTGTGTCAGCACCGCTCCGCCAACCATGATCTTGCACCATGGTGCTTCTTTGTGCAGTTCTTTGATACTTTCTTCCATATTGACTACCGTGGTTGTCATTAATGCACTCAGTCCGACCAGCGGCGCATGTTTATCCACGACGGTTTCTACGATTTTTTCCGGCGGCACGTCTTTTCCGAGGTCTATGACTTCATATCCATAGTTCTCTAACAGGACTTTTACGATATTTTTTCCGATATCGTGGATGTCTCCTTTGACGGTAGCAATGACGATCGTTGCTTTTTTCTCCTGTGCTTCTCCGTGACTCTGCACATACTGCCGGATCGCCTCGAACCCTGCCTTGGCTGCTTCTGCACTCATTAAAAGCTGTGGCAGGAACATGGTTCCTTTTTCAAATCCCTGTCCGACTACATCCAGTGCCGGAACCAGTTCCCCATTGATGATCTCCATCGGTTCTTTTGTCTTTAGTTCTTCTTCCGTTGCCCGGTACACCTGATCTTTTAAGCCTTTGATGATGCTGTCGGTCAGATTGAGCTTCGCTGCTGCCGGTTTTGCCGCTGCATTCGGGGCATCGGTTACGGCATAGTTTTCGATATAATTCATGCACTGGGCATCATAGCCGCCAAGTACACAGAAGGTGTCGTATGCCTGCCGCATGGCTTTTGCATTCGGATTGATGATCCCTGCCGAGAGTCCGTTGTTCATTGCCATTGTAAAAAATGCTGCATTGATCAGCTCACGCTGCGGCAGTCCAAAGGATATATTCGACACGCCAAGCACGGTTTTTCCACCTCTTGCCGTGATCTCTTTTACGGTATCTAACGTGATCTTTGCGGACTCGTTATTTGTACTCATAGTCATAACCAAGGCATCGATGACGATATCTTTTCTGCTGATCCCGTATTTTTCACCTGTCTGATATATTTTTTCAGCTATCGCAAGTCTGCCCTCGGTGGTGTCCGGAATGCCATCTTCATCTAACGCCAGTCCGACTACGACTCCTCCATATTTTTTTACAAGCGGAAATACCTGTTCCATGATCTCTGCTTTTCCATTGACGGAGTTGATCATCGGTTTCCCGTTATAGATCCTGAGCGCCCGTTCCATTGCTTCCATATTCGTGGTATCGATCTGAAGCGGGATCGGCATGATGCTCTGCAGTTCGTAAACGATCGTTTCCATCATGGCTGCTTCGTCAATTTCCGGCAGTCCTACGTTGACATCTAAGATATGTGCACCGGAGTCTTCCTGTTTGACCCCTTCTTCTAAGATGTAGTCGATGTTGTGATTCCTGAGCGCCTGTTTAAATTTGGACTTTCCGGTAGGATTGATACGCTCTCCGATGATGACCGGTCTGCCGCCTAATTCAACTGCCGTAGAGTAGGAGGTAACAAAGGTATAGTTCTTCGGTGTGATCGGCACCGGTGTGATTTCTTTGCATTTTTCTACCATTGCCTGTATATGCGCAGGCGTGGTTCCACAACAGCCTCCGGCGAACCAGGCTCCCATGGTTACAATCTCTTCCATGTCTTCGGCAAATTCCTCTGCTCCTACGTCGAAGACGGTCTTTCCGTTTTCCGAACGCGGAAGTCCCGCATTTGGATTGACAATCACCGGTATGGAGGCATATTTCAGCAGTTCTTTTACGATCTCTTTCATCTGTTTTGGTCCAAGGCCGCAGTTGATCCCCAGAGCGTCTACCCCAAGTCCTTCTAACAGTGACACTACTACCTGCGGACTGGCTCCCGTCAACATCTTTTTGCTTTCGTCAAAGATGACCGTTGCCATGATCGGCAATGTGGAATTCTCTTTTGCCGCTAATACTGCTGCTTTCAGTTCATAGGTATCGCTCATGGTCTCTGTCAGGATGAGATCCGCTCCTGCTTTTTCTCCCACTCGGATGATCTCTGCAAATACCCCGACTGCCTCTTCAAAATCCAGGGTTCCCATCGGCTTTAAGAGTTTTCCGGTGGAGCCGATGTCTAAGGCTACATATGCTTTTTTTCCACTCTCTGCTACGGCTTTTTTTGCATTTGCTACTCCCGCCGTTACGATTTTTTCTAAATCTTCTCCGTATTTAAAGCGGTTGGCGCCAAAAGTGTTCGCCAATATGATGTCTGCCCCTGCCGCTAAATACGCTTTATGTATCTGTATGATCGGCTCCGGATTCTTCAGATTCCATGTTTCCGGAAGTTCTCCTGCCTGTAATCCCTGTTCCTGAAGAAGTGTTCCCATTCCTCCATCAAAAAACAGTATTCTTTTTCCTATTTCTTCTCTGATCGTCATAGTTACCTCTTAGTCTTGCCGTCTGTATGCACAGTTTTTATTTCTACAGGACTCGCAGCCCTCGATATGGCATTTAGTCTGCTCCCTGCTCAGTCCCATAACCGCTGTTACCGATTTTTCCGGTATCATAACTCCGCCCTCCGAGAGTACGATCCCGATTTTTTTAGTTGCTTCTAACACTCTTAAAAATTCTGCCTGATAGGTTAAGGACAGATCTCCATATCCCGGACTGTATCTGGATCTTACATAAAAACCTTCTGCCGCTGCCTGTTCTTCGATTTTTTTCTGGCATTGGTTACAATAGTCCTCGATCGCCGCTGCCCCGACTGCCTGCAATACTGCTGCCTTGCTGATCTGCAGTCTGGAATACCGGTTCATTAATATGTCCGGCTCGTTTCCTAAGGTTGCTGCAAAAAATACGATTTTTTCACAGCCTCTTAAGTTTTTTGCCAGATTTCTGCTCTGCATCTTCATTCCCGCCGCTTCTATCTGATCTTCTTTTAATTTTAAATCGAAGATCCTGTATATCGACCGGGGCTGTGCTATTTTTTCTATCTGTCGGATACATTCCTCTATCAGTTCTGTTGTCCGCTCATCCGGATTATTTTTCCCATATCCTAAGTACCGCTCTACCTCTTTTTTATTAATCATGGATGATCTCCGACAGGTTCTTTTGGATTCCTGCCGCTACTTCCGGTTTATTCATCGAATACACATGGATGTTATGGATTCCATTTGCGATCAAATCGATGATCTGATCGGTCGCATAAGCAATTCCTGCCTGCTGCATCGCTTTTGGATTGTCCCCGAAGCAGTCCACCAGATTTCGGAATCTTTCCGGCATGTTCGTTCCCGCTAACGTACAGGCTGTCTTTACCTGTGACGCTCTTGTGATCGGCATGATTCCCGGTATGATCGGTACCGTGATCCCTTTTTCCCTGACCCGGTAGAGGAAATTATAATAGATGTTGTTGTCAAAAAACATCTGGGTTGTGAGGTAGTCACATCCCGCATCTACTTTTTTCTTTAGATATGTAATGTCTTCTTTTTTATTATGGGCATCTACATGCCCTTCCGGATAGCAGGCACCTCCTACGCAAAAATCTCCTCTTGCTTTGATATGCTCTACTAACTCGGATGCATAGTGAAAATCTGTAAACGGTTCTCCTTCAAAATCCTTTGGCCGGTCGCCCCGAAGTGCCAGTACATTTTCTATTCCTGCTTCTTTCATAGAATCCAGTGTATGGTCGATGTCTTCTTTCGTTGCTCCGACGCAGGTAAGATGGGAAATTGCAGTGATCCCATACTGCTGCTGTATTGCCGATGCGATCTGTACTGTATTCGCTCTGGTGCTTCCGCCCGCACCGTAGGTAACACTCATATAACTTGGATTTAACGCCGCAACATCCAATGCTGCTTTTTTCACGGCTTCGTAATTCGCCTCTGTTTTGGGTGGAAATACTTCAAATGACAATGTGATTTTATCTTTACCAAGAATCTGGCTTAATTTCATGTGACTGCCTCCTTAGACATCTTAAGGATGTCTTTTTTCTGATCATTAAAAGTGTACTATGATTTTGGAGGCAATTCAAGATTTGCTTTCATATGACATTTCTATATTGGGGTATAGGGAAAAGCTATAACAGACGTGTTTCCTAAGAAAATCCTTGAAAAACGCATATATCCGTATTATACTTTTATATATACTTATGCAGAAAGGAGACGTGCGAATGAAAAACGATCGACAAAATACGAAAATGTTAAAAGGTATAAAAGCTAAGCTGCTGAAAATTCTACTTCCTTGTATCGCTATCGCTATTATATCCATTATTGTGATTTCTTATATGGCTTCTAAAAAGATCATTGTCCAAGAGGCAAAAAATCTGTTAAGGGCAGAATCTAAAATGAATGCCAAAGAGTTAGAGACCTGGACCACCGGTATTCTTAATACGTTGGATATGTTACAAAACACTTTAGAAACCGTTCCAATGGATGAAGAAACCGAAAAAACTTATCTGGCTACGACTGTAAATATGAATCAGGATTTTCCAAACGGAGTCTACATCGGTGATGACCATGGGAAATATATTGATATGTCCGGCTGGGTTCCGGATGCGGACTATGGGATTACAGAGCGCGACTGGTATAAAGAGGGATTAACCCATAAATCTTTTGCCTTTGGCACACCATATCGCGATGCAGATACCGGCGAATTTATTGTAAGTGCCACAACGTTACTTAAAACCTCTAATGGTGCTAAAACGGTTGCTGCAGCAGATGTTTTTCTAAATTATGCTTCTAAGATGGTATCCGATATCAAAGTTATGGATGATGGTTACGCATTTCTGGTTGATAAAAACAGCCATACCATTTTAGCACACAAAGACCAGAAATTAGTGGCACAAACAATCTCTTCTGACAGCAAAGATTCTTATGTGAAAGCGGTTGCTGATAAGATTGATAAAAAGAATGGAAAAGTTCAAAATGTTACCGTTGGTAATACAGTCTATTATGTAGAGGTCGAACCGATCACAGGAACTGACTGGGTTCTGGTCTCTAATGTAAAAGAAAGTACTGTCCTTGAAGATTTAAAAGGTTTGCAGACCAGAATTATCCTTATTTTAGTCCTGGCAATGGTGATTATCGGATTTTTGATCGAACGAATTGTACACATTGTTGTTGAACCGATCAAAACCCTGACAAAGGATATCGGAAAGATTACTGACGGTGATTTTACGGTAAATGTACAGACCAAAGGCCAGGATGAAGTCGCTGCTATGGGAAATGGTATGCAGAAATTTATTGGTACTATGCGAAATACGATCGGTACTATTTTTTCCATATCCGGACAATTGAATCAACAGGCTGAAAACAGCAGTTCCGTTTCCGAAATATTATATCGCTCCGCGATAACTCAATCTACCTCTATGAAAGAGTTAAATTCCACTGTTGAGGAATTGGCAAACTCCGTAACAGAAGTAGCAGAAAATACAACCTCTCTGGCGATGATCGTTTCTGAAACAGATCAGATCGGACATAACGCCAGTTAAAAGATGAATGATACCGTTGTAATTTCCGGCAAGGGACGGGATGACATGGATAAGGTAAAACATGCCATGGAAACCGTTCAGGCCTCCGTTACCCAATTAGAAACCGCTGTCGGTCATGTCGGTGAATCGACGGAAGAGATTACAAAATTTGTGGAAATTATCGGAGATATTGCCTCCCAGACGAACCTGCTTTCCTTAAATGCAGCCATTGAGGCAGCAAGAGCCGGTGAAGCCGGAAAAGGATTTGCTGTTGTTGCCGAAGAAATCCGCAACCTTGCCGAAACAAGTTCGCAGGCCGTGGACAAAATATCCTCTATTACGGCAGATATTAATACTCTCGTCAGCGATGCCGTGGACAAGACCCAGATAAGTGCCAAACACATCCATGACAGTGAGGAGCTGGTTTCTACCGCGCATCACACATTCCACGATATTTACCAGACGATCGGAGAGACAAGCGAGCTGTTACAGGAAATGATTACGAATGTCAACAAAGTGGATGAAGTTGCAACCTCTGTAGCTGCTATTACAGAAGAACAATCCGCCAGTGCCGAAGAAATCCTTGCAACCTCTGAAGGTCTTGCTCAGGAAGCCTTAAGCGTAACCGACAACAGTGAAAATGTAGCACAAGCTGCACAGAATGTAGCCACACAGGCTGAGAAACTCGCAAATGAAATGCGTTATTTCAAAATTTAATCCTGTTACAAAAGGGCAGAACCGTTTTCCGGTCTCTGCCCTTTACTTTTTACCTGTATTCGATTCTAAAGTTATTTATAACGGAAGAAGTTCATATTGCATTAACTCGTATTTCAGCTTACTTCCTTCCATGATTTCCGGTGGCAGTAATGCTCTTGCAACTAACTTTAAGTCATCCGATTCGATATCGGTACGTTTTAAGTTTGCATAGTCTCCGTCAATGCTGACTACTTCATAAAACCATGTTTCCATTGGTGCTCCTCCTCTTTATGAAATCTGATACTCTTTATATAACAGCTTGCGATATTCTTGATCCTGTGTAGCACGCAGCAGGTCCTGTGTTCTCCCGGCTTCTAAGAGTCTTTCGGTCAGAAGGGCAAACTGTTTTTCGCCTTCTTGGATGCCTTTCTCATATTCATCTTTCCTGACAACTTCAAAGACCGCCTCTTCATCATATTCAAAAATACTCATTTCCACCGCCTCTTTTCTGTTTTGAAGCAGAAACTCCCGCAGGATTCCTTCATTGATACATTCTGTCACTGCACGGTCTACCGCTTCTTCTACTTTCATGCTCTTTGCATAGGTTCGTACTTTCTTTACATAGATGGCATATTCTTTTAAGGTCTGGCACTGCTCTAATAGTTTTTTGTTCTTTCCAAAGTTGATGTTTACGCCCATTATAGCATGATAGATTTGCGGTTACAACCGGATTTATTTTGTTTATTTTTCAGGAAGTGCCGTTATGATCTGATAAATGATCCCTAATACAACGATGGTTCCTACCATGAACGCCAGCATTTCTGCACTGCTTACAACATGTCCCCGAAATACCGGATTGCAGTCCAGCGAATCTGCAATGCCTGTCACTACATCGTCCGGAAATCCCTTGGATTTCATCTCTTCAAATACTCCGCGAAGCATATGGTTTTTAAGCATGGAGGTTCCATAAGTGCTTGGAACATAGGACAATCCTTTCTGAAGTCCTTTGCCAAAATTAGAGATTGGCATATAGGCTCCACAGATGAATCCATAGCCGGCACTGACGATCGTTCCTACCGCCGACATCTGTCCCTGTGTTTTTAACGGATAACACACGATGCTCGAAAGCACACTGCCAAACAGTACAGGTACCCTAAATAGATAACCGGTTTTCCTGTCGGTGATACATTAAAATCTTTTCTTGCTCCATTCGCTTTATCCTGGATCATGGTCAGATTGACACAAAAGGTAACGGTAACGCAGCTCACTGCGAGTAATGCTGCCGCTAACTGTGCGACTACGGTTCCGTTGATCAGTTTATCTGAAACGCTTAGAAACTCCGGCAAGGAGGACTGAAAGGAATCCTTGTATACATTTGAGAGAAATGTTCCATACAACACGATCAAAATGACGGGTGTGATCAATGAGGAAAAAAACATTTTTTTCCATTCTTATCATATGCCTTCTCCTATCTGATCATCAGATCTCCATTCGTGCTTTGTATGGTCAGATTGGTTTTTCCATCACCAAATACATAGATGTTTCCGGTTTTTTTGTGGTCCAAATCTGTCTCCAGATCTCCGCCTGTTGTGGTGTATTTGATCTTAGCACCTTTTTCCGGTAAGGAGAGCTCTACATCTCCGCTTGCAGTCGTGATCGCTGCCTCTTGAACCTGCATATTGTCCAATGTAATATCTCCGGAACCGCTGCTGAGATCTCCTTCCTCTGCCACAAACTCTCCGATCTCTATATCACCCGACATGGTTGCCACTAATATTTGCTCCTGCTCTAAATGTTTTGCTTTCACATCCGCGGATGTACTGTGAATGGACAACTGCATGTTTTTTGGCACTTCTATCTGCAAGTGCTTCTCCTTCGGTTTTACTTGAATGGTTGCTCCTGATGCGCAAAAACGGACTTCTAACTGACCGTCTTTGAGATAATAATGCATTTTTGCATCCTCTGTCAGATTTTTTCCACTCTCACGGATCTCAATAGAATCGCCCTCTGATTCCGTGATCTTTATCTCTCCGGAGCGCCAGTATACAGCTAACGTTTGTACTTCATCTGCATTACCTGAAAAATCTCCGGTTTGGTAAGATTCTGCATTTTCGTATGTTTCGCTGTGATATAAGTCCCAGTTTGCAAACGGTACTCCTTCCATGCTGCATCCTGTCAGACACAGCATCAGAGAAAGCAGGCCCAGAGCTGTGACTGCCCGCGATTTCTTTTTTCCTATGTATGATGTGTGGAATGTCTTTAACATCAGTGTCCCTCCTCTATCCGTGTTTGTCTGTATTATATGGTTCTATTATACAGAATTTTAGGGGAATCGGATAGAGGCGTTTTTGGGGGGAATGTGTTTATTTTGTAGGTGGACTCTGCAACTCCTTTACCAATCTTCATCGTCATCATCCATTGCATCATCTACACCATCTGCATAGTCACTGTCATTGTCATATCTGTTATCATCATAATCACCATCCATATAGATGTCATCATACCCCTCATCATAAGAATCGTATGTACTGATTGTTGGGGAACTAGATGTTCCATATGTATTTTTTCTTGTATTATTGCTATAAGATGAATCAGAATCACTGTTACGATCGTTGTTGATATGATTATATGTTTTTTTGGATGAGCCACTATCATTGGAACTGTCCGTTGACGATTTGTCATCGGATGATGATTCGTCATCTGTAGAGGATTCCTCCCTATATAACTCGTGATCATAACAGTAATCGCTATCAGGTTCCTGACGTCTGTAGCAACCTGTCTCGATACACCTTGGTCCACTGTCAAACATACTGGCGATCCACCCGGCAAAACAAAAAACTCCTATGATGATAAGCGCTGTTATAAAATTTTTACCTGCCGTATTCTTTTTCATATAAAACACCTTCCTTTTTAAAATATTCTAAGTGTTGCAATTTTTTTGAACTCGCTATCTAATAGGACAGCTCCAATCTGAATTGTTTCATTTGCATGTTTATAATTGCGGCGATAAAGTTTTGGTACTTTACACATTTCTAAATCAATCACGACGTAATTCATATGTACCTCCTATAAAAACAAACCTATCAATAAAATAGAGCCATCTAAAAAGCTATTTGCTTTCTTAAGATGACTCTATTATGCCAAATTACAAGTCCATAAATCTTCCCTTGCACTTCGAATGTTTGTTCTTAATCTACATTAATCGCACATAATAAGTAGCTTTTCCAGAACCGCCTCTCATCAATTCTCCTTCTTTTACAAGCGTTCTTAATGAACCCTCTATAGAGCTAATACTAAGCGATGGACAAAGTTCTCTGATATCCTGTTTGGAGAACTTGCCAATTTTATTCTTAGTCGCTTTCCGCACCATTTCTAATGCTGGGAGCTTTTCCCCGATGATCTCAAAACGATCTTCAAAATCTTTATATGCTGCAAGTATTGTTCCTAAAAGATACTTTATAAAAGGAACTACATCCTCCTCTCCTTCATGCCAGCCATTCTGAGCTTTCCCCAGCACTTCATAATATAAATCTTTATTCTTAGCAATTTTAGCCTCAAGTGAAATATATTTTCCTACATAAAATCCACTTCTATATAGAAGAAGCGTTGTAAGCAATCTACTCATTCGTCCATTTCCATCATTAAAGGGATGAATGCAAAGAAAATCATGTATAAATACAGGAATAGCAATCAATGGTTCAACCTCAAGATTACCAATAACTCTATTGTATTCCTCACAGATTTTTTCAAGTGCCTTTGGTGTTTCAAACGGAGCCATGGGAGTAAAAAACACCTCTGTGTGACCATCCGGATATGTTGCACTGATATAATTCTGCACAGTTTTTGTTTGTCCGGCGATCGGATTATTCATATGACTGTAAAGTATCTTATGGAGCTGAAGAATATAATTCTTTGTTATGGGAATTGCATCAAAACTTTCATGGATAATATTTAATACGTCTCTATATCCCGCTATCTCTTCTTCGTCTCTGTTTTTAGGAGTCGTGCTCTCTTCGACTAACTGCTTTATTCTTGTATTTGTTGTCACAATACCCTCAATCGCATTAGAACTTTCGGTACTCTGAATCTTAGCAATTTCTACAAGTTTCTCTAGTTCATCCGGTCTTTGTTTTAAATATAGTTCCTGCTTACCTGCATATTTATATATTGCAGCAATAAGACTTAGTACCTCAGAATCCCATTTTTGCTCTTTTATTTTACTATAATTGAAGTCTCTCATTCCCTTAATCACGCTCCTTTCCCTTAAATATTACCATGTTTTAAGGGAAAATCAATTGTATTATGTGTATTTCCCCTTAAAAGTTGTATACATTTAAGGGTAACCAATTTAATCTTGCTTATTCATGACTATTTCAATCTATACTCCTTTTCTCTGGCGTTTCGATAAAATTAAAATGTTGCTTTTCTCTTAATCATTTTTATCTCCTCATTTTCCTGCATTTGTGGAAATTCAACTTCTATAAAAACCTTCTCCTCAGACAAAAACCCCATTCCTCATTTGATAAAATATGTGTCCTACACACCTTACCGTCTGCTTCAATTATTTCTGGAATTTTATCACGTACTAATTTGTTATCAAATACATCACAAATCCGGATAAAACCAATGAAAAACTATTAGTATCTTCTATCGGATGCACAGAAAAAAATGCTCCTGGAGTTTTCCAATTAGCACTCATGGGGAATAGTCAAAAAGCACTGGATGAACAAGTCATAAAAGCCTACCATTTCATTCAATCCTTCGCTCCTACTGATGAGGTAACACCAGAAGAAGCGCATCAAATTGGAATGGATTTTATGAAAAAAACATTTGATGACCGATACGCTTTTCTCTGTTCCACACACGTTGACAAAAACCATATTCACAACCATTTTGTTATGTGTTCTGCCTCACGTGATATATTAGGAAGAAAGTTAGATGACAACTTATCCCTTCTTCTCTCACTGCGAAAAAACAATGATATTCTTTGCAAGGAACATGGCCTTTCTGTCATCGAAAAGGAAAAGGGGAAATCACAAACCTACAAAGAATGGCTTGCTGAAAAAGAAAATCCTACTGGTTCTAACAAGACAAAGATTCGAAAAATCATTGATAGGACTGTGATGGAGGCAAATGATTTTGACCATTTTCTTTTTCTGATAAAAGCACAGGGAATTGAAACCGACACCGGCACATCCAAAAAATATGGTCCTGTTACCAAATACAAATTTCCGGAAGAAAAACATTTTCACCGGGGCTATTCCCTTGGTACTTTTTATGGGGATGAATCCATCAAGAAACGAATCGAAAGACACATTGCCTTTATGAAATCACAGGAAGAAAAAAAGCAGCTTAGAAAAGAACAGGCTGCTTTACGAAAAGCATTACTCTCTCCTGCAGAAAGGAAATTGGATAAATCAAAAGTGAAAATCAGATCTATTCGTGAGCAGTCCTTTGACAACATTTCCAAAGATTCCATCGGGAAACTTCGCTGGACAAACAAGCAAAATGCTATGCGCTTTGAACAGATTTCCTTAGAGGTTAAAGAAAAATACGGAATTGCATATAGTGACATTAAAGGGCACATTTCTTCACTACGAGCAGACAACAATCGCTTATCCACACAGATTACAAAATCCAAAAAAGACTTAGAAGAACTGCGTTCTTTTGTCGAAAATTGCGTCGCTTATAAGCGGTATAAAATCTATTCCATCAATGAAGAAAAAGCCTCTGACAAGGAAAAATATTATGAAGCACACGACAGTCAGCTAGATGCTTTCCATGATGCAGTCTTTGCTCTAGAACGCCGAAACATTGATCTTGATTCCATCACCTACGAAGGTATCAAAATCATGCAGCAAAAAGTTACAGAAGCAGAAACTGAAATCAAACGGCAGGAAGATATCAATCGACAAAATGAACGGGATTTAAAAGAACTTTCCGATTATCAAAAGGAAATTGACCTTTATTTTGGACGGATGAATGATGAGATTTAGTTTTTTAAAGAGGTTGCACATAATCCTGATCATCCGGCAAATCTTGATGTATTGATCCAGAATTTTGACTGTGCATTGTCTCACCCTGATGCCAATGACCTGGAATATAAAAACCCTCTTGAACTGAATTTTTATCCAGTCCAAGAGGATTTTCTCTTTTTTACTTTTCTTGCAAACAGCCTAAAAGATTATAACTTTTCTAACTTTTCCAAAAACGCAACATAAAATTCCCGTTCTTTAATACAAGCTTGCTGAACCTCTATACTTTTGGGAGTGTATACTACCGGGTGATCCAAATTATAAAGTGCTTGTTTCGTTGCCTGGATTGCAGATTCTGTTGTATTACCCAAAATATCCAGATTATCCACATCTCCTTCTCCCTTAAGCTGTTTGTTAAGTCTTTGCACCATCATTTGCGATATGTGGCTCAACATTCCGTTCCCCTTTATTCCTAAGCCATTCGCATTTACTTCTTTAGCCGCTTCCATCCATGCGTCTTTTACATCTTGCGGAGCATTCGGACCAATCATAGCAAATGCTTTTTCATCAAAGTCTGCTTCTGGCATATACCTATTTGTGTTTTCGCTTTCTTTGACAGCCTGTTCAGCATTAAATTGAGGAACATTACCATTCCTATGCTTAATATCATATGGCACACCACTCATGGAATAACTAGAACTAATCTGTATAGCGCAACTCCTCCTTAATACACATTAAACCTTACCGACGTAACATTTACTAATCAATATTTACTTGTAAACTCTTCATAGAAAATACTTTCTTCATCCGCTGTTGTATCCTTATCTATGAATTCCTGCAAGTCTTTTTTCATATTATCAAATACTTCCTGACTATGACTTTTATTACAAAAAGCTGTATGCATCATACATCCATATACTCCACCTGTAATTGCATCATATCTTTCACATCTTGTTATATCGTTGCGAACAATCTTAAATGGCATTGTGGCACCTCCTTATTTTCTAATCCTCCTCCAATCTGCAATAACATTATCCTCCCCTCTTGTACTTGTACCCCAATACCCCGGATGTGCTACAGGGTATATATATGTTTCTCCATAAGTATAAGGTTCTCCAGTTCCTATAAGTTCAGATACTCTATTGCAGGAAAACTTTTTATCAAGCAGAGTTCGTATTACAACCACGGATGTATCAAGACCCAGACAGATTATGTTTTCCGGCTCTATAATGTCAATCAGTGATTTTATTTCGGCTGCATCATTTGCCAATATCTTTCTGGTCATATTTCCAGAATACTTATCTCTGCGATAGCCCAAATTACAATTGCAGAAAAACAAATCTGGATATTTTTTCTTGTCAATTTCATTTTTACCAAGCAGTTCAAAGTATCTGACAATATTTTTATCCGTCTGTGAATCCCTTGCTTCCAAATCTACATTTTTATGGAACATCACTTCTACGCCATCATTCATTTTACGGACATTTGCAATCGTACCCTTTAGTTCTTCCTTTTCAGGTGGTCCGAAATCCTGACCTATCAGCATATACTTAATATGTGGTGTCTTCTTGGCGTAATCTCTCCCTTGCCAATATGTCCATAGGTTAATTTCCTGACACAAATCTTCTCCCTGACGTAAATCGCACCAGCCAAGTGTCAGGTTCTTTGTGTATATAGGATTTTTACGATATTTGTTTTTTACATTTTCTATCAGCTTGCAATAAACTGCGGATTTTTTTCATTCATTTTATGTATATTCACCTCAAAAATTCACTGTTTTATTTTAACACTTTCCTTATCTGCTTATCCGTTGCCTCTGGATACATCTCATGCATATAATCTACAATCTGCTTCCATGAATCCTGCGGACTATCCTTATAACAGGAAGTCACATAATCGTATCCATAGATATGCTCAATAGATGAATAACTTTATATGCGCCTGGAATTCTTCCCTCGCTGCACAGAACTCTAATACGCCTTTGCTTAATATCCCATTTCTCTGCCACTTCTCCAATTAATGACACGATTCGTTCGTTTAGGATATAAATACTTATCTACTAAAACTTACGCCAACACTTCTCTTTCAAAAATGCCTTAATCTCATCTTCATTTCGACCTTCATAATAAGCTACAAGAAGACTCTTGAATTCAGACACAATATTCTCCGGCACAACTAACAATCCAATACCTTTTCCAATCATAAAATGATTAGCAAAGATAATAGAAGCTCTCTTATTACCATCAATAAAAATCTGTGTCTTCATACAATAAAGCGTAAGCTCAATTGCAATATCAACGTCCTCAAGTCCTGAGTTTATAATTTCATCTATTTTCTCTTTTACATCCAACTCATTTGGAATTGGAGGCACATAGCTTGAACCACCAATCGTAACAGGAACAGCTCTAACGGAACCACCATTTTCGAAGAACCCTTCATTTACCAGGCGTGCTATATGACTTACCATATAATAATTGCAAGGAGAAGCCACTACATCCGGATCCACAATAAACTCCCACGCATGCTTCAAATTTAAGATTTTTTGAACATCAGTTGCTTTTACTCCGTTAACATCGCCATTTTCCAAAATAGTTTCTGTCTGTGGAAATGTAGTGGAAACACCTTCCAATACAGCCTGATCATAAATCAGACTTTTGACATTAGCTCTAGCAAAGTCAATATTAAGCTTTACTCTTGGTGACAGTTCGCTTTCTGTATATCCAAGCTTTGCTAAGTCCTTTTCGATTTTTCTAAGTTGCTTTTTAACCGCTCTTATTTGCTGCGATTGATTAACTGCAAGTGCGTAGAGCTCCTCAGAATATTTATCTATATAATTTGATTTGTATTTTCCAGCTTCTCTTTTTCTAACATAAATATATTTCTGATCATTTACAGTCTTGACTTCAATACTTCCATCAAATGCAGAGATATTAATTTGAGCCTGCAAATCAGCTTTTTCATTTAGTAATCTTTGGATTTCTGTTATATTACTCATTCATCCATCTCCTTTTAAGGTGATTTTATGATTATATATTGGCACTTTTTCACCCTAAATTCAATATATTTTTTAAATTTAGGGTGATTTTTTTATTATATTTTTTTCAAATTCACCCTAAATCATATCGGACAGGTTTATTTCTTACTCGCCACCTGTAGAGGTGGGAGTCTTCTCCGATGAGATAAAAATGTTTTAGATTTGTTTCTATCTTTTGTATTCGAAAGCATCCCCTGTGAATTTAGTGCTAATTGTGTTGGATCCTTGGGAGATCCGCGATTTACAACTCTACACTGTTTATCCTTGGTTGGATGAATTCCAAATACTTCATTTTTGATTTCCTGTTTTACTGACCAAGGAATATCCCTACTACCATCAAACGAAAACAGATTTTCTTCATCCCCATTGTATGTAATTGCAGCATGTTCAACCTTTCCCCAGTCTGTTATTAAAATCCGACTTGTCACTTGATATCCATCATCACTAAACCAACAACGATCCATTTGTGGCATCCATATTCCGTGATATGCGCCAAAATTATCATGTAAACACTTAGGTGCTATTCCTTCTTTCCATACTCTTGCCATATTTACCCTCCTTCGTAATAGCGCGATTCGTGCGTTTATAGAATCAAAAGAACACTCTCGTGCGTTTCCGTGCGTTTATGATGCATTTAAAAACTATCTACCCAGCAAACTGTGGCATGTCATGATTCACCTCTGCCTTGTAATAACTGTTCATAGTACTTACCGCATTAAACAAGCTAGCCAGCAAATAACTTTTGATGTTATACACCTTAGTAGTATTCTTCCCAAGACAGCCCAGTACATACTCAATATGCGAACTATTCAGTTTCAAAAACTTAGATTTTACGAGATTCATTGGATACTCCTGTCCCGAAATCGTCATGGATGCCTTGTTGGAAATCACAGTCTCCAGAATCAAGTCAAAGATTCCTTGTATAGCATCCTTCTCGTACGGATTGCACTATAATAAGGCATCATACTCAATATTCTCTTTGATAATTTCCGAATATGCCTGGTATTCCTCCATCCCATCAATCGCATCATTCTTCTCTTCTGTGATTGATAAGATAACCTCCTTTGTTAATGCCGTATATCAACATAAAAACAATACTCCGGATATCTAAGCTTAATTGCCTCCCAGAAAAACCTTGCATATCCGCTACAGAACAGTTTCTCTACCGAATACTGGCGACTCTCCATCATCTGTTTCTCATGTTCCTTGTAATCATCCACACTTGGCCTTCCGTTACAATACAGATTAAAGGCCATTCGTATCACTTTCACAGAACCACTTGTGTTCCATCCTTGTTGCAAACACTCCGTCTGCACACATCCGTTCTTGAAATCATATATTTCGTTGATATGATTTCTGGTATCCTCATTGATTCCAAGGCAATAAGCTAATGCCTTGTGATATACATCCTGGTACCGGCATTTCGGCAACCATTCCTCGTAAAATTTCCGGTGACTCTCATTTTTAAAAATAAGTTTTTCTTTATTTGCACTTATCGCTGTGTTGTTCATACTACTTTCTCTCCTCTTTCTTAATTCGTATAAATTTCGTATACCATATCGCAGGAATTCGTATATGAATCTGAATATACGAAAACGAAAAAGGACCTTTCCTCAGAATAATTTCTGAAGAAAAGTCCTCATTTTTAATCGTTTTCTATCTGGAATTGTTCAAAGCTATCCGTCAGTTGAGCCTATAATTCTTCATATCAACTTACGAATTTGTTGTAGTAAGCGTTGTAGTAAACCTACCTCTTACCCTCTGAAGCCCTTGATTTTACTGACTTTATTTATCCAACGACTTCATTGTCGGGAACAGCAACACGTCTCGGATCGCTGCGGAGTTTGTCATGATCATAACCATACGGTCAATTCCAAAGCCGATTCCACCTGTTGGCGGCATACCAAGCTCTAAGGCATTCATGAAGTCCTCGTCGGTGGTGTTTGCTTCGTCATCGCCCTGTGCTAACAGTTCTTCCTGTGCTTTGAAACGCTCTCTCTGGTCGATCGGGTCATTCAGCTCGGAATAAGCATTTGCCATTTCCCAGCCGTTGATAAAGAACTCAAAACGCTCTACATACTCCGGGTTGTCCGGTTTTTTCTTCGTTAACGGAGAAATCTCGATCGGGTGATCCATAACAAAGGTAGGCTGGATCAGATGCTCCTCTACATATTCTTCAAAGAATAAGTTCAGGATATCGCCTTTCTTGTGACGCTCCTCAAATTCAATATGATGTTCTCTTGCAACTGCTCTTGCTTCTTCAAGGTCTTTGATCTCATTGAAGTCTACGTTTGCATATTTTTTAACGGCATCTACCATTGTGATACGCTCAAATGGCTTGGACAGGTCAATGACATGCTCACCGTAAGGAAGCTGAAGTCCTCCGGTAACCTCCTGTGCCACATGACGGTAGAGATTCTCGGTTAAATCCATCATGCCGTGGTAATCGGTGTATGCCTGATACAGCTCCATCAGAGTAAACTCCGGGTTGTGACGGGTGTCTAAACCTTCGTTTCTGAATACACGTCCGATTTCGTATACTCTTTCTAAACCGCCGACGATCAGACGTTTCAGATATAATTCCAAGGAAATTCTGAGTTTTAAGTCCTCGGATAATGCATTAAAATGCGTTTCAAACGGTCTTGCAGCAGCTCCACCGGCATTTGATACCAACATCGGTGTCTCAACCTCCATGAAACCTTCACCGTCTAAATAATGACGGATGCTGCTGATGATCTTAGAACGTTTTACAAAAGTATCCTTTACTTCCTGATTCATGATCAGGTCTACATAACGCTGTCTGTAACGGATATCTGTGTTGGTCAGTCCGTGGAATTTTTCCGGTAAAATCTGCAGACTCTTAGAAAGCAGGGTTACTTCCTTTGCGTGGATGGAAATTTCGCCTGTCTTTGTCTTAAATACAAATCCGGTAATTCCGATCAGATCGCCGACATCCATTTTTTTGAAATCCTTATAGGAATCTTCGCCGATCTCATCTCTTGCAACATAAGACTGGATGTTGCCTTTTAAGTCCTGCACATTGCAGAAAGAAGCCTTACCCATGACACGTTTCTGCATCATACGTCCTGCAACGGTAACGGTCTGTCCTTCCATCTGCTCATAGTTTTCTTTTATATCTGTGCTGTGGTTTGTCACATCAAATTTTGTAATTACAAAAGGGTCTTTGCCATTTTCCTGCAGATCTGCAAGCTTTTCACGGCGTACCTTGAGTAATTGGTTAATGTCCTGTTCCTGTACGTTCTTTTGTTCCGCCATTATACTCTCCTTTAATTTGATCTCTGGATCTCTAATACTTTGTAATTCAGGTCTCCTGCCTGTGTTTCAACGGTTACAACCTCACCGACTTTTGCTCCTAAAAGTGCTTTTCCGACCGGTGATTCGTTAGAAATTTTACCTTTCAGGCTGTTTGCCTCGGTGGAACCGACAATTTTATAGTCTAACTCTTCGTCATATTCCATATCTAATATTTTCACACGGCAGCCAACGCTGATCTTGTCTAAGTCTACTTCTTCTTCTACTACGACTTCCGCATTTTTTAAGATTTTTTCAATCTCATCGATACGGGCCTCGATATCACGCTGCTCGTCCTTTGCTGCATCATACTCTGCATTCTCGGATAAGTCTCCCTGCTCTCTTGCCTCTTTGATCTTCTGTGCAACTTCTTTACGTTTTACGACTTTTAAATTGTGTAATTCGCTCTCTAACTTCTGTAATCCTTCGTAAGTTAATAGATTCTTTTTGTCCATGATTTCTACCCTTCTTTATGATTTATCATAGTAAAACGGACCTGAGCTGTCCGTTTTGCCTTCACCTATTTACATTCATAGTATTATACTCGTGAAACATGCCCTGTGTCAAGGTTTTCAAGCGTTTCCGAGATGGCTTAACAGTTCTTTCAACTCTTCATAGGTTTCCGTTTCGTTGATTTTTCCACGCAGCTTTGCAGAATTTTTATAACCGGCTGTATACCATGCGGCATGTTTGCGGATCTCACGCATACCGATGTACTCGCCTTTGAATTCCATCTGCATTTTTGCATGGCGCAGGATCATTTCCGTCACCTCCTGCGGAGATGGCTTTTCTAACAGCTCTCCGGTCTGTTCATAGTGGAGTATCTGTTTGAAAATCCACGGATTTCCCTGTGCACCGCGTCCGATCATTACACCATCACAGCCGGTCTGTTTTCTCATATCGATCGCATCCTGCGGTGTCCATACGTCACCGTTTCCTATGACCGGGATCTTAACGGCTTCTTTCACCTTTCGGATGATCTCCCAATCCGCCTTGCCGGAATAATACTGCTCTCTGGTCCGTCCGTGGACGGCAATGGCTACTGCTCCCGACTCCTGTGCGATGTGTGCCATTTCCACTGCGTTGATGTGTTCCTCATCGAATCCCTTTCGGATCTTGACCGTTACCGGTTTTTGGATGGCACGGGCTGTTTTTTCAATGATCTCCCCTGCTAAAAGTGGATTTTTCATTAGAGCGGAGCCATCACCGTTGTTTACGATCTTAGGTACCGGGCATCCCATATTGATATCTAAAATATCAAACGGCAGCTCCTCGATCCGTTTTGCCTGTTCGCTGATGATGTCCGCATCCGAACCAAATAATTGCAGGGACACCGGTCTTTCGCGCTCATCGATCGTCAGAAGGAATTTCGTATTTTTGTTGTTATACATAATTCCCTTCGCACTGACCATCTCCATGCAGAGCAGCCCTGCTCCCTGCTCTTTGCAAAGCAGACGAAATGGCAGGTCGGTTACTCCTGCCATCGGTCCTAAGATCAGATCATTCTCTAATTTTACATTTCCTATCTGTAATTCGGGCATATTCATGCTCTCCCAATTCCTGTACTTTTTTACAAAATTCTGCTACTTCCGGTTCTGTTTTTCGTAGATCAGTCTCATTCCTGACAGTGTCAGATTCGGATCATAGACATCGATCGCATCTGTTTCCGGTGCGATAATGCTGCCGAGTCCTCCG
Source organism: Lachnospiraceae bacterium (assembly GCA_003507655.1). Classification (GTDB taxonomy): domain Bacteria; phylum Bacillota; class Clostridia; order Lachnospirales; family Lachnospiraceae; genus Maccoyibacter; species Maccoyibacter intestinihominis. The sequence goes on along the minus strand of DNUZ01000031.1, from coordinate 56,310 downwards.
GTTGCAACTACTTTGATCGGCTCATCCATGTTTGCTTCTTCTTTGATTTTCCGGATGATATACTCGGTCTGACCGATCTGTCCGTATACCAGTCCTGCCTGCATACTGCTGATCGTCTCTTTTGCAAGAATGCTTTCCGGCTTCTTAATTTCGATCTCCGGAAGTTTTGCGGCATCCTCCCATAACGCTTTTGCTGAGATGCGGATTCCCGGTGCCGTGATCCCTGCTAAAAATGCTCCGTCTTTATCAATCAGATCATAGGTTGTGGCTGTACCGAAGTCAATTACAATTACCGGTCCACCATAAATTCCACAGGCTCCTGCCGCATCCACGATACGATCGGCTCCGATCTGTCTCGGATTCTCCGTTACGACCTTAATACCGGTTTTGATACCTGCTTCCACCACGATCGGTACCAGATTAAAATATTTGATGATCGCACTTCCTAAAGAATGCATAACGTTCGGTACAACGGAAGAGATAATGACATCCTTGATGTCCTGAAAACGGATTCCGTTCTGTAACAGCATGCCGGAAAGATGAATCGCATATTCATCTGATGTTCTTGACTGCTTGGTGGTCAGGCGGAAGGTATTTACAATCTCCTTGCCTTTAAACACTCCCACTGTGATATTTGTATTTCCTACATCAATCGCTAATAACATGTTAGTCCTCCTTAAAATCTTCCCCTAAGAAAAATACCTTAAAATACATTTCTAACGATTCGAGTAATTCTCTTTTTTCTTTCTGTATCTGCTTGATCTTGAGAATACTTCCTATCTCGTCATATAACAGATCTCCTTCATCGGCATCGGTACGAAAATGCAGGTTTCCCTCTTCGTCAAATACCAGCTCTAAGGTTCCTCCCACATCCTCCGTGTAGAGTACACAAAGAATTTTCAGCTCATCCTGAATGCCCTGCGGCAGTCCCTCAAAATCTTCACTCAGATAAAATTTTTTATTATACGCACTTGCCCCGCAAAGTACGACTTCTTCCTGATACATAATAGGTTCTCCTTACACATAACCATAGAGTCCACGCACAGATACCTCGCCTGAAGAAACGAGCTTTCTCGCTTCCCATGTGTCCACGATCAGCTCTCCTTTTGGCGTAATTCCTCTTGCGGTTCCCTCATATGGGTCTTTCGGGTCTAATACCCGCACCTGTTTGTTCATGTTTGCCAGTTTTTGATCGTACTCACCGACCAGTCCCTGCATGTCCTCTGTTTTTAAATAAATATCATAATATTTTTCAAATTCTTCCCAGACAGCTTCTATGATCGCCGCACGGTTCTGTTTTTTTCCGCTCTCGATCCGAAGTGAGGTTGCGACCTCTCCGATTTCCTCCGGGAAAGATTCATTTTGCACATTGATGCCAATCCCGATAACGATATAATTAATGTAATCCATCTGGGTACTCATCTCTGTCAAAATTCCACAGACCTTTTTTCCATGGATGACAATATCATTCGGCCATTTGATCTTACACTCTAATCCGGTGGTTTTTTCTATTCCTCCCGCTACTGCCATGGCAGTGATCAGGGTCAGCATGGAAGCATGGTTCGGCTCTATCTCCGGTTTTAAAACGAGAGACATATAAATGGATACCCCCTTCTGGGACTCCCATGCCCTGCCTCTTCTGCCCCGTCCGCCGGTCTGTTCATCCGCAACTACCAGTGTTCCGTGGACAGCACCATCCTCTGCAAGACGTTTTGCTCTGGTATTCGTCGAATCCGTACTGTCAAAATAGTGAATTTCCTCTCCGACCCACGTTGTTTTTCGATTGCTTTCTAATTCAGTCCTGCTCAAAATATCCGGGGATGAAACAATATGATATCCTTTATTTTGGACAGCCTCTATCTCATATCCTGCCTGTTTTAGCTGATTGATGGCTTTCCAGACGGCTGTTCTGGACACGCCGAATTTTTCACACAGTTCCTGTCCGGAAACATAGCCGTCAGCACTTCTCAGTGCCGATAATATCTCTGATTTCACGGTTACTCTCCTAATGTCGCAAGCATGACTGCCTTGATCGTATGCATACGGTTCTCTGCTTCATCAAATACTACGGACTGCGGACTTTCAAATACTTCATCCGTTACTTCCATCTCACTGATACCGAATTTTTCATGGATTTCTTTTCCGATTTTTGTCTTTAAGTCATGGAATGCCGGGAGACAATGCATGAAGATTGCGCTGTCTTTTGCATTTGCCATTGCCTTTGCGTTCACCTGATATGGCATCAGTTCGCGGATACGCTCTTCCCAGACTTCGTCCGGCTCTCCCATGGATACCCAGACATCGGTATAGATTACGTCTGCATCTTTGGTTCCTGCTGCTACATCCTCTGTCAGCGTTACGCTGCCTCCTGTCTGTTTTGCAACTTCTACGCAATAGTCTACCAGTTCTTTTTCCGGGAAATAATTCTCAGAAGTACATGCTACAAAATGCATTCCCAGCTTTGCACAGGTTACCATCAGGGAATTTCCCATGTTATAACGTGCATCACCCATATAAACCAGCTTCACACCCTTTAATCTGCCTAAATGCTCACGGATGGTCAGCATATCTGCTAACATCTGTGTCGGATGAAATTCATTTGTCAGTCCGTTCCAGACCGGCACACCTGCATATTCCGCAAGCTCTTCTACGATGTCCTGTCCAAAACCACGATATTCGATTCCGTCAAACATTCTTCCAAGCACTCTTGCCGTATCAGCAATACTCTCTTTTTTTCCTATCTGGGAACCGGATGGGTCTAAGTATGTAACATGCATACCTAAGTCATGTGCTGCTACTTCAAAGGAGCAGCGGGTTCTGGTACTGGTTTTTTCAAAAATAAGTGCAATGTTCCTGCCGACCAAGCTGTCATGGCGAACACCCTGTTTCTTTTTTGCCTTTAAATCTGCTGCCAGATCGATCATATAAAGTATTTCTTCCGGTGTGAAATCCTTTAATTTTAAAAAATTACGTCCTTTTAAGTTCATGGTATTTCCTCCTCTTGTATTTCTTATACTCCACGAATATCAAATGGGCTGTCAGATATAACCCAACAGCCCATAAGATTCTTTATGATACGCTCTCCTGTCGGATTGCTCTTCTACTCTGCATCAGATGCTACTTCGGTGACAGACTTCACCAGTCCGGCAATTCCCTGTATCTCCGATGGAATAATAATCTTGGTTGCCTTGCCGTCTGCTGCTTTTGCAAATGCTTCGAGGCTCTTTAACTGAAGTACGGCATCATCGGCTCCTGCTTCTTTGATAAATTTCAAACCATCTGCATTTGCCTGCTGGATTCGTAAGATTGCCTCTGCCTGACCTTCTGCCTCACGCACAGTTGCTTCTTTTTTCGCCTCTGCACGCAGGATTGCTGCCTGCTTCTCTGCCTCGGCATCGAGGATTGCTGACTCTTTCTTTCCCTGTGCTACAAGGATTGTTGCTGTCTTTTCTCCCTCTGCTCTGGTAACGGCTTCACGTCGTTCACGCTCTGCCTTCATCTGTTTTTCCATCGCATCCTGAATTGCCTGCGGTGGGATGATATTCTTTAATTCCACACGGTTCACTTTGATTCCCCATGGGTCTGTTGCCACATCTAAAGACGCACGCATCTTGGTATTGATTGTTTCTCTTGATGTCAGTGTCTCATCTAACTCTAAATCTCCGATGATGTTACGAAGTGTGGTCGCTGTCAGATTTTCAATCGCCATAATCGGGTTATCTACACCGTATACAAACAGCTTCGGGTCTGTAATCTGGAAAAATACGACCGTATCGATCCTCATGGTTACATTGTCCTTCGTAATAACCGGCTGTGGTGCAAAGTCAACTACCTGCTCTTTTAAGAGTACTTTTTTTGCCACACGGTCTAAAATCGGGACTTTAAAATGGATTCCTACATTCCATGTTGTCAGATAACCACCGAGACGCTCAATAACCATTGCATACGCCTGTGGTACGATTCTTACAACGCAAAGTGCAAGAAGCACTAATATAATTACAAGTACAATAATAAATATCATAAATCCGCCCATATAGAACTCCTCCCTTGATATAAATATGTTCAATTCCTCTACATCTTACTATATTTTCCCTATGATTACAAGAAAAAAGACAATCATCTTTGATATAATCTCCAGATGATTGTCTTATTATACTTTTAGTAAAATGAATGATTTCCGATGACCAGTCCGCCTCTTCCGCTGCTTACCGGTGCAAAGGAAAGTGCTCCGCCTGTATTGTCCATGCCGCCGATCGCTGCCTGTGCTGCCTGCATACAGGAAGATTTTACTCCTGATGCTGCGGTTGCTGCAATCCTGCCGCTTACGGAAAACTGTCCTGCCTGATATACAACGCCGCTGATGCTGTTTGGATATCCGCCGCTTCTGACACGGTTCATGATAACTGCTCCAACCGCTACCTGACCTTCGTATGGTTCATTTCCTGCTTCAAGCTGAATGGTTGCTGCTAAGATCGTTGTCTCATCATAGCTTGCGGCTGCCGGTGCGTTCTGTACTGCCGCCTGTGCCTGCGCTGCTGCTTCCTGAGCTCTTTTGGCTTCTTCCTCTGCCTTCTGCTTTGCGATGATCGCCTGCTCTTCTTCTACCGTGATTCCGGTTCCGGTTGCTAACGATACTTCTACATACTGGCTGCTGACATATGCAACACCATCGCCATGTGAAACTGCTACCCAGCCTTCCGGTGCTTCTACATCTTTTTTAACGGTAAGCACATCATCCTGTGCTGCCACGTCACAGATCTGAGCTTCTTCGCTTGCTTCTGCTCTTAAACGAAGACCACCTTCTAAGACTTTTGCATTGGTTGTACAGTTCTCATTTGCATAATTATGTGCATCGTCTCCAAAGACACAAAATTCATTTTTTACATAACCGCTGACATTTCCGGATGTAATCTTACTCCATTCCTCTCCACGCTCTGTAACTTCTGCCACATCGCCTTTGCGGAGCTTTCCGGCAAGTGCTGACTCTTCGCTTGCCTCTGTACGGACATTTAAAGATTCCTCCACGTTTGCCATCAGACGGTTCTGCCATTCATCCTGTGGCTCCTCTTCGGAAGCCTTCACAACCTCAACTTCTTTTTTTTCTATGGATGCCTGTTCATCCGCGTTCTGAAAACCTTCTGTTATTTTCAATGCCAGTCCTGCCGCAGTCTGGGTGGAGTTCTCACTCTCTGCCTCGATTGCTGTATTTTCCTGCTGTGGAGCTGCCATTGCAGTACATGTTCCTGCAGACATAATTGCTGCTGCTAACATTGCACTTCCAAACACTTTCTTTTTCAGTATCATATAATCCTCCGTAGCACACGATATTTGTTATCATAAATGTTACGCAATACCGTATGTTTTTATTCATATTTGTTACAAATGTTACGAATATATTACGGGATTATATCAGCATTTTTTATATTTGTCAAGTTTTGGTTTTTACAGACGTTTTAATAAGGCTTCTCTTTCTTCCTCATAACCCGGTTTTCCAAGGAGTGCAAACATGTTTCTCTTATAGCTTTCCACACCCGGCTGGTTGAATGGATTTACGCCAAGGATGTAGCCGCTCACACCGCATGCAAACTCGAAGAAATAGAACAACTGTCCTAAATGGAACTCGTCCATCTTCGGGATCTTGATCATCAGGTTCGGCACATTTCCGTCTGTATGTGCGAGGATGGTTCCGTTCATGGCACTCTTGTTGACAAAATCCATGGTTTTTCCGGCAAGATAATTGAGTCCGTCTAAGTCCTCTGCCTCTTTTTCAATGATGATCGTCTCACGGGCTTCTTCGACATTCATGACGGTCTCAAACATAATTCTTGCACCGTCCTGGATGAACTGTCCCATGGAGTGCAGATCGGTTGTAAAATCAACTGCTGCCGGGAAAATTCCCTTCTGGTCTTTTCCTTCGGATTCACCGTATAACTGTTTCCACCACTCACCAATGTAGTGTAATGCAGGCTCATAATTTGCAAGCACTTCCACGGATTTTCCTTTTCTGAGCAGAATGTTGCGGATTGCCGCATATTTCATTGCTTCATTATCTTCAAATTTTTCATTTAATGCCAGTTCTCTTCCGCTTGCCGCACCATCCATCAATGCCTTGATATCTGCACCGCTGACTGCGATCGGAAGAAGTCCTACTGCGGTCAGTACGGAGAAACGTCCGCCGACATCATCCGGCACTACAAAACTCTCATAACCCTCTTTGGTTGCGAGGTCTTTTAATGCTCCTCTTGCCTTGTCGGTTGTTGCATAAATTCGCTTTGCTGCTTCCTCCTGTCCGTATTTGTCCTCTAACATTTTTTTGAAAATACGGAAAGCAATTGCCGGCTCTGTGGTTGTTCCCGATTTGGAAATGACATTTACAGAGAAATCTCTGTCACCGATGACATCAATGACACCCTGTAAGTATGTAGAGCTGATGCTGTTTCCGACATAGTAAATTTCCGGTGTTCCGCGTTTTTCTTTCGGAAGACTGTTATAAAATCCATGTCTTAAAAATTCAATGGCTGCTCTTGCACCTAAGTAAGAACCGCCGATACCGATCACGATCAATACGTCGGAATCTTTTTTGATCTTTTCTGCCGCCTTCTCAATCCGTGAAAACTCTTCTTTGTCATAGTCTACCGGAAGGTCGATCCAGCCTAAGAAGTCGTTTCCTGCTCCGTTTTTAGATACCAATACATCCTTTGCCTGTTCCGTGAGTCTGCTCATATAACCGATCTCTTCTTCGCTGATAAAACCGGCTGTTTTTGAGTAATCAAATGTTATTTTTCCCATTGCCAACACTCCTTTGTATAATATACTTAAATTCTAGCAAACAGTCCCTTTATTTTCAAGAGAAATATTCCGTCAAAACGTCCTGTAAAAGCACTGCATCTTCGGCTTTTTTCGTGCTTTTTTCGTGCTTTCTTTCTACCGGTCGGATCTCCGGGATTTCCTCCTCTTCTTCTGCTTCTTCTTCCTCTAATATGTATTGGAAATAATCGTCTGCTTTTTGCAGCGTATCTGTCAGTTTTTTATTGATTTTTTTTGTCTGTCGTAAATTTGCAACCAGGATCAGAACCATGATCAGCAATAATGCCAAGATCCCGATCGGTGCGAAATGGATCACATTTGTAAGAATCGCTTCCTGCATAATTTACCTCTTTTCTTATTTTTTCTTTCTTCATTATAAGAAAAGAAATCTGCAATGAAAAGAGGACAAGCCCCACTTTTCATCGCAAGTTTCGCCATTTTTCCTACTTTTCCACCAGATATCCGGAAAAACAGTACGCAAACTCTTCATTTACATTGATAAAACGGTTATATGCACTCGACAGTGCAATATCCCGGATGACTTTGTCGCCGGTGTTTTTGTCACACGCACATATGTAATATTCTAAATCCGTACCCGTAAATACGGAGAGCAGTTTTTCATTCCAAAATGCCTCTTTTCCGCTGTTTGGAACAGAGATCCCACGCACCTGTTCTACCACGGAACCATACCTCGCGATCACATTTTTTAGGCTGGTATTCAGGTTGACATTCCCAAGGTTCAGCAGTCCGACCCGGAGCATCTCGTGCTTGGAATCCATATGCTTTTTTAGCATATCATAATCATTCCTGTAAAGGCATTTGAGCGCACAGGTCTCATACTCTTCTTTTATCTGGATGTTACAATGCTGTTCCCTGGTAAAAACTTTGGTGGTGAACATACATTCCATTTCCCTGTTTCTTGCATACTGCGGCCCTGTAAACATCGTGATGGTGTCTAATTCTAATTTCACCCCGGTATTCATCTGCATTTCCACGCCATAAGTACCAAAATAATACAGCCACTGATTTTCTACGATGTATCCCGCATAATAGACCGGAATGAACACTCCTTCCATTTCCGTGACCATTTCCTGTATCCGCCTGTCTACTCTTTCAAAATAATGCCCCTCTAACAAATTATCCTGTTCTCTTGGTAACATCGGACCATTGCCATAGAGCAGATAAATATTTTCTACTCCCTGCTCCTTTAAATAGGAATATGGTGCACCTAAAAATCTTTGTAATTCCCGGTCTGTCTTCCCATTCTTTTCTATATATGTCATCATACTCAGCCGGATCATCGGCGGTATATAAGGAAGGACTACGGTTCTTACACCCTGCTCCTGCAATATTTCTAACAGACGGCAGATATATGGAACGGTATATGCACCGAGAACAAAGATGTCTAAGATTGTCTCCGGCGCTTTTCTCCCCCATTTTTTCTCCTGATCCCTCGCTATCCTGGGAATGCCCGCATATTCGCCTGCTGCATAGAGATATGTCGTTTTCTTATCTACTCTTCTGTCCCAGATACATCCTGACTGAAGAATTCCATCTTGTGTATTTTCGTATTGATATCTAAAATATCTCGCTTCCATAAGAATATTGTAAGTTTCTGTCTGCGTTTTTACAAGAAAAACATTTATATTTTAACGTTATTATGATAAGATAGGAACAGTAACCGTCATATTTATGCCGGAAAGAGGTGTTTCATGAAAATTAATATTTACTACGGAGGACGCGGACTTTTAGATGACCCGACTCTGTATGTTTTAAAAAAGATGCAGAACGTTTTTACGGAGCTGCGTGTCACTGTGGAGCGTTACAATATTTTTGAATATAAAAATAGTATCTCTACTCTTCCACAGACAATGAAAGATGCGGATGGTATTATCCTTGCAACTACTGTAGAATGGCTGGGTATCGGTGGATTTATGTATCAGTTCCTAGATGCCTGCTGGCTCTATGGTGATAAGGAAAAGATTCAGTCTCTCTATATGCAGCCCGTCGTTATGTCAACCACTTATGGAGAACGCGAGGGCATGACTTCCTTAGAAAACGCATGGGAGATGCTCGGTGGTCTTCCTTGCAACGGATTCTGCGGATATGTCGAAGATATGGTCGCTTTTGAAATGAACAAAGATTATTCTCTGATCATCGAGAAAAAAGCGGAAAATCTTTATCGTACGATTTCCCAGAAGCAGAAAGGACTTCCTACCAGTAATCAGGCTGTAAAACAATCGGTTCTGCGTACACAGGCTTTAGAACTGACTCCACAGGAGAGCGAACAGCTTTCTAAGTATGTTTCCGATGATTCCTATGTGAAACAGCAGAAGGAAGATATCCAGGAGCTTGCCAGCATGTTTAAGGATTTACTGGATCAGTCCGACTCAGAGGAAGGTCCATCCTATATTCTGGATCTTGAATCTCATTTTGTACCGCAGAATGATTTTTCCGCTAATTATCTCTTTATGATCGAGGGACAAAAGAAACCACTCGTCATTGAGGTTTCCGGAGATTCCTTAAACTGCTATTATGGACAGCAGGAAGCAATTGATATTTATGCAAAAATGACTGCTTCCGTGATGGAGCGGATCATTTCCGGACAGATGACCTTCCAGCGTGCATTTATGACCGGAGAAATGACTGCTAAGGGTAATTTTAAAACACTGCGTATGTTAGACCATATTTTTATTTTTGAATAATACAAGGAGTGATAAACATGAAAAAAGATGATTGTATTTTTTGTAAAATAGCTGCAGGCGAGATTCCTTCAAGAAAAATCTATGAAGATAAAGACCTGATCGCCATTATGGATCTGAATCCGACCTCTAAAGGACATTCTTTGATCATTCCAAAGGAGCACTGCACAAATATCTATGATATTGATGAAGATATTGCCGCAAAAGTCATGAAAACTGCAAAAAAACTTGCAACGAAGATGACAGTTGCGTTGAACTGCGACGGCTTTAACCTGTTACAGAATAATGGGGAAACTGCCGGACAGACAATGTTCCATTTCCATATGCATCTGATCCCACGTTATAAGGATGCCGATAACAATATGTTAAAGTTTACTTCTGTTTCTTTCAGTGATGAAGAAATGGATGCGATTCGTGAACAGATTATCAAAGATTAAGCCATATGAACGGATAACACCGATGATATGTGAACGATGATATGTGAAAAGTTTCTTTTTACAGATTGTATGAAAAGAAACTTTTCACATTTTTTATTGACTTTTTTGCTTATTTACCGGCTTCACTTTCGATGAGCTGTAAAATCGTCTGAACAGAGTCCATCTGATTGCTCTTTTCCATTGCCTGTCTGTAATCTTCCCTGTCAGCATAGACTTTATGAATTGCCTCAAGCAGAATATCCACTGTCAGTGTCTCTTCCTCTATTACATAGCTGAAACCCTGTTTTTCAAAGGAGCGGGCATTTAAGATCTGGTCTCCGCGGCTTGCTGCTGCTGACAGCGGGATCAGGATATTTGGCTTATGTAATGCCAAAAGTTCGCAGATCGCATTCGCTCCTGCTCTCGATACTACGATATCTGCAAGTGCAAATAAATCTTTTAACTCATCTTTGATATATTCATACTGTGCATAACCCTTTGTCTGTGCCAAGCTGCTGTCCAAATTGCCTTTTCCACACAGATGGATCACCTGATATTCCTTTAATAACTGTGGCAGTGCTTCGCGTACCACCTGATTGATAAATACGGAACCGATGCTGCCGCCAATCACCAGCATGACCGGTTTTCCTTTTTCAAATCCACAGAATTCCAGTGCCTTTTCCTTACTGCCCTGTAACAATTCGCTGCGGATCGGAGAACCTGTTAAAATTGCCTTTCCTTTTGGCAGATATTGCAGTGTCTCCGGGAAATTACAGCACACTTTTGTTGCCGATGGTATCGCCAGTTTGTTCGCAAGTCCCGGTGTAATGTCTGATTCATGGATAATTACCGGTATTCTGCGGTGTTTTGCCGCTAATACTACCGGAACAGAGACAAATCCGCCTTTAGAAAAGACGATATCCGGTTTCAATTTTCCCAACAGTCTGACTGCCTGATGATAACCCTTTAGAACTTTAAACGGATCTGTAAAGTTCTTTACATCAAAATATCTTCTGAGTTTACCGGAAGATATTCCATGATATGGAATATGATAGGATTCGATCAATCTCTTCTCGATCCCTTCATAAGAACCAATGTAATCTATCTGATAACCTAATTTTTGCAAACCCGGAAGAAGTGCGATATTTGGTGTTACATGTCCCGCTGTTCCTCCTCCTGTCAGTACAATTTTCTTCATTCTCGTTTCCTCTCGCTACTATCTGTTTTCTACTTTATTTATATTATACTGTTATTGCAAAAAGTCAAGAATCTATACGATATATCTGCAAAGGTAATCCTGTCGCCTTCCTTTAATCTGCGAACCTCCTTATAGATCAGGATTTCTCCGTTTACAAGTGTCCCATTTGCCGAATTCATATCTTCTATATAATAAATATCTTCTTCCTTTGTGATTTTTGCCTGTATTTCACCTGCTGCCCTTGATTTTAGTATTCCGTCAACTGCTAATGCATCCGTTCCAATCAAAAAAACATCTTTATTGATTACAAAATCCCGTTCTTCTCCTCCTCCAAGATACATTAACCTCGCACCGGTTATTGCTTTTTCCGTATATTCCGAAAGAGGATTTTTATCCTGCTCCTGCGGATATATCTTTTGTGGCATTTGTTTCTTTCTGATAGCAGGCACAGGAATTTCCGGCATGGAAAATTCTTTTTTCTTTCTATTTAATTTGTCCCGATAGAGCCAAGATATTCCTTTTTCTAAAATCTGTAACATCTGTTTTTTTATAGATGAGATTCTGTCCATTTTTTGGGAGTTTTGAGGATTTGTAACTGTCAGGTCTGCTGCTTCTGTTTCATCCCCTGCTATTTCATATTCTTTCCATACTTCCCCTCCATTTTCTTCTTCTTTAAAAAACAATTCCTGTAAGTTCAAAAGACTGTAGTTCTCCTCGCGGGTCTTCTCATAAATTGCATATACTTTTTCTGTTTCCTCACGATTCTCATGATCTAACTGCGGCAGCATCTCTTCTATCAGCTTACCAAATTCTTCTCTAAGTTCCCCCTCTTTGTCGGGATAGTAACAGAAATAGAACTGTTCTTCCCTGCTATCCATAAAAATCATATCTTCTTTTAATAGAAGTTTTTCCTCTTTCAGCAGGTAACGCTCCATTTCACGACACAGATGTATAAGGTTTTCGAGAATCTTTTTAATCATTACCGGATTCAAAGCATTATTCTCAAGATAACACTCTAACGACTTTTTCCCTGTAATATCGTAACAAAACCGGAAATCCCCTGTTTCCTGTATCTCCTCTACAGGCAGCAATCCTGCCACTGTATTATGTTTTAACATCTTTAATTCATAATTTTCTTCTTCCACATGACCCGTAATCAGCATAACACTCTGGTTCCACGTCCTTCTATATTCTATTTCCATATATTTTCCCCTGCTTCTTCTAACATTTCCCGTTTTTTAAAAATATCTGCACCCGATAATTCCTGTAGCTGCGTAGAATAAACCGATGCCTTCTGTACTTCCTGACATAAAGAAATACCAAGTGCAAATCCCTGAAAGATAAAAAACAATATCAACGGCATAACCATTGACGCTTCTATCGTATAGCTTGCCTTTACGTTTTTTTTCATATCATCTGCCCTCCCAGATACAGCATATAGGCGGATAAGACAAATGGTACAAATGGAATTTCTGATTTTGCACTTTTTTTCCGCACTAATATTTGTATTATGGCAAAAACAAACACCAATATAAGACTTGTCATTAATAAAGAACAGTTATCCCACCCTCCGATATAAATACCGGTAACCAAAAAGAGCAGCCCATCTCCATAGCCTAAGGACTCACCTGTCACTTTGGCGATTCCGAGCAAACACACTCCCAAGAATGCGCCTCCACAAATTTCCGGTATGGTCAAAGACCTTGTGATTGCCTGATATAGTATTCCTATCACCAGAAATACCAACAATGGCAGGACATCTATTCTTCTTTTCCTGATATCTTCTATTGAAAACAGAATTAACATCACAAAGATTATACTTTCCTTTAACATTTCTCTCCACCACCTGCGTTACTCATACGATATATATTATTATGTACACTTTTTACATGGGTGGCGTTTGCCAACCTTGTCCAGCGAAATTACATATACTGTCCGTTTTAATCCCCGACATTCCAAATCCATATGATAGCAGGTTCCATAATCTGTAATATAACAGACCTTTTCTTTCTTATTTTTGCAACAGCTTCCACAGCGCATATATCTGCTGCCACTTTTATTTCTCAAAGATGTGACTTCTTTTTGATTCACTGTACGGATACTCAGATCTAAATAAGCACACTCCCTGCTGCTGTGATATGCCTTTCCGGTCTTTGTTACATAGACCAGCTTCTTTTCTCCTGCACCTTCCTCTTGCGGAATATATCCTATCCACTTCCTTGCAGATACCTCCTGTTCTGCCGGATATCTCAACGTTCCAAAGAATCCTATTGGTATGGTCATCCGATAACTGGCATGCAGCATTAGTTCTGTTCCCTCATAATCAGACTTTCTAAAAGAAATTCCTGCTTTTTCTCCATCAATATATTCAAATGGAACTTTTTCTTCTTTTGCGCTTTTTAGAAAATGCAGTTGCACCTTTGCAGGATGTACGGTATCGGAACTTTTGCTCACACATGCTGCTTCGACCCTTGCGGTATACATCATTGCCTGCTCCACTGCCAGCTCTGTCTGCATAATCCGAAAATAGAACAACAAAAAAACCATAAATCCAATAAACAACGGAAGTACCACGGCTGCTTCCACTGTCAGGGATGCCTGACAGAAGGTGCGTGAATATGTCTCTGTCGACCGGAGGAGTTGTGTCTGTCTACCACTTTTCGAGAGAGCTTTATTATCTACTTTCTTTTGAAAATAATATTTACATTTAACTTTTGTGAACAGAGACATATTCACGCACCCTTCCTATCATCCTTCTAAAAATATGTATATTGATTGCTTCTGTCTATCCTGAATGTCTCCATTCCCAACGTTTTTATGGTAATCAGATTCCAGAATAACGGTTCTGCCTCATAGGTGACTTCGCTTTCACATCCGGTCATCATATGGTCCATCTGTATGCTCTTTCCGGATATGGCGCTAGTATTTACCTCGATAATATCCATGGAACGGTAATTTACTGCACTATTTTTTTTCATGCTGACGAGAAACTTTAAATATTTCATGTAGTCCCAACCATTCTCGCAGTCCTTCGCCATTGCAAAACCATCTACCGCTTCGCTTGTCTGGTTGATGCCGGTTGTCCACTGTTCTGCATTTTTTATCCATGCAATTTTTCTTCCTTCCAACAATGCCCGCACATCCAATATGCTCTCAGAATATGCCCATGCCGCTAAGATTCCCCATTTTGTCGCTGAGATGACTGCCGGATTCATGCTCCAGCCCATCAACGCCGTTGCCAGTTCTTGTGCTTCTATGCACTTCTGCTGATCCCGAATCAGATATCCCATATTTGCTATTTCTCTAATCGTTATTAAACTTTTTACTGTTTCCTTGAGATTATCACGGTCTGTGGACTCTCCATTTAAAATGTATTCCCACTCATAGTCTAATGCATGATTTGACTGCACCTGTCGATAAGAACTCATATGGGTTTCTAAATATTTTGCAAACCATAATTCTTCTAATATTGCTCCCTGCACCGGAAGATTTCCGGCTTCCTTCTGCCGATGTTCTAACGTATGCTCTAATGAAATGGCTTTATTAGAAAGGCTGCTTTCATCCCTTACAACCAACGATAAAATACTGCTCTTTTTCCACTGATTTGCATCTTCTATGGGGTTTTTTACCTCTCCTTGCGGTTTTTGAGCGGCAATATTGTTTTCTTCTCCCTTTTCTGCCTGTTCCGCTTCTTCTCTTTTCTTATTTGCCTCTTCTAAATGTTCTTCCACTGTCCCATTTTCGCGTTCTAAGGTTTCTTTCTCTTGTATTTCCCCGGCAAAATTATCTACTTCCGGTATCACAGCTTCTCTTTTGGCTGTCTGGGCTGCAAGATGCCGGAATACATTTCCTCCATCATCCGTCAATAACTGATACCGGGAAATTTTGCAATCCGTTAGATACATTCCGTAGAGTTCCTTATCTGACTGCTTTAAATTATTAAGATTTTTCTCCTGCAAATGTCTCTCTACGTTTTCTATGGCAAAATTCCCATTACCATAAGCACAATCCAGCATTAGGAGTCCATAATTCTCATAGACTTCTTTCTGATACTCCGCAAAGACAGATTCTAACGCCGCATCACTAACGATATCTGCTTTCGTACCAAGTCCTCTAATTCGTGCTGTTTCTAACAATGCAAAGAAAAATGATGCACTCAGCAGTATCAACATGGTAAGAAAGACCGTGATGCTTGCCTTTTTACTATATTGCTTTTGCATTTTCTGAAAGTTTTGTAAACAATTCACCGACAAGTTTTGTAAGCTGTGTTTTAAAAATTGCCACTACCGCAATTAAGACCACCAGAATTAAGATCATCTCTACCGTACCAATTCCATCTTCTTCTAAAAATAATTCTTTCAATCCTTTTTTCATAGATATTTTCCTCCTGTGAAATCTTCTTAAAATTTTACCAACGCCGGAACAATGATAAGAACCATGATAATACTAAGCATCAGCATCATCGGTAATAGCAATTTTGTTCCTGCTTCCTCGCCTAACCGTTTTGCCAGGTTTTTCCGCTGTTCCATTGCCAGCTCTGCCTCCTTAGATAGCAATTCGCTAAGTTCCGAGCTTCCTTTTCGCAGATTTTGTGTTAACAGGGATGCCAGTTTTTTGTATTGCCAGAACCCACAACGCTTTCCAAAATTCTCATATGCTTTCCTTTCCCCGACACCGTCCTGCATCTCGTTCCATGTGTAGCACAGCTCTTCATATGCTGCATTCTTTGCCATACCCTCTTTCTTGTAGCGGTTTGCCATTCTCCCCCATGCCTTGGATACCGGCATCCCAGCTCCAATCAGCAAAGCCAAGGTGGTAACCAATTGTGGGTAATATAATAGCAGTTCCTCTTCCCGCTTTTTCTTTTTCTTTCGTTCTTCTTCTATTCCACGAAATTTTAAGAGTATTCCTGTGACAGCTCCGAGCAGCAGCAATATTCCTACCGTATGCGAACTCTTTGCCTTCCATTGAATTTCTTTTTTTCCGAGTTTTTTCGGAAGAATAAAATTCTTTTTTGTTTTATTTTTCTGATTTTGCTTTTCTAAGGCTGTTTCAATCTGTTCTCTGACACTCAGGTCCGGCGAAAATACATGAAATCCAAAACTGTACTCTTCTGTTTCTTCTCCACAGCTTAATAACACACAGGCCTCTAATAATACCCCTTTTTTTGGCAGTTCTTTCTTTACGAACTCTCCTTCTGTATTGATGACATCATACGAATCCAGTCTCCACTCTGCTTCTACATTCCCGTTTCGGTAAGAATCTTTCATTACCACCGGCTTTTTCACGGAATTCAGGGATTTGTTATCTCCTAAGAAAGTTGCATCAATTTCCTTTTTCGCCTTTTTTAACTCTTTTTTCGCCTCTTTTTTGGTAAACCGGCGTTCCGCAATCTCGACATTTATATCATAGGATTCACCGTCAACAATAGCCTCTAACGATTTCTGACTGCTTCCTTCTCCGGGTTCTTTTCTTTGCAAAGAGCCATGTTCTAAAGATTCCGCTGTCTGTTGTCTGACCATCACAAATACGATCAGAAGGAGGACTGCTGCTAAAATCTTTTTTATCTTTGTTTTTTCCGTTCCTTTTTCAGACTTCAATCCTTCCCATCCTTTCTGAGAGCAGGATAGATGCCAGATAGCCCAGCAGACAGATTGTCATAAAGATAACTCCTAATATATTGTGATATAGTACATCCAGGTAGCCCGGAGAGGCGATATCCAGATAGAACAGTAAAAACACTGGCATAACATTCATTACTTTTTGTTCTAATCTCTTCTGTGCGATCATCGTCTGTATCTCTTCTTCAATCCGGATTTTACTGCTGATATTTCTTACGGTATTCTGTATGATCCCCACCAGATTACCGCCGCCACGCTTTGCAAAAGAGAGCACCTCTGAAAAATTCTCAATTTCTTCTATACCGCTTTTTTTCGCAAATTCTTCAAATACGACTTCTAACGGCTGGTTCATACAAACCTTACGATTGATGATTTCTAATTCTGTCTGCATCATTCCCCCCTCCCCATGTAGTTCTTTCATCTCTTTTCCGGCATCTAAAAATGCATTTTCTAATGCATATCCGGCAAGCAGATTTCCTTCGATCATTTCCATACAGTCCTTAAATTCCTGCAATAACTGGCGTTTTCTCTTCTCCTGCTCCTTTTTTGCACTGTACCTTCGATAGAAATAACATACCGGAAAGAACAGTAACAGTGCCTTCACACTCTGGTAGAATAATCTTGCGATCAAAGCCGTAATGCCGGCTGCGATGAGGATTTCCCGATACCTGCCCACTCTAATTTTCGCGTATTCTTTAATTTCTCCCTGCTTTTCCATTCCCCAATAACTTTTCCTCCTTTTTCACCCTTTTCCTGAAACTCCCACAATGGAGATAACTCTATCCTGCCATCCGTATATGCTCCAACTTCCATAATGTTTAGGAGTTTTCTTGAACCATCCCGCATCCTCCCCACATGGACTAAAATATCCACACCGGATGCAATCTGCCCCCGGATTGCCGTTAGCGGCAATTCCATTCCCATCAATACCATAGTTTCTAAACGGTGCAGCATATCTTCACAGGAATTTGCATGTCCGGTGCTGAGGCTTCCGTCATGTCCGGTATTCATTGCCTGCAGCATATCTAAGGCTTCTGCCCCACGACATTCTCCGACGATAATACGGTCGGGGCGCATTCGCAATGCTGCCCGGATCAGATCCCGGATCGTAATCTCTTCCATCCCTTTTACATTGGCACACCGCGTCTCTAAACGTATCAGATTCTCTATTCCATGAAGCTGCAGCTCTGCGGAATCCTCAATCGTAATGATACGCTCCCCCGATGGGATACAGCCGGAAAGTGCATTTAAGAACGTTGTCTTTCCGGAACCTGTACCGCCGGAGATAAAAATGTTATATCCCGCTTTTACCAGCATCTCTAAGAATTGGGCTGCCTCCTTACTGAGTGTCTGCAATTCTATCAGCCGTTCCATCGTCATCGACTCTTTCGGAAACTTTCGGATGGTAATGCAGGAGCCGTCTATTGCAGTCGGTTCTAATACGATATGGATTCTGGAACCATCTTCTAAGCGGGCATCCGCAATTGGCATTGCTTCATTTACAACCCGGTTATTCTTTGCCACCATCTTCTGTATGACATCCTCTAATTTTTCTCTTCCTGTAAACTGTTTTTCCCATGCATATAAACGTCCTGCTTTTTCATAAAAAATCTTCTGATACCCATTGACCATGATTTCCGTTACGGAATCATCCTGCAATAATTCCTCAAGGATATCCAGTTTTCTAAGGGAACAGAAGATTTCCTGCACATATCTCTGTTCTTCTTCTAACGAGATCAGATGCTCTTTTCCATATTCCCAGACTTTTTCTTCTATCTTTTCCTTTAACCGGGCATCATCATTCTCTTCACTTAAATCCATATCTTCCAGTACACGTTTTTGTATCTGTTCCATGTTATCAAGATGCATATTCTCCTCCTAATAAACGGCGTACACAGTTTCCTACTTCACCCATGTAGAATTCCTCTACCTGTATCGTTCCGTCTTCCCGCCACGCCTGTCCTCCCGGCAGGAATACTTCTTCCATTCTTCCTGTTAAACCTTCCTTAAACTTTTCCAAAAGTTCTTTTAATTCTTCTATTCCGGGATCTTTACTCGTCCGATTTTCCTTTAAGATCCAGATTTTCTGACACAGATCCAGCACTTCAAAAAATCCGCTCATCACACATCCCAGATCCAAAAGTAAGACTTCAAAATCCGTCTTTTCTAAAAGAAGTTCTAAGAAATGCCTTACCTCGCCCTTTTTCCACTCCATGTAATGCTCCGGATTTGCCGGCGGTGGAATGACCTGATAGCTTCCCAGTGGATAAATACTACTCTTTAATTTTGCTAAGAGTTCTTCCTCGCCTTCCTTTAACAGATAAAATAAATCTCCCATATCCATATCCGGCTCTAAGCCCATGCTTTTGCAAAACCCGCTGCACACGCTAAAATTCAAATACAATAATTTTTTTCCTGCCGACAACTGTTCTGCCGCTGTCAGTGCAAATGGTGTCCGAAGCCGATGATTCCAGGGAGAATACACGGCAAATATCTGCTTCTCACCTCTCCAGATACTCTTTGTATCCATGCTCCCTGCCACTTTTCCAATCCCGGCATGTATTTCCCGCAGTATCCGGTCTGCCGGCTGGTACTTAAAGAGCACCCGCATATTTTCCTGTTCCGTGGAAATTTCTCCATTGCTCAAGCAGATGGCTTTTTTGGCCCTGCCTGCTTCTTCTTTGTTTTGAAAAAAGGTCTCCTCATACAGCAACAGATCAAAGTTTTCGTCATTTTTCCGGTAAAGACTTTCATCAGAAAATCCAGTCACCTCAAAGCTGTCTTTTTCTTTCGCTGCAATATAATTTACAAGCTGTCTTGTGTATTCTACATCCTGATCACAAATTGCGATCTTTTGTTTTTTCATCTCACCACCCCCAGATAATAGAGATATCCTGCCAGAATCGGCACAGAAAAATGAATCGTATGTGCATCCTTCACATAGTTTTTGAATAGTAATTTGAACAGTCCCATTGCTGCTCCTGCAAGAAAGGCAGCTTCCACGCAGACCCACCACGTTTTTAATGTCAAAAATCCTGCTATTACGGAAAAAAGTTTGATATCGCCGGCACCTAAAGCACCTATACGAAATATCGGATAAAATAAGAATATCGGTATTGATATTTGAATGAACCATAAGGGAATGAACGAAATTCCCTTTTCATAGATTTGAATCAGAAATCCTGTCGCCAGTCCTGCTAAAATCAGCTTATTTCTGATCTTTTCAGTACGGACATCGGAGCATACTGCCAGAATTAAAATCCCCAGCAATATAATATATTTTACTTTCCTAAGCCATCCCTCCTTTGTGTAGTTGCATTTTAGCCTATTCCATACAGACTGTCCATTGTATAGTTTTTACAAATATTTTTTGCCATTTTCCACAAAAATTCTGTGAACCCTTTGTTTTTCAACATTTTTGATGTCAAAAAAAGAATTTCTAAATATTGTATATTTTGGATTTTTCTTGATTATACTTTATAAAAAGGATTAGGGTGTCAAAGGGCGGCTCACAACTTAGTGGCTGGCAACTTGCACAAAACTGAGACTGCTTTTGTGACTTTGGGAGAAAATTAGTAAATCTTAGTCTGGCTGTTCATGTATAGTGTTTTGCTGCCATGGACGGCAGCAAAAGTCTTAAGCCCCATGGATGGGGTATTTAAGACGTACACGTCACTCCATCGTAACCGAACTCAGGCAGACTTAGATTTTCTTATTTTCGTACAACGGAACAAAACAGACTCGGCTTTGTGCAAGTTGCCAATCAAAAAACTGGAAACCGCCTTTTGACACCCTAATCTAAAAAGGAATGTATATTCCAGAAGGATGTGATAGAATGTTCCTACTGACGAAGGATGCGGGCAACAAAGACCCACATTATATGTTACTTTTAGATGATCTGCGAAAGACAAAAAAGGAACTCGATATTGCTTACGCAAATTTTGAACATGCTGTGGACCCGGATTTGATCGACAGTTCTATCTATGAGTTGAACGCTGTCCAGCTTCGTTACAAATTCCTTTTAGGCTGTGTAAAACAATTTGAAAATGCATAAACAGAGGATTCTATGCCAAGAATCCTCTGCTCTCATTTCCAATTTCATAGTTTTCCGTTAAATTATTCTTCTGATAGGTCATTCCTGCTATGACTTTCTCGCTGTTTTCCATCAACGGACGGGAATAATCCTCTTTTGAGACTTCTTCAAATGCTCCATAGAGATTTTTTAAGATCTTCTCTGCATTCTCTACCCTGCTGATATCGTTTTTCACCAGTGCCATTGCCAGTTCATCACGGCAAAAACGGTAAACCGGGTATAATTCTTTTGCGATCTCATATTCAAAATTCAAAGTTTCCATCAACCGGTTTACACACTCGGAGGCTTTCTGTACCTCTTTTTTGAAAACCTCATGCTCTTTCTGTGCATATGCCTTTTTCGCATCTGCACAGTGAACAAAACATATTTCATATGTGATCAGTGTCAGTCCGCTTCGGTTGCACTGACTGATCCTTCTGGTAAACTCTGTGATCTTTTCTTTTTCCATACTTTCTCACCTGCTTACTGTAAGAGCTGAAGTACCTGCTGCGGGATATCATTTGCCTGTGCAAGTACACTGGTTGCTGCCTGTGTAAGCACGTTATCCTTTGTATATTCCGTCATCTCGCCCGCCATATCTACGTCTTCGATTCGGGAAAGTGCGGCTGTCATATCCTGACCTTCCTGCTCTAAGCTGTTGATCGCATGGTCTAAACGGTTCTGATATGCACCGATCTTAGAACGTGCGGAACTTACTTTTTCTAATGCATCATCTAACTGCATGATCGCACGGTCTGCACCATTAACGGTTGTAACATCCAGATTGTCAATATACAAGCTGTCTGTAGAGATCTCCGGAATCCGTACATCCATGGTCTGATGCTCGTTTGCTCCGATCTGCAGTGTCAGTGTTCCGATGTTTGTTACATCTAACTGGATCGGTGTTATATCTGAATAACCTTCTTCTGCTAAAAAGCTGATCTCAAAGCCGGATCTGTTTGTGATCGTGATCTTATTTCCATCGGTTGTATAAGTACAGTGATTTCCAAATGCAGAGGTTGCATCGATCGTAAGTTTTGCATCCTTTCCGGTTGGGATATTATCTGCATTGCTCATCGGTAAGCCTAAGAACTGCGCCAGTTTCTCATTATCACAGGAGATTTTTACCTGTGAACCGCTTCCATAAAAATCAGAAGTAAGCTGTAACGGGTCGCCAAATGTGTAATCGGCATCCTTCTTCACATAAATACCGCCTGCCTGGATCAATGGATTGATACTGCACTCTCCAAGCTCTGCTCCTTCACGCAGTTTTCCATATACTTCGGTTGCCGTATCTCCTGCTTCAATCTTAATCTCACGGCCATTGATCACGACAACACCTGCCGCATCGTCCGGAATTGCATCCAGATCTGCTGCCGTATCTCCATTATCATCGACATAGCTTGGTGTTGTTACTGCTGCACCCAGCGGATCATTGTATACTGCCTGTGTTGCAGCCTCATCGATCGTAAAATTGTATTTTCCTGCTGCTACGGCATCTGATACGGAAATTCTTGAAACATGATCCCCATACACTCTGGTATCGAGACTTCCGTTAAATAATGTCTTTGTATTAAACTCTGTATCGGTGGATACACGGTCAATTTCTTTTTTTAAGGATTCGATCTCATCCTGAATGGAGTCTTTGTCATCGTCTGTATTGGTTTCATTTGCCGCCTGAACAGCTAACTCACGCATACGCTGGATCATGCTCGTTACTTCATTTAAAGCTCCGTCTGCAGTCTGTAAAATACTGTTTCCATCGGATGCATTCCGGGATGCCTGATTCAGACCCTGGATCTGTGCGCGCATCTTTGTAGAAATCGCCATTCCTGCCGCATCGTCCTTTGCATGATTAATTCTAAGTCCTGAAGAGAGTTTCTCCATAGAAACGGACAGTGAATTTTCATTATTCAACAGCTGATGATTTGTGATAACTGCTGACATATTGTGATTAATCTTCATACTTGTTTCCTCTCTTTTCTTCTTCTTTCTCGTTGTCTTTTCCGCTTCCGTGCGCTGCTCTCCATCCTGTCATCTGTGGGATTTCCTCCCGTTACTTTATATATCGGTAAAACCTTTATTTTCTGTATGCCTTTTTTGTAAAATTACTGTGAAATCTCAAGACTCCGTAATGTCTTAAGAAAACTCTCCGCCATATGATACAGTGTCTTTGTCTGGGTCTGACTTTGTTTCTCATCGAAAGTCTCTGTGGTTTTTGCGGAAAATTTTTCTAAATCCACATCTTTTGCATGAACATAACGGATCTCTACTTCCTGCTCCTCTTCGGTCTTTAACATACCGCTTAAGGCTTCCTCCTGTTCACGCATGGCACTTAACGTTGCCTGACTGTCCGATACAATATAGCCTTCGATCTTATCGCCTTTGACAGAAATCTGGGCTGCGGTCTTTCCAAGAGCGTCTCCCTCAAATAAAATGTCCACTCTTCCTTTTTCTTCCTTGCCACGGACAATCTTCAATGACACGCCTGTAACGGAATCACCGACTAATACCGGGATCTGGTAAGTCTCCTCTTTGGACATTTTGGTACCTAACTCGATCTGCGTCTGCACCATACGCATCTCTTTTAAATCCAGACTGGTAACATTGGATTCATTTTTCATGGACTTCATTACATTTTCTGCTGTCTCGGCAAGTACCTTCTGTGCCTTTGCCATATCCTTTGGAGATTTCACGGCTTCCGCAAATTCCTCTAAGACCTGCTGCTCAATATCTGCAAGCGTCACATCTTCGGTGTCTATCGCTTTTGCAAACAGCTTTCTGAACATTCCGTTCCGGTTTCCGATCATTTCCTGTGCCGCTAAGATCGTACTGACCGTTTTTGGCAGATCATACTGCTCTAACATCTTATAGACTTCTTCCGATGCCACGGCACTGTTCCGGTAATCTGCCATTTCCTGCTCTGTATAAGATTTTTGCAGATTTACATCCTCCGGAAGCTGTTCTAATGCCTGTTTGAACTGCTCCGGTGTCATGTTCTCCCAATCCGGGATCTTTGCTAATTTCTCAGGACTTAACTCCCGCATGATATCCTTGATACAATCATTCTGATATCCTGCTTCGATCTGCTCTGTTACGGAGATTCCGCTTGTCTCAAGTTCCTCAAGCCCTCCGAAAGAATCATCTACCGCATATTCCCTGCCTTCTTTTTTACTGCTACGGACAGCCGTCAACAGATTTCTCATCGTAAATTCTGCTCCCTGCTGTGCCAGCATACCGATCGCCGCTCCGTCTGTCTGTTCCACACGGGCGATCAGACGATAGATTCCGATATAGGCGCTCCGCTCTTCTTCCGCAATTTCACTGTTCTGCTCTAATTTATATAAATATTTGCTAAAACGCACATCTTCATTGTCGATACCAAGCTGTTCCTTGATTTCTACCGCTGTACGGTTCAACTCTTCCAGATTCATGTCCAGTGGATTAATGCCGCTCTTTATCATTTCACGGACCACCTGCGGCTTCATGTTTTCAAATGTCTGCTGTACCCTTTCATCCACAGCCTTCATCTGTAATACCGCTTCTTTTGTAATTTCCATCTGATTATATGCAAGGATACGGACTGCTCTCTGATTCGCAGGATTTGTTTCCATTCCAAGGTCGGTTAAAATATCATCGACATTGCGGAACGCTTTCTGTATCGAATCTCCCATGTCCTTCCTTGGGGCTGTCATCAGTGTTTCATAGGATTCATTCGCCTTTTCAAAGGTATCCTGCAATACTTTTCCTGCTTTATGCAACTCCTGCGGTGTCTCAATGCTTCCTTCCTCTACACCGAGTGTATATGCCGGAACGCTTTTTAACTCTTCAAATACCTGCTCAATATCCCGGTAAATTTTGATATTTTCTTCTGTCGGTTCAACGCCTCCCTGTGATAAAAATTTCTCGTAATATGCTTCTTCCGCTTTTTTTAAAGCCTCGATCGTCTCTGCGATCGCATCCGTATCAATCGAAAAATCTTTTCCGGCAAGTGCATAATTTGCTTTTGCACTCATTTCTAAACGCACTTCTTCTAACTGACGCTGTCTGGTGATCGCAAGAACGGCATCCTTCGGACGTTTTCCCTGTGCGATCGCATCCGTAATCGCCTTTAAGACCACCTCGTTATCCTGTGGAAGCCGTAAATCTTTTAAGCTCTGATAACTTTCTAAATTCTCGGCTGTTAAAGGGATCTCATTTTCTAAAAGCCACCGGCTGTCCTCGATATTTTCATCCGTAATCTCAAATCCGGTGTCTTGAAGCATTTTTTGAATTTGTTCATCCAATTGTGAAAAATCTGTATTTTCTTCGGTGGACGGCGCGGAATAGGACTCTCCTGTTCCGCCGGCACTGTATTCTGCCTTATAGAGATTGTCGATCGTAGCATCCAGTCCGTTGTCCAATATGTATTTTTTTGCACCATCCGAAAGCGGCTCTAAATTCTCTGCCATTTCCAGTGCTTCTTCCGTCTCACTGACGTTCTGCTCCGTTGCCGGAAGATCTGCCATACGCAGTGCCGCTTCGATCTGTCCGACTCCGGCACTTCCTAAGACTTCTGCGATTTTCTCGACGCTCACATCGTCTCCGAAAATACGGATGTCCACGCCCGCTTTTGCAAGCTGGATCTTGATCTTGTCCATTTCGGTGACAATTTCCGGTATCTCTGTATCATTTACGGAATATCCGTCTTCTTCCATTTTTTCATAATCTTCTTCTGTGGTCGTATTCGCAAGCACTGCCATCTCGTCCTGCATTGCCTGCGGGTCAACCGCTTCCGCCTGCATTGCGATATCCTCTGCACTCTTTTTATCTTCTGCAAGCAGAGTCTCATATGTTACACTCTTAACGGTATAGGAATGTCCTGTCTTATCCGTCTCTTTTGTTGTGATATTTTCATTTAAAACAGTCTGTGTCCCTTTATTCTGGACTGCTGCACTTTTTTTCGTAATCTCTGTCAGATTGCCTAAGTCAACTCTCATAGATGCCTCCGGTTTCTTCTGTTTGTATTCTCTGCTATATATTTCGGATATTTAACCAAAAACTTAATGCAAAAAAGAGACATTCTCACAAATGCCTCTTTTCTGAATCTTCTAATATTCAAATACTGCGACACCATATGGAGGCAGCGGATATCTTATCGAATATTCCCTGTTATCCCATGGCCGTTTCTCTGCTTTATAGGTTTTCTTTGCCGGTACATTGCCGCTGCCCGCAAAACGCTCTTCCTCACTTGTCAGGATCAGCTTGTAATCCTTTAATTCCGGTACACCGACACGGAAATCATCCCTTGCCACCGGAGTAAAATTAAAGACAAAGAGCAGACGTTTCTTTGCGTCTTTTCCTTTTCTTAAAAATGTATAAATGCTTTTTTCTGCATCGTCCGCATTGATCCACTCAAAGCCTTCTCCGCCGCCGTCTAACTCATACATACACGGATACTTACGGTAAATATGAAGAAGTTCTTTGACAAATTCCTGCAACCCTTTGTTATGTGGATTTTCTAATACATACCAGTCTAATTCCCGTTCCTCACTCCACTCACGGTATTGCCCGATATCCTGTCCCATGAATAGGAGTTTCTTACCCGGATGGCCCATCATAAATGCATAGCCTGCTTTTAAATTAGCAAACTTATCTGCTTCTTCACCCGGCATCTTGTTGATCATAGAGCATTTTAAATGCACTACTTCATCATGTGAGAGCACTAAAATATAATGCTCACTTCCATTGTAACTCATTGCAAAGGTCATCTTGTGATGGTTATCTTTTCTAAAATACGGGTCGAGCTTCATATAATCCAAAAAGTCATGCATCCAGCCCATATTCCATTTGTAAGTAAAATTCAGTCCGCCGTTCTGCGCCTCGCCGGTTACCTGCGGCCATGCCGTAGATTCCTCCGCAATCATCACGGTTCCCGGATTTCTGCCTAAGATCAGTGTGTTGATATGGCGGAAAAATTCGATCGCTTCTAAATTCTTGTTCTCGCCGTATTTATTCGGTATCCATTCTCCGTCATTTTTTCCGTAATCTAAATAGAGCATGGAAGCTACCGCGTCCACACGCAGTCCGTCAATATGGTAGTGCTCGATCCAAAGCAGTGCACTTCCGATCAGGAAATTCTTAACTTCGCTTTTTCCATAGTCAAAAATCTTTGTTCCCCAATCCGGATGTTCTCCCATCCGCGGGTCAGCATACTCATAGATCGGTGTTCCATCGAAGTCTGCCAGTCCATGCGCGTCTTTTGGAAAATGTGCCGGAACCCAGTCTAAGATAATACCAATGCCTTTTTTATGCAGATAGTCCACAAAATATGCAAAATCCTCCGGTGTACCATAGCGGGAAGTTGGTGCATAGTAGCCGGTTACCTGATAGCCCCAGGAGCCGTCAAACGGATATTCCAAAATTCCCATCAATTCTACATGCGTATATCCCATCTCTTTTACATAGTCCGCTAACGCATGTGCAAGCTGACGGTATGTATAAAATCCCTCATCCTCTCTTCCCGGATGACGCATCCAGGAACCCGGATGTACTTCATAGATCGCCATCGGTTTTTCATATGGATCCTTACATGCGGCACGGTCTTTCATCCACTTGCTGTCTGTCCATTTAAAATGCTCGATATCTGCTACTTTTGAGGCGGTTCCCGGACGAAGCTCTGCCTCGTTTGCATAAGGATCTGCCTTATACAGCAGGGTACCGTCCGCGGTCTCTATCAGATATTTGTAGAGAACGCCCGTTCCGATATTCGGAACGAACGTCTCGAACACACCGATACTCTCCGGTTCTACACGCTCCATCTCGTTCGCTGTCTCATCCCAGCCATTGAATTCTCCAATGACAAATACTCTCTTTGCATTTGGTGCCCAGACAGCAAACCGCACACCTTTTTTCTTTCCGTCTACAGACAGATGTGCTCCTAACTTCTTATAGATGTCGTAATGCGTTCCCTGTCCAAAGAGGTACGCATCCAGTTCTGTAAAGTTACCCATAGCTTTCCCCATAGTCTTTACCTCTTTCACTATTCCTCAAAATCTTTTTCCTGCAGTACTTTTCTATCGCCTTGTCCATGACGTTTGGATGCAAATACGCTGAACGCTTTTTTGAATCCGCCCTTTTCGGATTTTGCCACTGCTTCATCCACAATGTCTTTTACTTCAAACAGCGTTGTTGCTTCATCGAGTTTTTCAATACTGCTGATGCGGTTATAGAGTGCTAACACTCCCATTTCATCAATTTCGTACTCTAACTCCTGTGCATAGGATTTTGCAAATTCTACCAGTTCATCAATGGAAAAGATCGGTATATTGACTTTTTCGGTAAACTTCCTTGCAAATTCTTCATCGCGTCCAAGTGCCTTACGAATTCCTTCTTTGGTATCCTCTAAAATAACTAACATTCCTGCGGTGTCCTGTGACATCTGAAGAGACATCTTCACTGCCGTCTCACGCGTAATCTCTCCGGCTTTTTCAATGATCAGACAGCCTCCGCGGACTTTTTTCATCAATTCCGGAATATCCTTTTGATTTAAAGAAGCGGCTTCGATCTTACCGATCTTTCCTCCGATCAGTCCGGTTTCCTCCTGAATGACTTTGATCAGATCCGTTGCAAGTACGGTCTTACCACTGCCCGGTCCTCCCTGGATCATGATATTTCCCTCTGTAGAGTTCGTACTTCTTCCAAGTCTCCGTTTCACTCCGGTCAACACCTGACAGAGCTGCTGCTCCATTCCCTGGATCGGAACAAAATAAGAAAAGATCTCTTTTTGTGCCTTTGTCAGATGCATCGTTACATCTTCATCCTCGATCACATCTTCCGGTATCTGGATAGGCGGAAGTTCTTCCTGTTTTGCCGGCTCTTCCGGCATCAGTTCTTTTGCTGCTTCAATTTCCTCCGGTATCGGTTCTTCTACTAATAAATCTCCGATATCTGTGGAAACCTGCGGCAGTTCCTGTGGAATCTCCTCTGATAACTCTTCTGACATTTCATTTTCCATCTCCTGTCCAAAAGATTCCTCTGCTGGTTTATTCTCTTCTATCATCTGATCAATGCTGTTATTCTCTTTGGATAATTTCTCGATCTCTCTTGTAAGAATGTCATTGACATTCTGAAATAATCTGGCTGCTTTTTCGTCTTTTTCCGGCATATTCTGCATATACTCCTGTTCCAATAATTCTTTTGGCGACAGACCTGCATTCAACTGAGGAATTACATCGACTAAACGCTCCATGATCTCTTCTGCTTCCTGAAGTGCTCTGGCTTTTGCAGATTCTAACCGGCGCTGCTCTGCTTCCTGCAATGCTGCCTCTGCCGCACGCTTTGTCTTTTCCCATTCTTCCAGCACTTCCTGGATGCTCATCTGACCGGTAATCTGTCTTTCTACCATCGGATCCTTTGGAACGTACAGACTGATCTGTCCGTCCGAATCCTCTGCCAACATCTCTTTAAAATTGATCTTTAAAGAACCGTCGATCTCTTCATCCGTCTCAATATGTCCGTATTTTTCTTCCTTCTGCTCCTCACTCTCATGCGGAAGCTGTAAATAAGGAATCTCCTCCACCATTTTCTTAATGGCATCCATGGAATCGTTGACCTCTTCTTTTTCCGTCGCATCCATGATCTGCTGCATATTTTTTGCCAATTCATTCTGAAGATTTACCGTATTAAAACGGCTCGCATTCATCGTAACCTGCGGGATCTTCACAACTTCGGATACGATCTCACCGGAATTGAGCATATCATTCGGACGTACCTCAACCACTCCGTCCCGTTTCTGGCGGAACTGGCGGTATTTCTCTTCCTGCTGCTTGGTCAACGGTTGATAGAGCATCTTTAATTCGAGCGCTTTTTCAACATATGCACCATCACCAAACCATAGAATCAGTTCATCACATGCTTCCACACATTTCTCGCTCATTCCTGCCTGATGATAGAGGTATGCCAGCTCATATGCCCACTCTTCAATATATTCCTGTTCCTTTAAATCCTCAAGAATCTGTATCTGCTCTGCAAGGGATTCTCCCTTTGCTTTGTATATCTTATATTTTAACACAAATTTGAGACTATCATTCGGAGCCATCTCTACAAACTCCTCATAATACTCCATTGCTTCATCGTAATTGCCTACATGGATTGCCAGTTCTGCAAGACGGTATACGATCGTTCTTCCAATCGGAGAACGTTCATATGCAAGCAGAAACATTTCTTTTGCATCATCATATCTTTCTGCCGTCTCATAGACTTCTCCTGCTTTTATCAGGGAATTTGCATTGCGAACACGTTTCCAGTTAATGGAATCTGCAAGTTCTTCTGCCATGTGATAATTTCCCTCTGCAAAAGCACTTTTCATCTGATCGAGTTTTAATTTATATTCATATTTATCCAACTTGTGTCACCTCTGAATATGCCTATAATAGACAGATTTTTATCCATTTTAGTGTACCATAGGATACCCTGTGTGTCAAAATTTATTATTTTAAAGCCGTATTCGGCAAATCCTGTCGAATACGGCTTTTCCTTAGTTTTTATTCTCTGTATTTTCCTCTGTTTGATCTTCTTTTTTTACATCAATTTCTTCTTTTTGAAAATAGCAGAGTTCATTCGTACGGGTATCTACTTTGTCCAGCTCGATATACTGCTCTGTCGCTTCCGGCAGCTTTTTCTTACGCAGGAAGTGATAGATGACCCTCTGTATAATGTAATAAATTACGGCAAAGACCGGAACTCCAAGGAGCATTCCCGCAAATCCGAACAATCCGCCTCCGACCATGATCGCAAAGACTACCCAGAACGGAGAAAGTCCTGTGGAATCTCCTAAGATTGTTGGTCCGATGATATTTCCGTCTACCTGCTGCAGGATAAAAATAACGATCAGGAAATAAAGTCCCTGCAACGGATTGGCAAGTACGATAATGATAAATCCCGGTACTGCACCGATAAACGGTCCAAAGAACGGAATCACATTCGTAACACCAACGATCACACTGACCAATACGGCATATGGCATCTTCATGATCAAAAGAACGATATAGCAGATAATTCCGATAATGGTAGAATCCAATATCTTTCCGCTGATAAATCCGCCAAAGATCTCGTTGCTCTTTCTGGCTGTCTCTATGATAATGTTTGCCCGTTTCGGTTTAAACAGTGCATAGGTCAGCTTTTTAAACTGTCCGATAAAAGTCTCTTTACTGAACAGCAAATATACTGATACGATCAATCCGACTACAATATTTAACAGAACTTTAAAAATACTGATCAGTCCTGAAGTAATAGAGGTCAGATACTGGTTGCTCTTTGGTAACAGATCGTTCATTGCCCAGTTACGCAGATAATCCGTTGCATGCAGCAGCGTATTCTCAAACATGTCTGCGATTTCTGAATCGTTCTTCAAAATTCCATTGACCTTGTCTATCAACTCCTGCACCTCACCCGGCAATGTGACCACTAAGCCCTGAATACTCTCTGCAAGCTGTGGTATTAAGAGTATCAGCAAAATTGCAATGATCATAATGAAAACTGCTAATGCGCCAAATGTCGCAAGACTTCGGCATAATTTTTTTGCCTTGTCTTTTTTCTGTATCTTTGGCTCGATCCAGCGCAGCAGATATTTTTCAAAAAACATCATGATCGGATTGATCAGATAAGCGATCACGATTCCGATGATGATCGGCTGCAATATGACAGTGAGTTTTCTCCATCCTGCCGCAAATCCGTTATAGCGGTAGATCAGGAAGAAGAAAATGATACTCAGTGTGATCACTAAAAATGCAGTTAATGCAATTGCCATATAAGGTCTGATATTCCAGTGTGATTTTTTTTTCAGTTCGGGGGAATTGTTCTCCTTATTCTCCATGTATTCTCCTTAATTTACGCGGTTATAATTGATCAGGCATCCCTTTAAGATGATCTCTCTTTCATCATCGGTAAGCTCACCCATCTTTAAGTGGAACTCTTCTAAGTGATCTCCTTTTACGACATAAGCGGTAATATCAGATGCCTTTTCCTCTACGGCTTTTCTGATCTCCGGAATAAAAAGATAATCTCCATTTGCAAACGGAAGGTCTCCCTCTTCAATTAAGAATGGAAGCATACCCCAGTTAATGAGGTTGGAACGATAACGTTTTGTTGCATACTCATTTGCAATATTTGCCCAACCGCCAAGTACTTTCTGGCAGGATGCTGCCTGCTCGCGGGCAGAACCGTCACCCGGTTTTACTGCGAAAATCGTACTTCCTACACCAAGATTGCCTTCGCCTGCATCCGGGAAAGTTTTCCGTACGGTATCCATCACCGGTTTTAATTCCGGAAGTGCCTCTAACGGACAGTTGCCTTCTTCAATGGCTTTCTGTGCTTTCTGTACTTCTTTTGCTTTTCCAACATAAGCAGGGTCTTTTCTGGATAATGTAAACTCTGCTAATCCAAGTGGGTTCGAACGGTAGGATGAAGTCTCTCCGGATGGGATCAGCTCATCGGTTGTTGTAACCGGATCATGGATCTCAGATACTACTTTTAATACCATGTTCTGTGGTAAAGCACTCATCTGCGGCCAGTCTTTGATGTTTGGACCAAACTTGATCTCTACGCTTGGATCTGCAACACCCTTGCTGTCAAATACGCGGTTCTCGTAGATAGTCTTATCAAAGTGATATGCCGGTTTTGTATATTCTGTATCCATATCTGCTGCAGAAGTCAGATATCCTTTGTTTGCTGCTGTTGCTGCAATAGAACGTGCATCCATTAATGCTACGGATGCGATCTGACCATTCTGTAACTTAGAACCTTCGCGGTTCGGGAAGTTTCTGGTGGAATGACGAATGGAAAGTCCGTTGTTGCTTGGGGTATCACCTGCTCCGAAGCATGGTCCGCAGAATGCTGTCTTAACGATCGCACCTGTCTCAAGTAAATCTGCAACGGCTCCGTTTCTTACAAGTTCCATATAAACCGGGGTACTTGCCGGATATACGCTTAAGGTAAACTCGTCCGGTCCGATGCTTGTACCTCTTAAAATGTCTGCTGCATCGCAGATATTTTCATAACCACCGCCTGCACAGCCAGCAATGATTCCCTGATCCACATAGAGCTTTCCGTTTCTGACTTTGTCTTTTAATGTAAAGTCTACGGCTCCGTCTAAGCTGACTAAGGCTCTCTTTTCACAGTCATCTAAAATATCCATAAGATTTGCATTTAACTCTTCGATCGTATACACATTGCTTGGATGGAACGGCATAGCGATCATTGGTTTAATCTCACTTAAGTTGATCTCGATCATTCCATCATAGTAAGCAACATTTCCCGGATTCAGTTCTTTGTAATCTTCACTTCTTCCGTGGATATCGTAAAATTCTTTGATCTTTTCGTCGGTTCTCCAGATAGAGGACAGACAGGTGGTTTCTGTTGTCATAACATCGACACCGATACGGTAGTCTGCACTTAAGTTGGACACACCCGGTCCTACAAACTCCATTACTTTATTCTTTACATAACCGTTTGCAAAGACTGCTCCGATAATCGCAAGTGCGATATCCTGCGGTCCTACGCCATGCTGTGGCTCTCCGGTCATATAGACTCCGACTACGCCCGGCATATTGATATCATAGGTCTGGCTTAAAAGCTGTTTTACTAACTCCGGTCCGCCCTCTCCCATTGCCATTGTTCCAAGTGCTCCGTAACGTGTATGGGAATCGGAACCTAAGATCATCTTTCCGCCGCCTGCAAGCATCTCTCTTGCAAACTGATGGATAACCGCCTGATGAGGTGGTACATAGACTCCGCCGTATTTTTTTGCACAGGTCAGACCAAACATGTGGTCATCCTCGTTGATGGTTCCACCAACTGCACAAAGGGAGTTGTGACAGTTTGTCAGCACATATGGGATCGGGAATTTTTCAAGTCCTGATGCACGCGCTGTCTGTATGATTCCTACGAATGTAATATCGTGGGAAGTCAGTTTATCAAACTTAATTTTAAGTTTATCCATATTTCCGGATGTGTTATGGTCTTTTAAAATACCATAGGCAATCGTATTCTTTGCTGCCTCTTCCTTCGATACGGCTGCACCCGTCTTTGCTGAGATCTGTGCAGCTGCTTCCGGTCCCTCCGGAATTAACTCTGTGCCGTTTACTAAGTAAACGCCGCCTTCATGTAACTTCATATGATATATCCTCCTTACTGAAAATCGGCGGTAAAAAGCTCACCGCCGACATACTTTTCCACAAAAAATTATAATAAAAGCCCCACTAAAAAGCAAGTGGAAATGTGATCATTACCTTGAACAGGTCACCGTCTAAAATAATATCGAAGGTTCCGCCCATCAATGTGGTAAGATTTTTCGCGATCGACAGACCCAGTCCGCTTCCCTCCGTTGTCCTTGAGACATCTCCCCGGATAAAACGCTCTGTCAGCTCATCCGATGGGATATTGAGTGGTTTTGAGGAAATATTTTTAATAGAAAATACGGCTTCGTCTTCTTTTTTGTCCAATTCCACATAGACACGCGTGCCCTCCAGTGCATATTTTGCGACATTGTTATAAAGGTTTTCCAACACGCGCCAGATCCGTCTGCCGTCTGCCATGACAACAATCGATTCTTTTGGCATTTTTGTAAATATGGTCAGATTCCGCTGCTCGAATTTTTCGTTGAATTCTCCGGCTGTCTGATAAACCAGTTCCACTAAGTTGATCCGGACCATCTCTAACACAATATTGCCGGAGCTGATCTTGGATGCTTCTACCAAATCTTCCGTCAGCTGCTCTAAACGTGCTGATTTTTCTTTCAGGATGTGGATGTAATTATTTACTTTCTCATTCTCGATCTTTTCATTTTCCAGTAAATTTACATAATTTATAATGGAGGTCAGCGGTGTCTTGATGTCGTGCGATACATTTGTGATCAGATCTGCCTTCATCCGTTCATTTTTCATGCTCGCATCTACCGCTTTTTCCAATCCGTCTCCGAGATTGTTAATTCCTTCACTTAGTATCTTGTTATCCCCGGTAAACTCTTCTGACCGGATCTTATATTCTAAATTTCCCGATTTGATCTCTTCGATCCCTTCGATAATCTGCTGGCGCTGCACGCGGTCTTTTAAGATAAAAATTCCAAATACAATAAGCAGGATCGCCAGTGCCGCTAAAAACAACGGCTGCGAATAATAATAGCCCCATGCAGCAAGGATCAGTATCACGGCTCCTTCTAAAATATACTGTACCAGAAATCTTCCGGTTGCCTTTCCGCCTCTATAATAGGTCTGTATTAAATCTATGACCATATAAAACACGCTGTTATTCCAGAGTGTTCCTGCGCGGAGTCTGCGGATCATACTCAGATAAAACAGTAAAAAGCAGGCATTTCCTACAAACGCTAAGATTCCTCCCATGATCAGAAGTCCCGAAATCTCCCATGAATGGGAGCGCAGTCTGCCTGTCATCATGTTTCCTGCACTGATCAGCAGAATTCCCGCCACTATGACGATTTCTGTTTTGATCTTATCAAATCCGTTCAGATGCACCTCATCTTCGTGGGATTTTCGTCCCGTGACAGTACTCAGGTAAACCAGTGCCGCTATCCAGCCTATGATACTCACAAAAGTTGTGATAATACTGATCTTTATCCACGGATGCAGTCGGTTATAGGACTCTTTTGCTTTATAAAAATGGTCTTTATATGGAAGTTTTGCATTCACTCCCATCATAAATACGGCATCGGTGTCCATGTTTCCGGTAATGTAGGTCTCATCCTGATAAAAATATTCTTCTAAGTTATTGATATTTGTATCGAAATGTATGTCCTCATCATCGTAGCACAGATATTGTCCGAGATCTTCGATCTTTTGTCTTGCCTCTTCTTTTCCACCTTCCTCTAATTTCAGGTTGGTGTATACCGCTCCATTAATACTCCTGTAATAATATGCTACGTTTGATTTTCCTGCATCATACTTGTTGATCAGTCTCTTATAGGTATCTATGTCTTTTGTGATAGAGAACATCATATTCTCAATGGCATTAGAAATATTCGTCGCTTCCTGCGTACTGATCTCTCCGTTCAGATACCGCTCAATATAGCCGCCGCCGTTGACTGCCGGATAGGTCTCTTCCACCAGACTTAAATATCCTGCCGCCTGATAGCTGCATCCCTCTTTTGCCCATGCCTCTAGATCTCCCAGCCGATACTGGAGATCTCCGGTAACCGTCACGGCTTTTGACGGGTCATACTCTCCGTTTGTCTCAAATTTCTTACGCAGATTAATAAGATTTTGTACCTCGACGGTGGTACTCTTAAATTCCTGTGTAAAATACCCTGAATCTAAAAATCCGCCTTTTCCAATATCCTGAAATTCCAGCATGCTCTTACTGAACAGGCTTCCTAACAATAACAGGAATACCACTAGCAGGACCGCCATGAACTGCTGTATAATGACCGTTGCTATTTTTCCTGCCGTTGAATAACGGTAATTCTTCATGCTATACTCCTTTTTCTACTTTATAGCCAACACCCCAGACCACCTTTAAATAGCGTGGTTCTTTCGGGTTTATCTCTATCTTTTCCCGGATATGACGGATATGGACTGCCACGGTATTGTCTGCTCCGACCGCTTCCTCATTCCAGATGCTTTCATAGATCTGTTCAATGGAGAATACTTTTCCCGCATTTTTTACAAGGAGAAGTAAAATATTATATTCTATCGGTGTCAGACGGATCGTTTCTCCATCCACTTTTACTTCTTTTAAGTCATCGTTGATCTCCAGACCGCCTACCCGGTATACGCTCATATTCTCATCCGCAACGTTGCCCAGATGCATATAACGCCGAAGCTGTGATTTGACACGCGCCACCAGTTCCAGTGGATTAAATGGTTTGCTGATATAGTCATCTGCCCCGATATTGAGTCCTAAGATTTTATCTGCATCCTCTGTCTTTGCAGAAAGAATGATGATCGGAATACTGCTGTTCTCACGGATCTTCAAGGTTGCCCGGATGCCATCCAGTCTTGGCATCATAACATCCATAATGAGAAGCTGCACATCATTTTTTTCTAACTGCTCGATCGCCTGCTCTCCGTCATATGCCTTGATCACATGATACCCTTCCTGCTGTAAATATATCTCTATTGCATCGACAATTTCTTTATCATCGTCACACACTAAAATATTGACCTTGTCCATTTTTCTTCGTCCTTTCCTGTTTTCCCTATTCTACCATGAATTATGGGGTTTCACACGGAATTATTTCTTAAGATATTTTGAAGATGTTTTTGGGGGAAATTCAAAGATAAAAATTGTATGATATGTTCTTACTAAATAGTTGTGCCCATCAGATATGGAAAGAAACTTTCCATATCTGATGGGCACGTTTTTTAACCATCTGCTTTTTTCTTCTGTCTCCAGCGGAAGTATTCCGCATCTAGATTTACTTTGATATCCAGCTCCGGTGCTGCCTTTGTCTCCGGCACATCCGGTACCGGAACAGGTCTTCCGATCTTTTCAAAGTATGCCGGGTTTACTTTTATTTCCGGTTTTCCTGCCGGAAATGCCGTCATTCCAGCCCCGGTGTTTTCTTTTACTTTTTTCTGGCTGTCCTGTTCTTTCTTTTTCTTGATCTCTTTATTTCGTTCCTCGATTACTTTCCGGTATTTATCTGTATCCTTCAAATCTTCTAACGAAGACTTCAGCTCTAACTGATTATCACGGACGGTCTGCTGCTGCTTCATCATTTCTTTCTTTGCAGTATGGAACATCTTTTCCATTTCATCCGTTGCATTCTGTATAATTGTCTGGATATGCCCGAGTGCTTCATTAGAATAGAGAACTGATGCCGCATAAATATCTTCTGCCTTGTGATTTGCATCCCAGATGATATCATCCCGGCGTCTTCTCGCTTCACGCTCGCCGCGTTCTCTGCTGTTTGAAGTCATTTCGTATTCTTCCATCATTTCATTCATGCAGCTTTTCAACTGCTCAAGCAATGCCAATGCCTCTTTTTTGT
The DNA here is from genome assembly GCA_003507655.1 of Lachnospiraceae bacterium. Taxonomy (GTDB): domain Bacteria; phylum Bacillota; class Clostridia; order Lachnospirales; family Lachnospiraceae; genus Maccoyibacter; species Maccoyibacter intestinihominis. The sequence goes on along the minus strand of DNUZ01000031.1, from coordinate 18,510 downwards.
TAACGATCACCCGTTCAGCATTCTTGTCATATGGCTCGCTTCTCGAATATAACACATAGAATTCACGAAGAACCCGCTCTACTTTGTCCTGTACACTCATTACTGCTCTCCCTATGTACTGCCTTAATTTTACTTATTCTAAGATAGCACAAAATAGTACGCTTTTCAAGAAAGAATACACAAGATATAGAATTTCCTAGAACCGGAAATCTCTCTGTCCATTATGGATATTCGCAATGTATTCTGCTGCTTTTTCTTTGACCTTTGGATTCGTGATGACATTCAATTCTTTCTGTATCAGGGCTTCACCGATTTCTTTTGTTTTCGGGGAAGCATAATCCTCTAAGTATTCTTTTAAGGTCATCAGTGCATTCGGATGACAGCAGTTGACGATCTGGCGGCTCTTTAACAGCTTCATAAAACGGTCACCGGTTCTTCCCTCACGGTAGCATGCAGTACAAAAACTCGGTACAAAGCCCATTTCCATCAACCAACAGACTACTTCATCTAACGTTCTTCTGTCGCTTACGTCAAACTGTGCAGAATTTTCTTCTTCCGGCTCTTCTTCTACATAGCCGCCGACACTGGTTCTTGAACCACCGCTGATCTGGGAAATTCCAAGCTGTAATACTTTTTTTCTGGTCTCGGCACTTTCTCTGGTGGACACGATCATGCCTGTATATGGAACGGCAATACGGATGCAGGCTACGATTTTTGCAAAGAGATCGTCAGAAATTCCATTGTCAAATACATCCGGATCGATATCATCGGCACGGCGCAGACGCGGTACGCTGATGGTATGTGGTCCGACTCCCTTTGCTGCCTCTAAATGCTCGGCATGCATGATGATCCCTGCAAAATCATAACGATAGTTATTGAGTCCGAACAGCACGCCTAAGCCGACATCATCAATACCTCCATCCATTGCACGGTCCATTGCTTCTGTGTGATATGCATAGTCATGTTTCGGTCCTGTCGGATGAAGTTTCTCATAGTTTTCTTTGTGATAGGTTTCCTGGAATAAAATATAGGTTCCGATTCCGGCTTCTTTTAATCTGCGGTAATTTTCCACAGTTGTTGCCGCAATGTTGACATTGACACGACGGATGGCTCCGTTTTTATGCTTGATACTGTAAATTGTCTGGATAGACTCGAGAATATACTCGATCGGATTGTTGACCGGGTCCTCTCCTGCCTCTAATGCAAGACGTTTGTGTCCCATGTCCTGAAGTGCCGTAACTTCTTTGACAATCTCCTCCTGGGACAGTTTCTTTCTTGCGATATGTTTATTTCTTGCATGATATGGACAGTATTCACAACCGTTGATACAGTAATTGGACAGATATAACGGTGCAAACATTACAATACGGTTTCCGTAAAATTCCTCTTTGATCTCTTTTGCCAATGCGTAGATTTCCTGATTTTTTTCTTCAATATCACAATCTAAAAGCACCATTGCCTCCCGGTGTGTGATACCTTTTTTCTCCCGTGCCTTATTCAGGATACGGTCAATCTCTTCCACATTGCTCTTGTTTTTTTCTCCATATTCCAAGGAAGCTAAGACTTCCTCATGTGCGATAAATTCCTCTGCTTTGCTTGATTTTGGGTTATACATTATTTTTCCTCCTTCTATTTCCTAACGGTGTTCCCAGCCCGGCGCATCGCCCCGGTCGGTTGCAAGTTCACAGCCGATGGTTTCCATTCTGCGGTTTAGGCAGTAACGACATTCTGCTGCTTCGTCCCCCGTACAGATTTTGTTATCATATAATTCATATTTTTTTCTTACATTGGTAGGCGAAAGGTTCGGCATCACTACGTTTGCCCCTGCCTGTACGCCTTTTTCCCGCCCTAACGGATCAATGGTTCCTAACGCTGTGGTCGCCGGAAGCAGAACATCCGGTTTTAAGATCCGGATCAGGCTGAGCAGATATAAGGTCTGTCCCACGGTTCCGCCCGCTTCTTTTCCAAACGGTGTCTCGTGATGCGGCACAAACGGTCCGATCCCGACCATATGCGGCTGTAATTCCTGTATAAAAAACAGATCCTCTGCCAATGTCTGTGTTGTCTGATAAGGACTTCCCACCATAAAACCGCATCCGACCTGATAGCCGATGTCTTTTAATGTTCGCAGACACTCCATGCGGTGTTCAAAAGACATCTCCTTGGGATGAAGTTTCTCATAATGCTCTTTATCGGCAGTCTCATGGCGAAGCAGATATCGGTCCGCCCCTGCCTTAAAAAATGCTTCATAGCTGTCGCGGTTTCTCTCACCAAGGGAGAGCGTGATCGCACAGTCCGGATGACGCTCCCTGATCGCATGCACAAGCTCTAGTATCCGCTCATCCGTATACCATGCATCTTCTCCGCCCTGAAGGACAAACGTGCGAAATCCCAGTTCATATCCGGTATCCGTACATTCTAAAATCTGCTCTGTACTCAGACGATAGCGGTCTGCATTCTGATTGCTTTTTCGTATTCCACAGTAATAACAGTCATTCCTGCAATAATTTGTAAATTCGATCAATCCGCGTACATAAATCCGATTGCTAAAACTCTGCTCCCGCAGGATATTTGCTCTCTTTGCCGCTTCTTTTTGATATTCTGACTGTTTTTGGATCAGCGCCTGCCATTCTTCTAGGGTAAGGTTTCTGTTTTGCTCTAATTTTTCTAACAGATGCATACTCATCTCTCTATACTTTCTTTTTTATTTTGTCTCCTGCTATATTTTCCTAAAATCTGTTTTCAGACTTTGGAATATACAGCCTTCGCCGTTACACCTTCTAACATTCCGAGTTTTCCGGAAAGACTGCTGATCTCATTTTGCGGTGCATCAATTGCGATACTGATGATATTTACGCCACGCTCTTTGTGCGGTATTCCCATTCTGCCTATGATATAACTGCCATATTTATGGAGGATCTGGTTTAAACGCTCCACACTTTCTTCTTTTTCCACAATGATTGCAATGTTTGCAAGTCTGGTCTCCATACTGCCTCCTTTATAATTTTTATATGATATAAAATAACGTGCACAAATTTAAAAAACCTGTGCCCTAAGGCACAGGTTTTATTTACGCAAAATCCCCATCTGTCAGCTCTCCTAAAAACTCTCTTAAAAACATCTTCAGATGGATTTTCATTTACTGTCTGTGCCTTTTTTCGCAGGACGAACCTTTGAAATCAGGTGTTTGTTTTTATAGAGTAACATATTCTATGAGGTTTGTCTATTTTTATGAATATTCTTTTAAGAAGTCTGCTATAAAACCTACCGCTTGATATCCAGCCGCACCAATGCTCTTCTGAGTGCATACTCTGCCCTCTTGACATCTACTTCTTCCTGATGGGAAGCCAGCCGCTTCTCGGCACGCTCTTTTGCCGCCTCGGCACGAGCCACGTCAATCTCATCCGGCCACTCTGCGATCTCTGCTAAAAACGTTACTTTGTCCTGCAAGATCTCAGCAAAGCCGGAATGCACTGCTGCTTCTTTCTTTCCTTCCGGTCCTGTAATCGTAACAATTCCCGGCGCTAAAACGGTTGTCAGCGGAATATGGTTCTTATAGACTCCTATTTCTCCATTTACCGTTGTGAACTCGATCATCTCAGCTTCGCCCTGATAAAATATCCGGTCCGGCGTAATGATCTCTACCGAAAATATTCTGTCGTCTGCCATATGCTCACTCCTTACTTCATGCGGGCACGCACCTCATCAATGCTGCCTGCATTTAAGAAATAACTCTCCGGAATGTCATCATGTTTTCCTTCCAGAATCTCTCTGAATCCACGGATCGTCTCAGCAATCGGTACATATTTTCCGTCTAAGCCTGTAAACTGTGTTGCCACAAAAAACGGCTGGGATAAGAATCTCTGTACTTTTCTGGCACGGTTTACTACCAGCTTGTCATCCTCTGACAGCTCGTCCATACCTAAGATTGCGATGATATCCTGTAATTCCTTATATTTCTGTAAAATCTCCTGTACACCACGCGCTACCTGGAAATGCTCCTCACCTACGATACGAGGGTCGAGGATTCTTGAGGTAGAAGCCAGCGGGTCTACTGCCGGATAAATACCAAGCTCTACGATAGAACGGTCTAATACGGTTGTTGCATCCAGATGTGCGAAAGTTGTTGCCGGAGCCGGGTCCGTTAAATCGTCTGCCGGCACATAAACTGCCTGAACAGAAGTAATGGAACCATTCTTCGTCGAAGTGATACGCTCCTGTAATGCACCCATCTCTGTCTGCAATGTCGGCTGATAACCAACGGCAGATGGTACACGTCCAAGTAATGCGGACACCTCGGAACCTGCCTGTGTAAAACGGAAAATGTTGTCGATGAACAACAGCACATCCTTTCCACCTTTGTCACGGAAATATTCTGCCATCGTAAGTCCCGTTAATCCGACACGCATACGCGCTCCCGGCGGCTCATTCATCTGACCGAATACCATACAAGTCTTGTCAATAACTCCGGATTCTTTCATTTCATAATAAAGGTCATTACCTTCTCTGGTACGCTCACCAACTCCGGTAAATACTGAGTAACCACCATGCTCTGTCGCAATATTGTGGATCAACTCCTGGATCAGTACCGTTTTACCTACACCGGCACCACCAAACAGACCTGTTTTTCCACCCTTCTGATATGGGCAGAGCAGGTCTACGACCTTGATACCTGTCTCTAACATCTCTGTAGAAGTTGCCTGCTCTTCAAAGGCCGGTGCCTTTCTGTGAATCGGCATATACTCTACATCTTTCGGTGCTTCAACTTCATCAATGGGTTCACCTAAGACATTAAACATACGTCCTAAAGTTGCCTCGCCAACCGGAACTGAAATCGGTCCTCCGGTTGCAACTGCATCCATTCCACGCACTAATCCGTCTGTAGGACCCATGGCAATACACCGTACCGTATCGTCACCCAGATGCTGTGATACCTCGACGGTTAATTTTCCTCCGTCTTTTCTCTGAATTTCAATTGCGTCATTTATCTCCGGAAGATGTCCTTCCATAAACTTAACATCCAGTACGGCACCAATAATCTGAGTGATTTTTCCCACGTTTGTTTCTGCCATCTTTCCTATCACTCCTTTTCTGTTTTTTCCTAACACAACTGCTAGGAAATCGCCTCCGCTCCCGCAATGATCTCTGTTAATTCCTGCGTAATGGAGCCCTGACGTGCTCTGTTATATTTCAATGTTAAATCGCTGATCATATCTTCCGCATTGCTTGTTGCGGAATCCATTGCCTGCATTCTTGCACCATTCTCACTTGCCACTGCTTCCACAAAGGCTCCGTAAAAAAGACTTGTCACATACTTCGGTATAATCATATCCAAAGCATCTTCCTCATTCGGTTCATAGTTCATAAGCACGTTGCTCTCATCCTCATCCGGTATCTCTAGATCATCGAATTCCACCGGAAGGAGTTTCATCAGTTTCGGCTCATGAACAACCGTATTCTTAAAATGCGTATACGCTAAATAGATTTCTCCGATCTCACCACGCTGATAAGACGCGAGCACCTCGTTACAGATTGCTGCTGCATCTGCGTACTCCGGGGATTCTATCACCTCCGGATAGGATGCCTTGATCTCATAGCCACGGCGTTCTAAGACTTCTCTACCTTTATTTCCGATCGTATAACATTCTACATCTTCTTTCTGAAAACCGGCTCCCGTAATCATCTTGACTACGTTGGCATTATAACCTCCTGCCAGTCCACGGTTTGAAGTAATGACGATCACGGCTTTTTTATCGGAATCATTTTTATTTAAATAAGGGTGGTTCAGATTTCCCGTTTTTGCAAGCATTGATGTTACTGTCCGATACATATAATTAAAGTATGGATTTGCCTGTTCTGCATGGACTTTTGCCTTCTGCAGTTTTACGGTAGATACAAGCTTCATGGCTTTTGTGATCTGCTGCGTACTCTGTATGCTGCTTTTTCTTCTTTTAATATCTCTCATTGAGGCCATATCTGCTCACCGCCATTCTTATTTAAAATCTGCCTTGCTTTCTTCAATCGCTTTGATCAATTTCTGCTCTGTCTCTTCTGCAAGCTCTTTTGTCTCCCGGATCGATGTGATGATCTCCGGATATTTTGTATCAATACATTCAAATAATGCCTGTTCAAAATCCAGAATTTTCTCTACCGGAATATCTAAAAGATACTTCTTCGTAGCCGCATAAATAATTGCAACCTGATACTCTACCGGAAGTGGTTTGTACTGAGGCTGTTTTAAGATCTCACGGATCCTTTCACCCTGTGCTAACTTCTCAGTCGTATCCGCATCTAACTCGGAACCAAACTGTGAGAATGCTGCTAACTCACGGTACTGTGCTAACTCTACACGGATCGGTGCTGCAATCTTCTTGATCGCCTTGATCTGTGCCGCACCACCTACACGGGATACGGAAAGACCTGCATTGATCGCCGGACGGAAACCTGCATTAAACATCTCTGTCTCTAAATAGATCTGACCATCTGTAATGGAAATAACATTGGTCGGAATATATGCGGATACATCTCCTGCCTGAGTCTCAATGATCGGAAGTGCTGTCAGGGAACCTCCTCCTAATTTGTCGGAAAGTCTTGCTGCACGCTCTAACAATCTGGAATGTAAGTAGAATACGTCTCCCGGATATGCCTCACGTCCGGGTGGTCTTCTAAGGAGTAAGGAAAGTGTACGGTATGCTGTTGCATGTTTACTCAGATCGTCGTACACAACAAGTACATCTTCTCCATTTTCCATCCATTCTTCTCCGATCGCACATCCTGCGTATGGAGCAATATACTGTAACGGTGCAAGCTCACTTGCTGTAGATGCTACTACCGTGGTGTAACTCATTGCACCAAATTCTTCTAATGTATTTACAATCGATGCTACCGTAGAGGACTTCTGTCCAATGGCAACATAGATACATTTTACATTCTGACCCTTCTGATTGATGATCGTATCAATTGCGATCGCTGTCTTACCGGTCTGTCTGTCACCGATGATCAACTCACGCTGACCTCTTCCAATCGGTACCATGGAATCGATTGCTTTGATACCCGTCTGTAACGGAGTATCTACAGATTTTCTGGAAATAACACCGGATGCTACTCTTTCGATCTGACGATATTTTGTAGTTTCAATCGGTCCTTTGCCGTCGATCGGCTGACCCAGTGCATTTACTACACGTCCGATCATTGCATCGCCTACCGGTACTTCCACGACTCTTCCGGTTGTTTTTACGGTATCTCCTTCGTTGATATTCTTCTGGTCACCTAATAATACGGCACCAACATTATCTTCTTCGAGGTTTAATACCATTCCATATACTTCTCCAGGGAATTCTAAAAGCTCTCCCTGCATTGCATTCTCAAGGCCATGAATACGAGCGATACCGTCTGCTACCTGGATAACTGTACCAACGTCAGTCACTTCCAGTTTGTCTGCATAACGTAAGATCTGCTCTTTAATAACGGAACTGATTTCCTCTGGTCTTAAATTCATGGAACTTCCTCACCTACTTTCAACTAAATTTCTTATTGTCCACTCTCTACCATTCCGATCGGAATATGGTAAAGCTCCTTGGACAGATTGTATAACTTTGTACGGATGCTGCTGTCTACCACTCTGTCGCCCATACGGATGACCATTCCTCCGATCAAAGCCGTATCCACTTCATAATGCATCTCAAAAGACACATAGTTTGTCGTTTCTAACAGCTTTTTCTCTACCTGCTCTTTCTGCTCTTTGGACAGTTCCATGGCAGAAGTTACATGAACGGTTCCAATCTTCTTATATTCCTTTACTTCATCTCTGAAGTAAACCAGAACATCCTTTGTTTTTCCAAAATGGTCCTTTTCCACTAAAAGTTCTAACAGTCCGACAATCTCATCTGACACCTTTCCTTTGAAGATATTCTCGATGAGCTGCATTTTTTCTTCTTTTACAACCTGTGGATGACTCATCAGCCGGGATAATTCTTCATTTTCCTCAAGGACACGCAGAATTCCTTCCGTCTCCTCAAAAAAATCATCTACACGGTGTTCTTCCACAGCAGTTTCAAATAAAGCGTCCCCATATGTTTTGGATACTAATTTTGCCATGTTGAATCACCCATCTCTTTCAATGTTTCTTCCACTAAGGTATCCTGTATCGTTGTATCAATGGAAGCCGATACAACCTTTTGTGCCATCATGGACGCAATACCAATGACTTCCTGCTTCATCTCGTCCATTGCACGTTTCTTTTCAAGTATTGCTTCTTCGTTCGCACGTTTGATGATGCGGGAAGCCTCTTCCTTCGCTTCTTCCACGATCCGTGCTTCGTTTTTCAATGCTTTCTGGCGGGCTTCGCTTAAAATCTCCTCAGCCTCTTTTTCAATATTTTTCAGCTTTGCATCATATTCTGCCTTCAATGCCGCTGCATCCTCTTTATCGAGTTTTGCCGTATCTAAGTCTGTCTTGATCTTCATCTTACGGTCTTCTAACATCTTACGGACCGGATTAAATAAAAGGTAAGATAAAAACAGAAACAGTACAAACACAGCGATCGCCGCTAACACGGTATCATGCAATAACTGAAAATCCAGATCAAATAACCTTGTCATAACTTAGAAGTATGCCTCCTTTCCGTTATTCTTATCCCGTGAGTATGACTCACTCCTGAAATCCGCCATTATTTTGCCAGTGGCTTTACGAAAAGTAAGAGCATTGCAACTAACAGACCATAAAGACCTGTTGTCTCTGCTACCGCCTGTCCTAATAACATGGTAGAAGTAATATCGGATTTTGCACCCGGATTTCTTCCTACTGCTGCTGCTGCATGTCCTGCTGCAATACCCTGACCAATACCAGGTCCGATACCTGCGATAACTGCAAGACCTGCTCCGATTGCTGAGCATGCTAAAATTAAATCATTTCCTGTAATCATAATATAATCCTCCTAAAATAACTTATTCTGTGTCCATTGCCTGATTTACATACGTCATTGTCAGCATACAGAATACATATGTCTGAATTGCTCCTGAGAATAAATCAAAGTAGACATGTAATGCTGCCGGCCATGCGATTGCAATTTTCGCTAAAAGGCCATAAATCAATGCCATGATTACGGTTCCCGATAATACATTTGCGAATAAACGCAAAGACAGGGATACCGGCACTGCCAAATCTCCAATAATATTAATCGGTGCCCAGAATGGCCACGGATCACAAAGACCCTGGAGCACACCTTTTACCTTCTGATACTTGAATTTACAGAATGTGATCATGGTAAATGTAATCAATGCCATTGCCAGCGTTGTTCCATAATCCGCAGTCGGTGGTCTGAGTCCAAACAGACCGGATATATTGCTGAATAAAATAAATAAAAAGATGGTGCTGATATAGTTCTTAAACTTCCGGGAATTCTCTCCCATTACATTTTCTACCATACCATCTAATTTCTCCACTATCAGCTCTGCGATATTCTGTAACGTATCAGGTACATCCGTTGCATGCTTCATCTTACGATTTATTACAAAGGCAAATCCAATCAAAACCAGCATTACAATCAGTACACATACATGTGTGGTCGTAATCCATACCTTATGACCGAATAATTCATAGGAAAAAAGCCCATGTATCATAAAATCAATATCATCAGCGCCGGACGCCATCAAAATTGCATCACTCACAATTTCACCTCCTTAGTTACTGTTATATGACAGTACTGTTCTCTGACGGTTTCTCCTCCCCCTCACTACCATACAGTACTCTATGAATAAAAGGCTGCAAATAGGCTGCTGCCTTTAATCCCATAACTCCAACAAATTCCATTAATACATTTCCTAAACGGAATCTTAACGTGACAAAAAATATGATCACTACTATCATATATCTTAGAAGGGACCATGCGACAATCTTGTTTCTGGCATGATTCTCGCCATTGAGTGCGATCGCATCTTCGATCACAACAGCGATATGGATCGCCATTCCCATTGCCATTGCAATGCCAATCCAAAGTCCCGTGCTATAAAGCAATTTATCTTTTACAAACCAGACTCCTATGAACTGCACCAGCAGACCATAGAGTACAATCCCAAGCAAAAGAGCCGGAAGTGCCTTGTTAAGTCTCTTTATCATGCTTCTTATCATCACTTTCGTATATTTTTTTTGCTACGATATAGCAATTTCGGAACCCGGCAAGAGCTCCTAAAATAAATAATGGAATTATAAAAAAGCCGAGACCTGACTTTTTATCAATAAAAATACCAAGTCCCGTACATAAAAAAATAGGAACTATCATGTTAATACCAAATTGTGTAATCAGAACAAGTGACTGATAAACGCTCTTTTTGTACTTCACACATAGCTCCTTTCCGTTTGCATACCGCAAACTATATAGATTCATATTATACTATTTTTCTTAAAATTGTCCACAGTATTTCTCAAAATTTTCACACATTTTATTTTTCCATATTCCACCTGTTTTATAACTGATTTCCTATGGTTTTCCGGGTATTTTATAAAATCATCTTAATCTCCCGGTTCGTATGTTCATATTTGCGGTATTTTACACCTGCTGCATCTAACATTCTCTTAGACGCAATGACTCCCGGTGTGTTTTTGTATTTATCTTCATCGTAGATGATATAGCGGATCCCGGACTGTATAATGGCTTTTGCACATTCGTTACACGGAAAAAGTGAAACATATAACGTAGAACCCTCCAGACTGCCGCCACGGTAATTCAAAATGGCATTCAATTCACTGTGTGTCGTGTAAAAATATTTGTTGTCTAACGGTTCGCCCTCTCTCGCCCATGGAAACTCATCATCGGAACATCCTGACGGAAATCCGTTGTAGCCCATGGATAAGATCTTATGATCCGGACTTACGATACAGGCTCCCACCTGTGTATTCGGGTCTTTTGAACGCATGCCGGAAAGCATTGCCACGCCCATAAAATATTCATCCCAACTGATATAGTCTTCCCTTTTGTCACTCATATGTATTCCTCCTTCCAATATATATGAAGAACGGATTGTCAAATATTTGACAATCCGCTGTATTCTTTCTCCTATTTTGTACCGAAAATACGGTCTCCCGCATCTCCAAGTCCCGGTACGATATATCCATGCTCATTCAGATGATCATCTAATGCTCCAACGATCACGTCAACATCCGGGTGTGCTTCCTGCATACGTTTTACACCTTCCGGTGCTGCAATAATGCACATGAAATGAATTCTCTTTACACCCTTGTCCTTTAACATCTGGATCGCAGCAACGGAAGAACCTCCGGTTGCAAGCATCGGGTCTACTACGAATACTTCACGCTCATCACAGTCTTTTGGCAGCTTGCAGTAATATTCTACCGGCTCTAAAGTCTCTTCATTTCGGTATAATCCGATATGACCTACTTTTGCGGATGGAATCATTGCTAACATTCCATCTACCATTCCAAGACCTGCTCTTAAGATCGGAACGACTGCTAATTTCTTTCCTTTTAATTCCTTTACGGTTGTAGCACAGATCGGTGTGGTGATCTCCACATCTGTTAACTCTAAATCTCTGGTTGCCTCATAGCACATCAGCATTGCAATCTCGCTGATCAGTGTTCTGAAATCCTTTGAACCGGTATCTGCTCTTCGTATCCATCCGATTTTATGCTGAATGAGCGGGTGATCCATAACAATTACTTTTGACATTTTTCTTCTCCTTCATTAAGTATTTTAACTAATTTTTTTATCGACTTATTCAATGTTTCATAACAGATCCCATATGCCTGAAGGTTTCCGCCATATGGATTTAAAATCTCTAACTCATCCCCTACAAACTCTGTCAGTACCGCAACATCTTCTTTTTCCACATTCGGAAAAAGCTCAAATATCTTCTGACGGCTCTCCTCACTCATAGTAAGGATCAATGTATTGTCTGTAATATCCTCTTCGGTGATCTGCTCTGACATAAAACCTTCCGACTTTAAACCGTTACTGATCATGACCGCCTCTGCCTTTTGGTTCAACGGTTCCGGAAAAAGCACTACCAGTCCACGGGAAAGTACTTCCACCGGACGATTTAACACCTGCTCTTCTAAAATACCTGCCGCCATCGGTGCCCGGCATGTCCCCCCATCCTCTGCAAATATGATCCTGTCGTATGCTTTCATCTTTTTCTCCTGTACTGCCTGCAAAACATGGTGACCTGCTGCTTTTAACAGACGGTTCATAATTGCCTGCCCCAGTCCCTCGGATTCAAAGCTCTCAGAGTAGATGGTATCCACATCCAGATCATCAAATTTACGCAGTATGCCATAAAGATGTCTTGCAATCGCATCTTCGTCTTCTCTTGCTCCGATGCTGATGACATCTCCACACCGGTATTCTCCGGCTGTTTCATCGGTCGCTATAATTCCTATCTTTTTCCCCTGTGATATCCCTGTATGTGATAAATAGTTAATGGTGCCTATAACATCCTTTTTTTCACCGGTAACAACGGTAAGATCTGCCTTTGGTGCATAATGCCTGTACTTCATACCCGGTGCTTTCGGTTTCTGTAAAGAATCAGATGCGATCAGTCCCGGATCTACATGAACCTCTCCGATCACTTCTTCTAACATCTCCTGTGTGATATATCCCGGACGCAGGATCATCGGTGTCTCTTCCGTTAAATCGATGATCGTAGATTCAATTCCGATCCCTACGCTTCCACCGTCTAAGATCAAAGGAATCTTCTCATTTAAATCTGTCATGACATGCTCTGCTGCCGTAGGACTTGGTCTGCCGGATGTATTGGCACTTGGTGCCGCAATATAAGTTCCGCTTGCCGCTATCAATGCCAGTGCTATCGGATGGTTTGGCATCCGCACTGCCACGGTGTCCATTCCACCGGTTGTCTCATATGGAACTGCTGCACTCTTTTTTACGATCATGGTCAGTGGTCCCGGCCAGAATGCTTTCGCAAGTTTTACTGCCTTTCCCGGCACTTCATCCGTCAGATTTCTTAAAGCTGACACATCTGCTATATGAACGATCAAAGGGTTGTCAGATGGTCTTCCCTTTGCTTCGTAAATCTTCTTTGCTGCGGATGCCTGCATGGCATCTGCTCCGAGCCCGTATACTGTCTCGGTTGGAAATGCTACCAGCCCGCCATCACGAATGATAGCTGCTGCTTTTGCAATGATTTTATCATCTATGGCTTCTAAATTTAGCTTCTCTATTTCTGTTTTCATAATTTTTATTATACCACGTTATGAAAATATCGCAACAAAAGAAACAATTCTTACAAGATTTGTAATATTTCTATCTACGGTTTCTTTCCATCCTTTGCTTCTTCATTCAGATAATTTTCAATTCCTTTGCTGATTGCAACGGCAACCTTCTGCTGATATTCTGCGTCCGACAACAGTTCCGCTTCCTGACTGTTGCTTAAAAAACCACACTCTACGATAACTGTTGGTGACTCTGTCTTTTTGAGCAGATAATAACTCTCATTCGCTTTGGCTGTCCGGTGATTTTCTTTATCCAGTTCTGCAACCAGACTCTTTTGGAGAACTTCTGCTAACTCTTTTCCCTCCTGCGATTCTCCATAATAAAAGACCTGTGCTCCCTTTACATATTCCTCAGGGTAACTGTTCTGATGGATACTGATCGTAAAAACAGGCTTTTCCTTATTAATGATCTCACAGCGTTTTTTCATGTCTTCCACTTTTTTATTGTGGGCAGTTCTGTGATACAACCCTTTATTGCTGTCTCTGGTCAGAACGATCCTGTAATCTTTCTTTTCTAAAATCTTCTGGAGCTTCTTTGCAATGGCAAGGTTTAACTCCTTTTCTTTCTCCCCATTGATACCGATCTTTCCCGGATCATCTCCACCGTGGCCGGCATCAATGACAATACAGGTCTGCGTTTTGGCAACTTTACTCTGCTGCACATAGATTGCACCGCGTTTTGCTAAAAATCCCGCGGACACCAGAAGAATGACTGCCATAATAAGTTCTATTTTCTTTTTCATACCGAATCTTGCCTGAGATATTAAAGTTGTTGTAGTCTATGCGAACCGGGTTCTAAATATGTTTCCTTGTGCAAAGGATTCCTTATCCTCTGGTATAGTGAAAATATGAAAATTATGTTTCACTCACATTGTTTGTCGCTTGCACAAATCAGATATGGAAAGTTTCTTTTTGTGCAATGGAAATGAAACTCAAAAAATCGTGTCACCCGCTGGTGGCACGATTTTTGTTTTAAGAGGTTCATTGGAATGGTTTGCACAAGGAAACTTGGAATGTCTGATTTGTGCAAACTACAAAGAACCTTAATTTACATATTTAATAATAGTATCCCAGACCGTAGGATCTTCCATGCCAAGCTTCCATACGGATGTTCCGGCAATCTTGGCTTTTTTTGCTGCCTTTAATTTCTGCTCAATGGACTTCGATTCTTCCATCCACATTTTATAGGTCTTTCCATCTTTCTGGTACTCGATATAATACTGACCGTATTTATCTGACCACTTTGGTGAAGCTCCACTGTTATTTACTACGGTCTGCTGGTTATTCATCTTCACTACTTCAGAGGTTACCGTTACCTTTTTATCTTCACCTGTTGTCTCTGCCCAAAGTCTGGTATAGAACGGAAGTGCAAGGATCGTCTGCTCTGCCGGTACCTCTTTTAATGTATCTTTTATTCCATTCTTTACAAAATCAATGGATGCTACAGAACCGGCTTCTTCCGAGCCTTTGTAATGTTCATCATAGCCCATGATAATAATATAATCTGCAAAGCAGGACTGCTCTTTCCGATTATAAAATGCGGTATAAGAAGATGGTACATAATTATCTATGGATAATACAAGGTCATTTTTCTTACACTTTATGGAAAGCTCACGGATAAACTGTATATATCCTTCCCCGGCATCCGTACTCAAGGCTTCCATATCAACATTAATACCGTCTAAATCATACTGGATTGCGGCAGAAATCAGATTATTCGTCAGATTCTCCCGTGTAGACGTATGCGTCAATACCTGTGTAGTATCTACATCCGGATTCTCCAGATTGCTTACCAATGCCCAGACTTCTACATTATGCTGATGTGCATAAGTCACATAATCACTGCTTGCTAAAGTTTTGATCCCTCCGTTATTATCGTTCAGATAAAACCATGTCGGAGAGATGACATTGACACCCTTTGTCGCAGAAAGTACGTTTGCAAGTGTACTGTTGGCTGCCTGCTCCGTTACCTGATGCCATGCCATGTTGATCTTTTCTTTTTTCAGATTATGTGTGATCTGTGGTTCCTTAAAATCACTTTTTAATTCTTTCTTTTCTGCCTTATCAAGCTGGCGGTTCTTCACATAACCGATATATCCGTCTTTGGTGCAGACTTTTGTCCACTTTTCACCTGACTCTACAATGGTAACTGTTTCATCCTTTTTTACAGTTCTTAAAATAGGACTCTTAATGCCGCCCTTTACACGAAGCTCCGCATCCTTTTTAACAGAAGACTGCTCGATGGTTCCCCAGGTCTTTGTTACGGTAATACGATTTGGGTCTTTGTACATTTTGTATTTAATATTTGTATATTTCTCTACAAAATCCAATGCCACATATGTTTTATCTGCATCAGCATATACAATCGTATAGTTCTCTGTATGCTTCTCTTTTGCTGTCTGATATTCACTGCTGCCCGCTGCTACGGAAGTGACTTCCGAAGGTGTTGTATACAGAAGTTTGTTCTCATTTCCATCCCAGTAAAATCTCTGATTTAACGTATCATGCAAAAAACGGTATTCAATATAAATCTTTCCTGCCACTAACTTTGCCGTGGTATCCTGTTTTACATTGTCTACGATCACTGCCGTATCGTCAGCTTCCTTTAACTGATAGTATTCTTTTAAATCAGCCTTTTCCTTAGACGGAACATACTTCTCTATGACTGCTTTTCCTGTTAACATGAGGACTACTACTACAATCAAAAGCACGACCGCAAGGACAGGCGATGTTTTTTTCTTCATGTGTTACCTCCCTTATGATGTCTTTTGGTATTATAGCATATCTTGTCGCTTTCAATCCACCCTAAGAGCAGAATTTTCATAATATTGGAGGGAAGACGTTCTCCCCTCCGTTTTTCGCAGGCATATCCGTCTCCTTCAATGCTTTTTATTATCGATCTGTTATTTTGTCAAAATGTATCTCTTTCAACACCCCTTTCTGAAAAATATAATCACGCATATAAGTAGAATCCTCATTCACGGACATGGTTTCCATCACTTTTTTGGAATCACTTGCATGCCCTTCCATCCAGATGCCGACTCCGCGTTCCTCTAACGTTTTTAATTCCATAAATAACTTGACTTCTTCTTTGTCTGGTACCATCTCATTCCTCATTTCTCCCGAACCCAAAAGGATCTTCTCTGTTCCGTTCTTTATCTTTTTAAGCTATGTTGTGATATATTATCGTTGATCCTACCAGATATGCTGACAGACAGAGAAATCTGCTACAGTGTCTCGGGTTGCTTTTTTTCTTATCTTTTTTATCCCATCATCACCATATCCCTGTACTTTCACAAATTCCTTCCAGCCTGTCAGCCGGCCTCACCTCTCTTCTTCATCCGAACGGACGTTATTAGAGCATCCCTTTCTGTTAAAAAATATAAAATTATCCCTTTTCATTTTTCACTTACTTGGAAAACTAATTGACAAACAGGATTGAACCTGTTTTTCAGATCTAAACTACAGATGCCGATGAATCATTTTGAATATATAATGAACGGCATGACTTTCTGTAATCTATAGATGGTCTTTCTTCTTTAGAATATTTCAGAAAGGTATCTCATATCTTTTTATATCATACGAGTAACAGAAAGACAACCCATTTTTACATTTTTTTTGAATCTTTATGCTTTTTTTATAATCTCTTTCCTTAAAATTACATTTACATATTCTGATTATTTGATTATAATAATAGTACCAATTACTTGAGTTTCTTGAAAAGGAAGTGATTTTATGAAAATAGAGAAAGTAAATGATAACCAGATTCGCTGCACACTGACAAAAGAAGATCTTGCTGACCGTCAGTTAAAGCTGAGTGAATTAGCATACGGAACAGAAAAAGCAAAAGTCCTGTTTCGCGATATGATGCAGCAGGCAGCCTATGAGTTTGGTTTCGAGGCGGAAGATATTCCTCTGATGATCGAAGCAATTCCTTTATCTGCTGATACCATTATCCTGATCATTACCAAAGTGGAATATCCGGAAGAGATTGATACTCGTTTTTCTAAATTTTCAGAGGGAGATGAAAGTGATTTTGATTCCTACTCGCAGGAAGATGGTTCCGGTGTTGCTTTAGAAGGCGCTGACGATATCTTAGGTCTTTACAGAAAGATGCAGGAAGAGCGTCAGAAAGCAGAACAGGAGTTAAAGCAAAGCGCAGATTTTGTTCCATTAGAAGCAACATTTTCTAACAAGGAACAGGAAGTACCTGAAAAAAATGATGCGAAGAAGGAACCGGTAGATGTCTTTACCGACATTACCAAATTATTTGTTTTCCAGAATTTAGACAACGTTACCAGACTTGCTCACGTTCTCAATGGTTTTTACCATGATCAGAACGACTTATATAAAAATCCGGCGAATAAGAAATTTTATCTTGTTATCCATAAAGGAAAACACACACCGGAAGATTTCAACAAGGTCTGCAATATTCTTTCTGAATATGCACATCAGGAACGCTATACCGATGCTTTAGCCGCATACTTTGAAGAACATTATAATGTGATCGTTTCTTCTAATGCACTTGAAGTTTTAGCGGAACTGTAAGCCGTATGATAGAGAATATATAAAAACGTATCAAAAAAGCCGCGACATTTACTGCCGCGGCTTTCATTTTTTCTTTCTTAACCCTGCTGCTCTAAGAAATTATTGATATCTTCTACAAGTCCGTCCGGATCTACACCATGAACCATTGCTGCTTCTTCGATCGTCTCCATCTGGGAAGAAGGACATCCAAGGCAGTGCATTCCGATTCCTAAAAGAAGTGGTGCAATATTCTCATCAATACGGAGTAATTCTCCGATCATGGTTGATTTCGTAACCTTTGCCATCTTGTTATACCTCCAATCTGTACTGCCTGTCCCATGACAGGTTATTAGTAGTATAATACCTTTTCGTATTTTTTTCAATGCATTTTCTATTTGAAGTATTTTACACTTGTATTTGCCCTGTTTTTGTAATAAAATGTGACTAAGCGCAGAGGTTATCTGCGAAAAGTAAACTTTTATATATTAAGGAGGAACAACATTATGGCATACGTAATTACAGATTCTTGCGTAAACTGTGGAACTTGTGAAGGTGAGTGTCCAGTAGGAGCTATCTCTGCAGGAGACAGCAAATATGAAATTGACGCTTCTTCTTGCGTTGATTGTGGAACATGTGCTGGTGCCTGTCCTACAGGAGCTATCGAGTCCGAGTAATTTGTACATGTACAAATAGAACCGTCACGGATGTGACGGTTTCAGACTGTAGACAAAGACCTCG
>DNUZ01000021.1 GCA_003507655.1 Lachnospiraceae bacterium | reverse complement strand
TCGATTCCCGTAGGAGTCATTTAAAAAGAAAGTATTGCATAATATAGAATATGGCGACATAGCCAAGTGGTAAGGCACGGGTCTGCAACACCCTTATCACCAGTTCGAATCTGGTTGTCGCCTCTGAAAAAACTCAGAAGATTTATTTTTCTGAGTTTTTAATTGCAAAAATATAAATATTGTGAAACGATTTATAATGTATTTTTTATTATAGTAGCATCATAGAATCTTCTTCCTTGCCCATTTCCCGAAATAGTTTTTCACGTTCCCAAGATTTCATATAATAAATGCCAACCTCCTTACGCTTTTTGATATCTGCCACCATTTCATGGATAGAAGCGATATCTGGATTAAAAATATTTTCCTGCCTGCTATGTTCTATATTTTTTAACATATCCCGTAGTGCCTGACTAGGATTTCCTTCAGTTCCTTTGGTATATATAAGAAATCTTTGAAAACCGGTACAGGAGAAGAAATAAATTATAGAAAAAACAAATATAAAAAATAAAGTAGATCTGCAAGGTAATTGCAAATTTAGCATATAAAAAAATAAATAAAATATAGAAAGAAAAATAAAATTGAGTATAAATGATATAAAAGAAAAAATTCCTTGACGAAAACGCGGTGCTTTGTTAAAATCATGTTTAGATGAAAAGTACAGTGTTTCATCTGGGCCATGGAATATGGCGACATAGCCAAGTGGTAAGGCACGGGTCTGCAACACCCTTATCACCAGTTCAAATCTGGTTGTCGCCTTGAAAAGAAAGAACAGATTCACACATAGGAGTGTAATCTGTTCTTTGTATTTTTAGAAAAAAATATACGGAGTGGATTTATACATCCTGATAGAATAAACCATGCTGATTGCAGTACCAGAATAGTCTGCCATGTACAAAGACAGGGATGCAAGAAAACGGAAACGAAGAAATTGTTGAAAAAAGCGGAAATACAAGGAAAACAGATACTGACAAACCACGAAAAATTCGCTATAATACAGACAGAATATAGAGAATCAGTAGATAGAAAAGAGGATAAACATGGATTTACAGGTGATTGCTGCTCCGGTCATTGGAGGTATTATCGGTTTGATCACAAACGGACTTGCAATTAAGATGCTTTTTCGTCCATACAAGGAGATTTATATTGGAAAGTTTAGGCTTCCGTTTACACCGGGATTGATTCCAAAGGAAAAAAATCGAATTGCAGCAGCAATAGGTAAAATTATCGGAAATGAACTTTTAAACAGTGAAACATTAGGAAAAGCACTTTGCTCCGATGAGATGCAGAACGCTTTTTACCGCAAATACGAAAACATTGCAGAGCAGTTGAAGGAAAACGATAAACTGTTAAAGGATGTTTTAGAAGAAAAAGGTTTTTCGGATAGCATTAAGGGAGTAAAGGAAAATATTACACAAAAAGCAGGCGTTACCATCGCAAATAAACTGATCGAGCAGAACGTCAGCATGACAATTTTAGATTATGGCGTGGAGGAAGTATTAAAGAATCTGAATCCGATGCTGCGTGGAATGGCAGCAGGTGCAATAGAGGCAGCAAAGATGCCGATATCGGTAAAAATTGACAATATGATCTTGGAAAAATGCCCGGAATATGTAGAAGAATATTTGGGTTCCGGATATGAAGAGTGGATGGACAAGCCTGTTTCCGAGGTGACAAAACAGTTAGAAGAGAAGTTTCCAAGACTTAAATATCAGATATGGATCGTGTATGAAACCTTTATGGATAAAAAATCGGAGAATTTTATTCAGGAGTTGAATATTCCAAAGGTTGTCGAAGAGAAGATCAATGAATTTGATATGGCGGAGTTAGAAAAAATGATCATGGAGATCGCCAAGAAGGAGTTAAATGCATTAGTCTGGCTCGGAGGACTTCTTGGAATGTTGATGGGATTTGTAAATCTGTTGTTTTAATCGAAAGTCCATAATTAAGAGTTCATAATTGAGGAGGAATCCGCATGAAAAGAACGTGGTGGCATGACAAGGTTGCATATCAGATCTATCCAAAGAGTTTTTATGATACGAACGATGACGGAATTGGGGATATCCGCGGTATTATAGAAAAATTGGACTATCTGAAAATGCTTGGAATCGATATTATCTGGGTATCGCCGATTTATCAGTCTCCGTTCGTAGATCAGGGGTATGATATTTCCGATTACTATGCGATCGATCCTGCATTTGGAACGATGAATGATTTTGAGGAACTTTTAGAGGAGACGAAAAAAAGAGACATGTATCTCATTATGGATCTGGTCGTAAATCATTGTTCCGATCAACATGAGTGGTTCCAAAAGGCATTGAAGGATCCGGAGGGAGAATACGGACAGTATTTTTATCTTCGAAAGGGAAAAGAAGGACATCCTCCTTCCGGTAATTACCGTTCCTATTTTGGAGGAAGTGTATGGGAACCGATAGAAGGAACAGAGTACTATTATTTTCATGCATTTGCAAAGGAACAACCCGACTTAAACTGGACGAATCCAAAAGTCAGAGAAGAACTTTATCGTATGATCAACTGGTGGCTGGAAAAAGGGGTTGCCGGATTCCGTATTGATGCCATCATTAATATTAAAAAAGATCTGGATTTTCCGGCTATGGAACCGGATGGAAAAGACGGATTGGTTTCCTATACAAAGTTCGTTGAATCGGTGGAAGGCGTTGAAGAGATGCTGCAGGAGTTAAAGCAACAGACCTTTGCAAAATATGATGCTTTTACGATAGCGGAATTATTTAACGAGCAGAGGGATGTCAAAGAATATATCGGAGAAGAAGGCTGTTTTTCTACGATTTTTGACTTTGGACCACATTTGCTGACCTTGGGCGAGCATGGCTGGTATGATGCAAAGCCTGTAGATTTCAAAGAATGGCGCAAGACAATTTTTGAAGGGCAGCTAAAATGTGGTGATATCGGATTTGAAGCGAATATCATCGAAAATCATGACGAGCCGCGCGGTGTAAATACTTATCTTCCGCCTCATGCGCAGAATGATGCGGGAAAGAAAATGTTAGCGACGGTGATGATGATGCTTCGGGGACTGCCGTTTTTGTATCAGGGACAGGAAATCGGCATGGAGAACTGCCGAATGGAATCGGTAGAGGAATATAACGATATTAATACGAAGGATCAGTATCAGTTGGCAAGAACCATGGGACTGTCCGAAGAGGAGGCGTTGTTGTGTTGCTACCGGCTGAGCCGTGATAATGCGCGGACACCGATGCAGTGGAGTGAGAAAAAAAATGCGGGATTTACCAAAGGCGTACCATGGTTGAAAGTAAATCCAAATTATCATCGTATTAATATAGAAAGTCAGATCCGCAGCGAGGATTCCCTTTTTTCTTATTATAAGGAATTGATCGCACTGCGAAAATCTGCGAAATATCAAGAGGTTTTGACCTACGGGGAGATTGTACCGGAAGCTTTGAAGGATACAGAGCTTTTAGAAGATCATTCAGACAGGGATGTCATCGCATTTTCCAGAAGAGGCGATGGAAAGAAGATTCTGATCGCAGCAAATTTTGGAACGGACGAGGTGTGCCTGTCGTTGAAAAATATACAAAAGATTACGGTGCTTGTTTCTAATATGAAGGAAGTTTTTTATCAGGGAGGAGAACTTCGTCTTAGAAGCTGTGAAGCCGTTGTTTTAGAGATCATATAGAAACAAGTCCGCTTTCATAGGAGGAATTTTGGTATGAAAATCAGGATTGGTATTTGTGATGACTCAGATCATGACAGGCATTATTTAAAAAGTATTATCAAAAATTATTTTAAGGGGCGTGAGATTGAGCCTGAAATAGTGGAGTATGGTTCCGGAGAAGAGTTTTTTAGAAAGCCGGATGTGGAGATTCTGTTTTTAGACATTGAAATGAATGCCTTAGACGGAATCATGGTGAAAAATGAATTACAAAAACTTCAGGCAGAGACAAGGATTGTGTTTACCACCAGTCATAATGATCTGATGAGAGATGCTTTTGGAAAGCAGGTATTTGGATTTTTAGTAAAACGCGTTTCACCGAAAGAAGTGGAAAAGTATTTAAACGCAATTCTAAAAGATTTAGAAGAAGAGAATTGTGTTCTGATCAAAGGTGCAGAAAAAGAAACTTTTGTCAAAGAGAAGCAGATTTTATACATAAAAGCAGAAACAAAATATTGTGATATTATTCTGGAAAATCAGGATTCCATGTTCTCTGATAAGAGTATTGGGGAGTGGGCAGAGGAATTAGAGGAAAGAGGATTCTTTCTCTGCCACAGGAGTTATCTTGTAAATCTTTATCATCTAAAGAAAATCGAGGATGACATTCTTTTAAGTAATGGGGAGAAAATACCGGTGAGCAGAAGGCTCAAAACGAAGGTAAAAGAAGCATATAGGGAATACATTAGGAAAAAAGTAAAGTAAGATAGGAAGTGGTAGGATGGAACAACTGAATTACCTGTTAGGATATGTTGGAGTTTTTTTATGGGCATTTGGAATTTGCCAGGTAAAAGTGACAAAGGATAAAAAAAGATGGTTATTGTCAGGAATTTTGGGTATAGGTGCAATTTCAATGATATTTTTGTACCCTAAAATTTATGCATTATATTGGTTAGCATTACTATTAATTTTTTTATTATTTATGTGTTTGGTATCTGAAAATTGGAAAAGAAAATGTGTAATATATTTATTTTCTATGTTCTATATAGATATCATAGTTAATCCTATTCGGACAATTATAATTGCAACAGAAGTTTTAAAAAATGAAAACTGGCAGGATAAAAATGTAATTTGGAGTATAATAGAAATTTTATGTATTTTGGTAGCATCATATTTTATCAGTAAACACGAAAAAATAAAAAAATGGATTAAGGAACTACCAACAGGATACTATTTTGTAGGTTTTTTGTGTTCTTTTATATCTACAGGAATATTTTCCTATTTGGAAATACAAATGGAAGAATATTATATCAAGGAACAAGTTATAGTAAATATTTTAGTAATATTTGCAACAGAAATGCTTTATATCCTATGTATTGCAGCGGCTGTTATTGCAACTTTTTGTAAGCATTATAAAGAGGAAAATCTGTTAAAGGATGAGTATTTAAGATTGTCAAAACAGCATTATGAAACTCTTTTAAAGAATACGCAGGAAATACGAAGTCTGAGGCATGATATGCAGTCCCATATAAATGCTATGTCATATTTTTCAAAAGAGAAGAATTGGGAAAAATTACAGGAATATATTAAGGAAGTACAGGGTAATGCAGAAAAAGTAAGACCGTATACCATCAATGTCAATCATGGATTTATCAATGCAATCCTAGAGGATAGTCTTTCGAAAGAACCGGAAATTGCTTTTTCCTGTGATGGTAAGATACCGGCAGATATTCAAGTGGATGATTTTGACTTATGTACGATATTTTCCAACTTAATCCGCAATGCCGTGGAAGCCTGTAACAGACTTCCTAAAGGTGCAAAAAAATGGATCCATCTGGATCTTTATATGCTTCAGGATAATCTCTATATCCGTATGGAGAACCCGGTCATGTCAGAGGTAAATGTTCAGAAATTAGAGGGAAATACCTCTAAAGAGGATAAAAAGAACCATGGATTTGGTATTTATAATTTAAAAAATGCAGTCGAAAAATATCAGGGTGAGGTGTCATTTGACTGTGAAGATCAGAAATTTATAGCAGAAATTGTACTCTGGAACGTCTGAAAATGACCGTTTATTCCAAAAAATGACCATTCATTCCCCTTCTGTTGAGAAGACAGAAATCCGTATTTTATAATACGGATAAAGGAGGGATGGAGATGTCATTCTATAGTGCAGGTGGAAATCTTTGGAGAGAAGTTTTATCACACATATTTGGAAGATAAATAGAATTGACACGAAAGAACATGGTAAAAAACGCAAGAGAAAACAATGAATGTATTATGAACGAATACGGTAATACGAGCAGTATGTAGTTGTGAGGGAGAGAGTCTTGTAATAGTACGAAGACGATAATGAAAAATGCTTTGACGGTACGTTGTCAAAGCATTTTTTATTTCATAGAAAAGACTGCGTCACATTAATGTGCGAAAGTAGAAACTTTCCTATGAAATAAAAACGCTCCGCGAGGATGCACAGCTCGCGGTAAGGAAAATATCGCTTTGCGAACCGCGAGCGCGCGGAACAAAAGCTGTGCTATTAAAGTATTTGAAAATCGCGGAATGTGCGAAGCACACTTTTGTTCTGTTCTTAATTTATTATTTTGGAGGTATTATGGATAAGTATAAGAAAAAAAAGGATAGTTATAATTTAGTTTTTGCTATTTTATGGGGATTATTATTTGTATATTGGTTCACCACTGCTATATATAATGAAAGCATGAAGTCTTACATAACGACTTTAAATAAGGCAATAGAATACACGGATATGATAAAACCGAAAGAATTGGAGTTTAAGAAAATAAAAAATCCAAATGAATTTAATGAGAATTTTGTAATCGATGAGAAAGATAATATGTTTTCCTTTGATGCGGATACTTTAGTTTCAACGGCAATAAAATTTTATGATACTACCGGTTGCCAGTTATATTATGTAAATGTGGATTTAGAAAAAGCAGGAAAAGAAATTAAAAATGATAAAGATGCAGAAGAATGGGCTGAGAAATATGTAAAAGATTTAATTGATGATGATTATGCAGTGATATATTATGAAGCAGACTCGGTTGAAATATCTAACCCGGACAATTCAGATGGATTGAAATATGTGGGAGTCTCTGATAGTATCACATATGGTTCTAAGGTATCATCATTATTTAATTCAAAAGCAAGGATTATTGTAAATGAAATAATAAAACATAAATGGACTTATGAGGAATATTATGATACAGCATGGAATGATACTCAGTATATACCTTTGGAAATCGCAAGACAGTTATTTCCGAATAGCTTTAGCGAGCGAAAAATAATTGTTAATAATTCGCACCATGGTGAATATTTACTTTTAGATATAGAGCAGGCAGATAAGTTGATTAAGAAATATGAGTTAAGAATTAATATCTTCAGAATAAGCTGGATCGTTCTTTTTATTCTTAATATGATATTTTCAATTATAATCACGAGAAAGAAAGCAAATGCAGTGAGAATGAGTGGAAAATCGCTAGAATATGAATATACTCAGGATGAATATACCAAAAACGAATATACTCAAAGTGAATACGCACAGGATGAATATATTCAATATGAATATGATAGAGAACAATATAAAAAGGATTTAATGGACAAGTACAATTAACATTATTCCTATAATTTTTATAGCTCTGTTTCTTAATGTTCCTTAAGATTTGTAGTCAGTTATCATACAGTATGCTATAATAGCACCATGTAATAAGCAGAATGTAACGACAGATTAGAATTGAAGAGGCACGAATATGCAGCGAAATAAGATATTATGCTTTTTTGCTACAATTATGATAGCAGCAGTGACAATCTATGCAGTTTTTCGCGGCGGAGGGGTATCTTTTGGACAGCTTGCAGAGAGTATCAGGGATGCATCGGTTCCGGGGATTGCACTTTCCTGTATCAGTATGTTTGGCTTTATCTTTTTTGAAGGTGAGGCACTGCGGGAGATTGTTTTTCATATGGGATATCCGACAAAGCATAAGGATGCTTTTGTATATTCCGCAGCGGATATCTATTTTTCTGCGATCACACCATCGGCATCGGGCGGACAGCCTGCCAGTGCTTTTTTTATGATAAAAGACGGAATGCCGGCGACCACAGTTATGGCAGCGTTGTTAGTAAATCTGATCATGTATACGTTAGCGGTGATTTCCATTGGTGTGTTTGCAATTCTGGCATTTCCAAAGATATTTTTGAATTTCAGCGTAGTATGTAAGATCTTTATTGTAAGTGGGATTATTGTCTTAAGTGTTCTTGCGATCATATTTTACTTATTGTTAAGAAAACAGGAAATTTTGAAAAAATTAGCAGTCTGGCTGGAGGCATTTTTAAGGAAGATTCACTGCGTTCATGCTGCTGACAGAGTACAGAATAAAATGGAAGCTGCATTAAAGGACTATGCAAATTGTGTGGAGCTGATCTTTCATAAGAAAAGGGTTTTGTGGAAAGCATTTCTTTTGAATTTACTTCAGAGAATGTCACAGATTATGGTAACACTGTTTACTTTTTTTGCAATCCACGGGGATTTATCAAAGATATGGGAATTGTTTGCAACACAGATTTATGTTGTTTTAGGTTCTAACTGCGTACCGATCCCGGGCGCGATCGGAGTTGCCGATTATCTGATGTTGAGTGGATATCAAGAGTTAATGAGTAAAAGCGATGCTTATCATTTGGAGATTTTAAGCAGAGGGTTATCCTTTTATGGCTGTATGATGATTAGCATGATTACAGTGCTGATTGGTTACATATGTTTAAGAAAAAAAGAAGTACGGAGAGATAAATAAAAATGATTGGATTTTACGATTACACGGTAATATTGACCTATTTGTCCATTTTATCCGGTACCACAGGGATTATATTGTGTTTAAACGGTGTGGGACATCCTTATCTTGGCATGTTTTTCCTGCTGTTTTCAGGATTGTGTGATACCTTTGATGGAAAAGTAGCAAGGTCGAAAAAAGACCGCACGGAGCAGATGAAAAAATTTGGTATCCAGATCGATTCCCTTTCCGATCTGATCGCATTTGGTGTATTGCCGGCATGCATCGGGATCGCAATGATAAGACGTGGTTTAGAGGGTACAACGCTGCCGAACTTCCGTTTTGTCAGTGTAGGAAGAGAAACAATTGTTTATCAGGTCATTTCTATTATGATTGCAATCTTTTATGTGCTGGTTGCAATGATCCGTTTAGCATACTTTAATGTGTTAGAAGAAGAGGATGAGAACAGGGATGAAAGCGGACAGAAGGTATATACCGGACTGCCGGTAACAAGTGCAGCACTGGTGTTTCCTGCGGTATTGCTGATACATATTTTTGTAAAAGCAGATTTAACGCTTTTATATTTTGGCGTTATGATCGTTATGGGATTTTTATTTATCTCTAAAATCCAGATTAGGAAGCCGGAAAATCGGCAGATTGCGTTGATGATCCTGTTAGGAGTTGTAGAATTTGCGGCTTTAGCGATCGTGCTGGCATGTGTCAGGAGGTAAACGTGGAATCATTGCATTTTTTATATAGGACGGTACTGGGAAGAATGGTACTGAAGGTTCTGACGCAGCCATCTGTTTCAGAGATCTGTGGACGGTTTTTAGATTCTTCCTTGTCAAAATGCCTGATATGTCCGTTTGTAAAAAAGAATCAGATCGATCTGTCGGAATATGAGTTAGAGCAGATTGGAAGTTTTAATGATTTTTTCTCAAGAAAAATAAAAGAGGATCGTCGTTCGATCGACAGGAATTCGGAGCATCTGATCGCACCATGCGATGGATTGCTTTCTGTCTGGAAGATCGAAGAAGGGACAGTGCTTCCCATCAAACAGAGTCATTATACGGTATCTTCTTTGCTGCGGAATGAGAAGATAGCAAAGCATTATCAGGAGGGTTATTGTCTGGTATTTCGCCTGTGCGTCGATCACTATCACAGATATTGTTATGTGGATTCCGGAAAGAAGAGCAGAAATATTCATCTACCGGGAATTTTTCATACGGTAAGGCCGGTGGCATTAGATCAGCTTCCGGTGTATACGGAAAACAGCAGGGAGTACACGGTTATTAAGACAGACACATTCGGGCCGGTTGTGCAGATGGAAGTAGGTGCAATGCTGGTAGGAAGAATTGTGAATTATAAAGAAGCGGGAATGGTTTTTCGCGGCGAAGAAAAAGGGATGTTTCAGTATGGCGGTTCTACGATCGTTCTTTTGGTAAAAAAAGACAGAGTAAAGATCCGTCAGGATGTGTTGGAGCGTTCCAGGCACGGAATAGAGACACCTGTAAGAATGGGAGAAGTAATAGGACATGCGTAAATGGATTGAAAAGATTTTACCCGGATATTCGGTTCTGCCTTTGATCCTGGCGGTCAGTATCAATATGCTGGTTTATTTTGGAACGTCACAGTTGCGGGATTATCTGACGTTTCATACGATCACAACGGCACTGGATGAATGGATTCCTTTTGTAGCGCCGTTCATTCTGTTTTATGTACTGGCATATATTCAGTGGATCGCGAATTATCTGCTGGTTGCTCAGGAAGGAAAAGAGTTCTGTTACCGGATCGTTTACGGAGATGTGGCAGCAAAAGTGATCTGTCTGTTGTTCTTTTTATTTTTTCCAACGACACTGGCAAGACCGGAGGTGACAGGAAGCGGATTTTGCAATGATCTGGTCAGATTTATCTATCGCATGGATGCACCGGTAAACCTCTTTCCATCTATTCACTGTTTGGAAAGCTGGTGTTGTATCCATGCAGCATTTGCCATGAAAAAACCTCCGAAGTGGTATCGCTATGCGACTACAGTGATGGCACTTGGCGTATTTGCATCGACACTTTTTGTAAAGCAGCATGTGTTGGTGGATGTATTTGGCGGAATCCTTGTCTATGAAATCGGTTATTATATAGCGGGAAAAATCATAACATTTTTAAATAAGAAGAAAGAATTGCAAAAAGAATAAATACATACAAAAAATAAAACCGTCACATCCGTGACGGTTCCAGACTGTAGACAAAGCGCTCCG
>DNUZ01000038.1 GCA_003507655.1 Lachnospiraceae bacterium | reverse complement strand
GTCGGTTTTGTCGGGTTCGACGGGTTGCTTGGGTTCGTCGGCTGACTTGGTTTTGGTGTCAGCTTTGCAATCTTTACTTCTGCTGTCTGTGTTGTAAACAGACCGTTTTTAAATACTGCCGTATAGAGTCCGACTCCCTCTTCTTTTTCTGTTGCCTGTCTTTTCACGCTATAGGCTGCCTGTGCTGTTTCTGTCTGTTCTGAGTTACAGTTCTGACAGGTTGCTTTTGCCGCACAGCTCTTCTTATCGTCTGACCATTTGTATGTGGCATCACCATAGGTATGTTCTGCATTTGCATAGATATCGCCATCTTTATAAACGGTCGCTCCACCTAATACCGGACTCTCATCTGTTCCGATATTCTGTCCCCATACCGGTGCTGTGGCACGGTTCTCTCCGGTTCCATCTAATAAATATGCCACTTCTCCGGAAGCAAATTCTGCCTTTGTCTTAGATATCACTTCCTCTGTTTCCGCCACACCCCGGTATTCTTCTATATCATAGCAATTCTCTACACCGTTCGCTTCATCTGCTGTTCCTATAATTGGGTAAAGACTCGTGTGATAGGAATTTTTTATTTTATTTCCTGCATAATATCCTACTAATGCTCCCACCTTGGATTGTGATTCACCACTGGCTGTTACACTTCCTGTACTGTAGGAATTTTCAATATTTTTATATTCTTCCGTACTGCTTTTTAAGTTTGCCGTTCCAAATAATCCACCAACATTATTGGTACCTGTAACCGAGCCTGTATTGATACACTTCTGAACCGGCTTTGTGGATGCCTGAACAGCATAATCTCCTCCGATTCCTCCTACCATTGTACCGTTTGCAGTAATATCGCCTTCATTTTTGATTACTCCTGTCTCAGAGAAAATGCCTTCCTGACAATCAAAGCTTCCTAAAATACCTCCGACACTGGCTGAACCACTGCTTATGGTTCCCTGTAGCTTACCCTGATTTACAATATCTCCATATGCCATAACCGGTATTTTTGCATCTTCATCTGTAGCATAACCTACAATGCCTCCCATCGCACTGTTGCCTACAACATTCCCTTCGTTACGGATCTCTCCTTTGACTGAAACAACCTGTGTATCCTGCAGTCTTCCAATGATTCCTCCAATATAAATATCATTAGCGTTTACCTCTCCGGTATTGATCATATTTCCGGCTGCAGTGATCGTGCCCATGTAGGTAGCCCCCACAAAGCCTCCGATACATTTCGTTCCCTGCACATATCCGGTATTTTGGATATCTCCTGTCGCAGCCGTAATTTCTATATTGCCGTCGTACGCTCCTACAATTCCTCCGGCATGCTCACCACTGCAATCGATATTTCCTGCATTCAGAATACTTCCTGCCTGTATCTGTAATAAATCGCTGCTCGTCATCTGTCCGATAATTCCTCCGGCATATCCGGGTCCATTGATATCTGCCGTATTTTTTGCGGCTCCGGCAATCTTCACGGAGGTCTTAGTCTCTGCCTTTCCGATGATTCCTCCTGCATATACATCTCTACTATGGACCATTCCTGTGTTCAGCAGTTCTCCGTCGCCTTCTATGGAAGCCTTACTACAGTATCCTACGATTCCTCCGACCCTGCTTCCTGCCTCGATCTGACCGGAATTACTCATGGTTTTAAAGGCGATCAGTTTACCGCCATCCATACAACTGCCCGCAATTCCCCCTACACGGTCATTTTTGCCGGATACATCTGCTTTGTTATTGCAGTCTATGATGGTTCCCCCGTTGCGTCCACATACACCACCGACATCATAGTTTCCCGATACGGTTCCGTCTATGGTAACATTTTTGATCACTCCGCCTGCATCCAGTGTGTTGAAAAATCCGACCTGGTAACCACCACTTATTGCCATTGTCAATTTAATAGTTGCACCGTTTCCATCAAAGGTTCCCCTGTAGCCGTCCGGCATTGTCATATTGGACGGTATGCCCTGCCACATCTCGTCAGATACATCGATCATGGTCACTCCATCCGCTATTTTTGCACAGTCAGAAAGATGGCTTGTGCTTCCCCTTAACATATTCGCAAATGTCCACAGATCGTCTGCATCCTCAATGATATAAGGATCTTCTACTGTTCCGGAACCGGATAATGTCCCGCCTGCTGCACGGACTGTCAATGTCCCAAGGCTGCTTCCTAAAACACTTGTCACTGTTAAGGCAAGTGCTAAAGAAAACGCAGTCACAGAAGCGATCCCCCTGTTCTTTATCAGCTTCATTCTTTTCATTTTTTCTGCTTCTCTCCTTCCTGTATGTTGATACAAATCTTCACCCGAAGGTCTTTTTACTCTATAGGAAACACGGTATTTTCTATAGAGTAAGAGAGTGCCCCTGACAGAGCCACCCTCTTATCCGATACTTTTTTTATTTGATCTTCATTACTTTTACACTCTTTTTCATCCCTGAATTTTTCAGAAGCTTCTTATAAGCATTCAATTTCTTTTTCGGCACTTTGATCGTTGCCTTTTTATGTATTCCCTTAAACGCATTCTTTCCGACAGTCTTTTTCGTCAGCTTTGTGGTCTTGATGATCACTTTCTTTAAGTTCTT
>DNUZ01000029.1:13190-35161 GCA_003507655.1 Lachnospiraceae bacterium | reverse complement strand
CACACTTACAACTTTGAGCGGCGTCATTCTGCACTTGATTATAAGACACCGGCTGAATGCTACTATCCGGCAATGCTGTTGCCATATGTAGCTTAGCATAAATGGGACTGGGGAGAGTTCCACTACTTTCCCTGAGTTCTCTGCAACTTATCAACCATATCAGTTCATTATAAAAATCTCAGATTTTTGTTTTGACAACTGAGCCACTATATCAGTCCATCCCGATTCTGCAATCTGCGAATCAGTGCAATATCTGCCGGCAGCCACTCGACCTCACTTAAAGAATTTTGATCTAACCATCGTGCTGCCTGATGTTCTTTTAACACCAAATCCCCTTTTATTACCTCACACCAGAAGCAATCCATCGAAAGATGAAATGTCGGATAGTCATATTCTATCGTTTCCACTAACTCTCCAATGGTGATTTTTGTATCCAGTTCTTCTAATATTTCTCTTTTCAATGCTTCCTGTGGTGTTTCTCCTTCTTCTATTTTTCCACCCGGAAACTCCCATAAACCTTTCAATTCACCATAACCCCGCTGGGTTGCAAAAATGACAGATTCTCCTTTTTCATTATTTGCTCTGATAATTGCTGCAACTACCCGTACTGTTTTCACATTACTTCTCCTCCCGGCTTATTTTACCAAAAAATAATATCTATATAATAATAACAAGGATAAACGTCTGTTATTTTCGTATAACCGTATAGTGATCATTCTTACTATCAGCCAACATTTCCTTCTTTCAAATACTTCCACCTTCCAAATCCGCAGTTCTGTGCCGACTGGTATACCGGCAAAATAATGGACTTCAATTCTTCTGCAAATACAGGATACTCCAGTCCTCTTCTATAAACACGATAGCGAATATCGTCACTGTTGATATGTTCTTTTGCACATTTTTCAAATTCTTTATGAACTATGTCATTTTTCCACATCAACTGGTATGAGCGGTATTCCTGTTGTGCAAGCTTTTTAAAATATGTATTCCAATCCGGCAAATTGTTGCTTTTAGAACTGTTGATGCTCTTTGTCGTAGGATTCAGATTCCACATTTCATCATGTGCCACATAGGACCATGGTACAAAATGATCGATAGAAATGTTCTGCTCCATCAATATCTCATCCCCATAGATTTCACGGATCGGTTCTAAGGATAAAATAAGTTTCCAGTAGTTCTTTATTTTTTCGAGTTTACGCTCCTTTGGCGGATACAGTTTATCTGCAATTCCCGGAACATTCGGATTGCGTTTTTGAATGTATAAGATCATATTGTATTCAAGCCAGCCCCAGATAATCTGCTGATTTTTTACGATATATTCTGCCCAGTCTTTCTGTATGATAATTTTCGTTGCAAGACCGTTCAATGCTGTAAAATAATAGATCAGGCGGTTTTCCTGATTGATTTTTTCTATTAACTTAGTTTCTCCAACATTCCAATCCTTTCCTTTTAGATTTTCTAAAAAAGGAGACTGCAAACGATACGGTACATTATAGGTCAATGCCCGCTTTTTACTGATCAGCTCTTTGTCCTCCGTATTTTTCAAAAAATCTATAATAACCGTTTTTTCCTCTTTGGATTTTAACTCCGGATTCTTTTGCTTTATCAGCGTGACCAGACTCTCTAATGTATCTTTTGGTCCGAGATTCAGATGATACTCCGTTACCATATACCACGCGTCCGCGATCATCTCATCCACTAACTCTTCATAGGTCAATTCCAGTTTTCCTTTTGTTACTTTTTTCACAATTGCTTTAAACCAGAAAAATTTGTAACACTCCGTTGTATTCCTGAATAATTGCCCTAAATACTCAATATTCAATTCCTCAGAATATGGTAATTGCATTGAACTGCCTCCCCTGTTTATGTCATTGCATTTTTCGCTTTACCACAGATCATATGGTTTCATGGTCTCTGCATTCCTGTATTCATGCTTCTCATAATATCCGATCAATTCTCCTTCATCTCTCAATGCCACCATATACACATCCTTATTCTGCTTTTCGTTATGGGATGTGTAAACTATGTTGTGGCTTCCATCCGCTGCAAACCAGTCAAGCACCTGCTGGATTTTTTCTCCCGACTTTGGATTATGACACCCTAAGAGACTTCTCCCGAGCAGCTTGTCCCCAC
The DNA here is from genome assembly GCA_003507655.1 of Lachnospiraceae bacterium. GTDB lineage: Bacteria > Bacillota > Clostridia > Lachnospirales > Lachnospiraceae > Maccoyibacter > Maccoyibacter intestinihominis. The sequence continues at coordinate 33,028 of DNUZ01000029.1, read as the reverse complement.
CCCATTTCTCATAATTCAACACTGCCGCCGGATTCATATAAATAATCTCATGCTTGAGATTGCAGATCACAACCGCACATCTGTCCTGATCTATAATACTTTTATAAAAACTCACATAGGATTTGAACTGTTCTTTTTTCTCATTTTCGTGCATTATCTTAAATTCCTCCATATCTTCCGGTTTTCACTTCTCTCATTCTGACTCTCTTCTTTCCTGTGCCATCAGCAGAAGTTTTTCAAATGACTGTGCAAATCTCGCATCATCTTCTTCTGTCCGTTTTTTCGGTCCCTTAAAATGATTCTTATTAGAACTTCTTCTGGCTTTTTTATTCAGATGCCTTTCCATCAGCATTTGATCGATGTTGTCATCCGTGTACCATTTACCAGACTGATGAATGGCATACGCTCCTTTTCCTAACGCCATTGCAGCCACCCCATAATCCTGCGACACGACAACATCTCCCTTATGGCAAATACTGATCAATTTATAATCGACCGCATCTGCCCCGGCACCCACCACGATCACTTCACTGTAATCTGAGTGCAGGACATGATTGGTGTCACATAGCAGGGTTACGGAGATATGATGTTTTTTAGAAATTTTTTCTATGATGTCCACCACCGGACAGGCATCTGCGTCTACAAATATTTGCATGGATATTTCAGCTACCTTTTTTCTAACATTTTTTGTACTTGACATTGTGCCAAAATTTTGCATAGTCATCGGACTTTATCATTACTTCTTCTAATCTATCTCAAAATTCTTATCTTCGACCGGATTGGTCTCACTTTTAGTCTCATTATTCACCCACTTCTCTCATTGTAGTCCAAAACACTCATTCTATCAATTGATTTTTCTCAGATTCTCTAATCCTATAGAACAAAAAAACAGGAACCAGAAAGGATACATGATATTTACCTTGTCTACTTGACAAGGGGCATACCAACACTCCTGTCTGGTTCCTATGATATCATGAGCATCACTCACTCAATAATTTTGTCCTTTGTCAATCATACGGCATGGTTTACGAGCCTGCACTCATTCCATTTTATGATCTTCCAAACTAATACCTATCTACTGGTGATTGATAAATGCATTAAACTGTTGAAATGACATCCCCGGCGGGACTTCATAGAACTGCGTCGTGGGACTTTCTTTGCCACCACGCAACTCCACATAATAATCTACGATTGCTTTGATTGCCTCATCTTCTGAAGCATACTCATATATTCCCTTTTTTTGAAAATTAGGATGTTCCATATGATAGACTTTTTCATCCCGATAAAACAGGACAAAGCAGTGCATATGCTCATCATCTTCTAAATTTCCATAGTCATCCGGTTCATAGATTCTGCAGCAGAACATCTTATTTTCAACCCGGATCTTATCCAGTAAAAATTTCATAAGTGCGACCTGTTCAATGCATGTTCCAAACCTGTATTCCAAAATTTCTTCTAAAGACATAGTACGATATGATTTTCTGAAATTCTTCATTTCTCCGATATGCTGCCCGTTTTCTGTATCCAGCCAGCCGTATTGGATATTTTCATCCATCCAATCATACACATCTTCCGGTGTCCTGATCTGCCCTAACCTCACAAAGACCTCCATTGCTCAAAAATCCTGCGTTTTGTGCACAGCATGATTTTTTCTCTGTGAAATTACCACACTGCCCACTGCTTCAATTCTTCCAGACTCGGGTTCTGGTTCAAAACTTCTGCGCCTGCGATCTCGGCTCCTGCGCTCAGATATGGTTTTAACTTCTCGGCTGTCTTTCCGATATTGCTGCCACCGGAAGTTGCAAAAAGTACAATTTTCTTTCCGGAAAGGTCATACTGCTTTACAAACGTATTGATGATATTTGGTGCAGCCCAGTACCAGATCGGAAAACCGATATACAAAGTCTCGTAACTGTCCATATCCTGTACCGTTTCTTTTATTGCCACATCTTTTTTGCCGGCTTTTTCTCTATTGCATCGTGCCAGTGGATTCGTCCACTTGAGGTCTGCCTCTGTATACGGTTCCACCGGTGCTATTTCAAAAATATCAGCTTCTATCGCCTCCGCTAATTTTTCTGCCAGTCCCTTTGTAACTCCACTTGCTGAAAAATATGCAACTAATCTTTTTCCCATGATCCTGATACCTCCATTTCAATTTTATGAATGATTTCACAAAATTACGATATCCTATTTCTGCATAGATTTCAACCTTAAATTTTCTGCATCCGCTTCTTCTGTCTGGTTTTCAGATTCCGCAGCATATAACTGCTTACAATACTCCATTCCCTTACCGGAAATTACCAGTGTGTCCGTTCCATTGTCATCACTTATCGTATCTAACTGCTCATCTAAAATTTCAGAAAGCATTCCTTCGCTATCTTCTGTTCCGTTTGCTTCCTTGATTGCTTCTTCTCTTCTCTCTTCTTCTGTCTTCGGCTCATTTTTCTTCGCTTCTTTTGCCATCTGTTCGCCGCGTTCTATTGCTTCATCCATCACATGGAACATCTGTGAGCTGTTATATTCCTGTTTTGCTGCCGCGATCTGGTCATCATAGGAATGTAACAGTTCTAATTTCTTTGCGATATCGTCTAAATCCAAAGACTCCCTGTTTTTCAGATTTTCCTTTTGTGCTTCAAAAAATGCCACCTTACTGTCTCTTTCAGCCTGACGCTGTAACTTCTCCTGTGAGCTCTTTAGCATATTAGAACCCCAGCCGATCCCGTTGGTATATTTTATCTGCATCGCCTGTCTCCTTTCCCGATCATCCTGTTTTTTCTAATATAATTATCGGAAAAAGTATCGCTCTGCTAAAGTATCATGTAGCGAAATGACTGTTTTCTGTAGTAAAACGTTATAATTTACCGGATCTCGATCGGCGTTGCCTCCGGCACAAAGATCATTCCATCATATGTTTTTTCCGGTGTCCGGTATTTCCGGTAGCTGGACGGATACAGTCGCATATAGAATGCATATCCCTCTCCGAGTGACCCCATGTGCATCGGCTGACCGATCTGTTTTCATTCTTTTCGCCCTCGCTTTCTTTGATATATAGATTAGGTGGCAAAACGTGCCTCACAACTTAGTGGCTGGCAACTTGAAACCGCCTTTTGACACCCTAATCTATATTGATCATAGCAGAAAAGGAAATGCGTTGCCCTTTTCTTAGCTTACATTTCCTTTCTGATCCTTACATTTTTGTAAGATTATTCTTTTGCAGAACGATCTGAATAAAATTCAGGTATTTTCCACCGCCTGCTTCCATGGCTTTTCGGTCTCCAACGGCATATTCATTGTCCTGTTTCAGCCAGTCCTCCCAGACTTCTTCATTGGATTCCATCTCACGCACTTCAAGCACGGTTGCCCCCTTACATCTCTGTACCATGTCCCTCCAGTAAGGAACATCATGCATATAATCTAACTGTTCCGGTGTCCACGATAAGAACAGCTCCTTAGGCAGTGCATCGTGACAGTCCTGCTTCATACCGGGAATGGCAATATAAATATAACCTCCCTCTTTTACAAACGGGAGCAGTTTTTCATCCAGATATTTAGGATCACGTCCGAAATAGTTATAGGAATCTGTTGATATGATCCCGTCAAAAAATTCTTTCTCAAACGGTAACTCCGTTGCATCTGCTTTTACAGGTATGACCTGTTCATCACGCAGCCCCTGCTCTTTAAAAAATGCTCTGTTCTCCTTTGGGTCGCTCCAAAGATCGGCTGCATACACCTGAAATCCATATTCTTTTGCTAAAAAGACGGAAGTCAGCCCCTGTCCGCTGCCAAGGTCACATACGACTGCCCCTTTGGGAATCTTACACTGACTAAGCAGCTCCTCTTCTAGTTTGATGGGATTTGGACCCATGATCTTTGACATCCATTCCTTTGTTTCATATTTTTTACTGCTACTTCTAAATAACTTTTGGCATGTTCCATGTAATCATTTTCTGTTTTCAGTTTCTGATAGGACTGCATCCTCTCTTTAGAAAGTGTTCCGTTTTTTAATGCCTTTTGCACGGCACATCCCGGTTCTACCGTATGCGTACAATCGCGAAAACGACATTGCAGTGCCAGTTCTTCAATGTCCGAAAAAGTACGGTCGATGCCGCTTTTCGCATCCCACATGCCAAGTTCACGCATTCCCGGTGTATCAATGACCATCCTGCCATCACAAAATCTCCGACTGCCGGAAAATCAGAAGGATGTGCTGCATCATTGCACACTTTTCGATCAGCTCCCCAAAGAGCCGGTTCTGTTTTTTTCATAATGCTTCTTTGTCCTCTTTTCTTACAATTTTTTACCATTCTTTACAAATGCTTTTCTCTAATTCTTTCAGCGCCTCTTGGAATTGCTTCTTTGCACTTTCCTTATCCTCTGCTCCGTCATAAACACTGTAAAAAAAGAACATTGTTGCATACAGACGAACCGCCTGAGCCCTTGCATTCCTGACTCCTGATGATGTAAACAGATCTGCCACATACTCCATTGGTCCTGCTACTAAATACTGCTGATACAGTTTTTGCATTTCCTCGGAACGAAACTGCTCTAAGGTCAACATTCTGCGAAATGACGCAGCAAACGTATCCTCCGTCCAATAGGTAAACTGCTCCTTACAATATGTAAAGAACTGTTCCATGGAAATGTCCTGATACTGCTCTTCCATTTCTTCTAAAGTTCCCTCCGGCATCTCACAGTTTCCTGCCTGCTCTGCATCTCTTTGTTCCATCCGTATTAAAATATGGTCAAAAATATCCCGTTTGTTCTTATAGTGTTTATATAATGCGCCTTTCGTCATTCCAAGCGCTCCTGCGATCTCACTGACGGAAACAGCCTCGTAACCATTGCCTGCAAATAACTGTAAGGCAGTGGTCAAAATTGCTTCTTTCGTATCACCCATAAAATCACTCCTTTCTTGTAAACGATTGTTTACCTTTTTTATTCTAGTAAACGTCCGTTCACTTGTCAAGGACTTTTTTCCATACAAAAAAACAGCTAACACATTCCTTAACAGGAATAATGCTAACTGTCTTTCTTTTTCTATAATCCCATTCTAACGATGATCCACTCTAACTGCGGATCGTCACATCCATCTGTGGATATGGGATCTCTATTTCATTTTCATCCAATGCGTATTTGATGTTTTCGTTCATACTCCACTTCGCATCCCAGTAATCTTCGGTCTTGACCCAGATGCGGATGCCCATAATGACACAACTGTCTGCAAGCTCCGAAACAAACACCTTTGTCTCTTCTTCTAACAGACATGCCGGCTCATTTAAGATCACTTGATTCAGAACTTCTTTTGCCTGTCTGATATCTGCCTGATAGGAAATGCCGACAGTCAGATCCAGCCTGCGTTTCTCTGCGGCTGTTACGTTTGTCATACTGTTATTTGCCAGTGTTCCATTTGGGATGACGATACTTTTATTGTCAATCGTTTTCAGTCTGGTATAAAAAAGGGAAATCTCTTCAACAGTTCCCTCATTTTTATTTGTATCCTCAATGACATAATCACCCACTTTAAAGGGTTTCATCAAAAGGATCATCACACCACCGGCAAAGTTCGAAAGGCTGCCCTGCAATGCCAGACCAAGTGTCAGTCCTGCGGAACCTAACACGGCTACGACCGATGCTGTCGTCACTCCAAAAAGTGTCAGTATAATGAAGATCAAAAGAACATAGAGTGCACCTTTGATAAAAGCATGGATAAACTGCTTCACGCCTTCATCAATTTCCTTGCGCTCTGCCCAGCGTTTGTTCATCTTCAGGATTGCTTTGATGATCCTGCTGCCGATCAGATAGACGATTACTGCAAGCACTACATTAAAGCAAAAATCCAGCATATTCGGCAAAATAGACTCTATATAGTTCTTTAATACGCCAATCTCTTGTTTATCTGCTGCTGTCATTGGTATCCTCCTGCCTAAATCTCATGGATAAACAGTCCGCTTCTAAGCTTTGGTTCAAACCAGGTAGATTTTGGCGGCATCAGCAATCCTGCATCTGCTACCGCAAACAGTTCTCCAATAGAGGTCGGATACATGGCAAACGCCACCGCACAGTCCGTATGTACTCTGCGCTCTAACTCTTTCAGTCCGCGGATTCCTCCGATAAAATCAATCCGGTCATCCGTCTTAGGGTCCTTGATACCAAGTACCGGGTCTAAAAGCAGATCCTGTAATAGGGATACATCCAGTCCTTTGACCGGGTCAGGATTCTTGTCTGCCTCTTTCAAACGGCAAAGATACCATTTTTCTCCTAAGAACATACTATATTCGCCCTTTTGTTTCGGACGTAACTGCTCTTCGCTTTGGTCTGCCGCATGTTCAATCTCAGATACGTCAAAAATTTCACATACTTTTGCAAGGAAATCTTCTTTGGACATACCATTCAAATCCTTTACCGCACGGTTGTAGTCCATGATCATCAACTGGTCATCCGGGAACAACACCGATAAGAAATAATTAAATTCCTCTTCGCCGGTATAGTCAGGATTCGCTTCTCTTCGCATAAAACCGACTTTAACGGCAGAAGCGGCACGATGATGTCCGTCTGCAATGTAGATTTCGCCAATAGAAGAAAATGCCTGTTCTATCACAGCAATATCCGCGTCTTTGTCTATAACCCAGACACAATGGCGGATCCCATCATCTGCCACAAAATCATAGACCGGTGTGTCTGAAGATTTTACACGGTCAACTACTTCATTAATGCGCTTATTTGATCGGTACGCTAAAAAAATCGGTCCGGTCTGGGCATTACAGGTATCTACATGATGAATCCTGTCTGCTTCTTTTTCCGCTCTGGTATTCTCGTGCTTTTTGATCACACCGTTTGCATAATCATCAATCGACGCACAGGCGGTAATTCCCGTCTGTGTGCGTCCATCCATGGTCAGCTCATAGATATAGTAGCATCTTTTTTTCTCCCGGATAAAATCTCCTTTTTCTACCATATCCCAGAGCAGATCATGTGCTTTCTGATAGACTCTCTCGTCATAGGTATCTACGGTATCGTCAAACTGTGTCTCTGCACGGTCGATATTTAAAAAACTCAGCGGATGGTTCGCTACTGCTGCTTTTGCCTCTTCCCTGTTGTATACATCATAAGGAAGGGCTGCAATTTTATCTGCTTTTTCTTCGCTTGGGCGAATCGAAAAGAATGGTCGAATGACTGCCATTGGTTCCTCCGTTTGTTCTTGCTTGTTATTTGATGACTCTGACTTTTAATACGCCGTCTAATGAAGCTAACTGTCCTACGATTTCTTCTGTCACATTAGACTCTAAATCTAACAGTGAATATGCATAATCACCGCGGCTCTTATTCGTCATATCGGTAATGTTGATGTCTCCATCGCCTAAAATATTTGAGAATTTACCGATGATTCCTTTTTTATTCTTATGCAAAATTGCAATTCTACCCGCCTGTGTGCAGGCTCCCATGTTACAATTCGGGTAGTTTACGGAATTGCGGATATTTCCATTCTCTAAGTAATCTTTGATCTCTTTTACTGCCATAACCGCACAGTTGTCCTCGGATTCCTGTGTGGAAGCTCCAAGATGCGGTGTTACGATACAACCCTTTTTGCCTGCTGTTGTCGTATTTGGGAAATCGGTTACATATTTCTTCACTTTTCCCTCTTCAATAGCAGTTAAGATCGCCTCTTCATCTACTAAAAGATCTCTTGCAAAGTTCAGGATCACAACGCCGTCTTTCATCTGTGCAAAAGCTTCTTTATTTAACATTTTTTTCGTATCATCTAATAACGGTACATGAATGGTAATGAAATCACATGCACTGTAGATCTCTTCTACGGAATTGATGTGTTTTACATTTCTTGAAAGGCTCCATGCTGCATTGACGGAAATAAACGGATCATATCCATAGACTTCCATGCCAAGATGAGTCGCTGCATTTGCCACACGCACACCGATCGCACCAAGACCGATCACACCTAATTTTTTGCCTGCAAGCTCATTTCCGGCAAAAGCCTTCTTTGCTTTCTCTGCGTCTTTTTTCACGTTCTCATTGTCTTTGTTTTCAAGTACCCAGTCGATACCGCCGACGATATCACGGGAAGCTAAAAGCATCCCTGCAAATACCAGCTCTTTTACGCCGTTTGCATTTGCTCCCGGTGTATTAAAGACCACGATTCCCTGATTGGCACATTTTTCTAACGGAATATTGTTTACACCGGCACCGGCTCTTGCGATCGCTTCTAAGCCTTCCGGCAGCTCTAAGTCATGCATCGCTGCACTTCTGACTAAAACAGCCTGTGCGTCATTCAATTCCTCTGTTTTCTGATAATCTTCTGTAAATAGATCCAAACCTACTTCTGCGATTGGATTCAGGCAGTGATACTGATACATTATGCATTCTCCTCTTCAAATTTTTTCATAAATTCTACTAATTTTTCTACGCCCTCTTTTGGCATTGCATTGTAAATAGAAGCTCTCATACCGCCTACACTTCTGTGTCCTTTTAAGTTCTCAAATCCGGCTTTCTTTGCTTCTTCTACAAATTTTGCATCTAAGTCTTTGTCACCTGTTACAAATGGTACATTCATCAAAGAACGGTCTTCTTTTCTGACAGTTCCTTTGAATAATTTACTCTCATCTAAGAAATCGTAAAGAATCTTTGCTTTTTCTTCATTTCTCTGCTTCATAACTTCAAGTCCGCCCATCTTCTTGAGCCATTTGAATACTTTTCCACAGATATAAATACCATATGCAGGTGGGGTGTTATAGAGTGAATCTGCATCTGCATGTGTCTTATAGGTCAACATGGTTGGTGTTCCCGGAAGAACATCCTCTGTAATTAAATCCTCACGAATGATTACAATGACAACTCCTGCCGGTCCGATATTCTTCTGGACACCGCCGTAAATAACGCCGTATTTGCTAACGTCTACCGGTTCTGAAAGGAAACAGGAGGATACGTCTGCTACTAAAGTCTTGCCCTTTGTATTTGGAAGTGTTTTGAACTTCGTTCCGTAAATGGTGTTGTTCTCGCAAATGTATACATAATCTGCATCTTCGGAAATCGGAAGATCGGAACAGTCCGGTATGTAGGAAAATGTCTCATCTTCTGAGGATGCGATCTTGTTGGCTTTTCCGTACTTAGATGCCTCCTGCCATGCTTTCTTTGCCCACTGACCGGTTACGATGTAGTCTGCAACTTTGTTTTTCATCAGATTCATCGGGATCATTGCGAACTGCTGGGATGCTCCGCCCTGTAAGAACAATACCTTATAGTTATCCGGAATGTTCATCAGTTCTCTTAAATCTGCCTCTGCCTCTTTGATGATCGTTTCAAATGCTTTGGAACGGTGGCTCATCTCCATCACGGACATGCCGGTTCCTCTGTAATCTAACATCTCGTCTGCTGCTTCTTTCAATACTTCTTCCGGTAATACTGCCGGACCTGCTGAAAAGTTATACACTCTGCTCATATTCGCTCCTCCTGCTCTCTTTGTCTTGTGAATTCTTTCACAATTATAGCTCACATGATAAAATTTATCAATGTCTTATCTTTCCTTTTTTTCTAGGTCTTCTTCTGTAAACACTTCGCTGATCGCTGCTCCCGGTGCAACCATTGGCCATACTTTATCATCACAATCAATGATCGCATCAATGACCACCGGTGTTTTCATGGTCAGTGCCTGCTTCATTGCCGCATCAAATTCCTCGCGGTTTGTCGCACGGATCCCGGTTGCTCCCATTGCTTCCGCCATTTTTACAAAATCCACTGCGTCATTTAAAACGGTTGCGGAATATCTCTGTTCATAGAACAGATCCTGCCACTGACGCACCATTCCAAGTACATGGTTATTGACCACTACCTGTATCAGCGGTAACTGCTCTCTGACTGCTGTTGCGATCTCATTCATATTCATGCGGAAACATCCGTCTCCCGCAATGTTGATAACTGTTTTTTCCGGATTTCCGATCTGTGCTCCGATCGCTGCTCCAAGTCCGTATCCCATGGTTCCAAGTCCACCGGATGTAATTAAGGTTCTCGGCTTGGAATATTTATAAAACTGTGCTGACCACATCTGATGCTGGCCTACTTCGGTAACAATGGTCGCATCTCCGTTGGTCAGTTCATAGATTTTTTCTATCATATATGGACCGCTGAGTCCCTGCGGATGATAGGTAAGCGGATACTGTTTCTTATATTCTAAGATATGTTCCATCCACTCTTTATGCTCCATCGGCTCAAGTCTTTCGTTCACTCTCTTTAAAATCTCACGGACATCGCCCATGACGCAGGCATCCACAACAATGTTTTTATTTACCTCTGCCGGATCTACGTCAAACTGCAAAATCTTTGCATGATGGGCAAATTTTTTGGCATTTCCGATGACACGGTCTGAAAAACGTACACCGATCGCGATCAGCAGATCACACTCGCTGACTCCGAGATTGGATGTCTTCGTTCCATGCATGCCAAGCATTCCCGTGTATCGTTCACCGGTTCCGTCATAGGCACCTTTTCCCATCAGGGTATCCGTAACCGGAGCATCTACTAATTCCACAAACTCTTTTAATTCCTCGCTTGCTTCTGAGATCACGGCTCCGCCACCTACAAATATGTATGGTTTTTTCGCATGTCTTATGTACGAAACTGCCTGTTCGATGTCTTCTTCTGTCATCTTCTGTGTCAGACGCTCCACCGGCTGTATTTCTTTTGCCTTATATTCGGTCTTTTGTGCCGTGATATCCTTTGGAATATCTACTAACACTGGTCCCGGTCTTCCGGTCTGTGCAATGCGGAATGCTCTTCGTATCACATCCGCTAACTCTTTGACATCTGTCACAATAAAATTGTGCTTTGTGATCGGTGTGGTAATTCCTGCAATATCGATCTCCTGAAAACTGTCTTTTCCAAGCAGTGGAACCGTTACATTACAGGTGATCGCCACCATCGGTACGGAATCCATATATGCGGTTGCAATTCCCGTGACAAGGTTCGTCGCTCCCGGCCCGCTTGTTGCAAAACAGACACCCACTTTTCCCGTACTTCTTGCATATCCGTCTGCTGCATGGGAAGCTCCCTGCTCATGGGAAGTTAAGACATGACGAATCTCATTTCTATGCTTATACAGCTCATCATACACATTTAAAATTGCTCCGCCCGGATATCCAAATATCGTATCTACGCCCTGTTCCTTCAGACATTCTATGACGATTTGTGCTCCTGTTAACTGCATGTTATCTAATCCCTCTCTTTCAGCTTCCCTATCTTGGTATCTCTAACACTGCTCCACGGTTTCCTGAGGTAACCATGGATGCATAACGTGCAAGATAACCGCTTGTAACTTTTGGCTCTCTTGGCTGCCATTTTGTTCTTCTTGCTTCTAATTCTTCTTCTGATACTTTAACATCTAACTTCATGTTTGGAATATCAATTGCGATGATATCGCCCTCTTCGATCAATGCGATCGGTCCACCGACTGCTGCCTCCGGTGAAACATGTCCGATGGATGCTCCACGGCTCGCACCGGAAAAACGTCCGTCTGTGATCAGTGCTACGGAAGATCCAAGTCCCATTCCTGCAATGGCGGAAGTCGGATTTAACATCTCTCTCATTCCAGGACCGCCCTTTGGTCCTTCATAACGGATGACTACCACATCGCCTGCTACGATCTTTCCACCCTTGATAGCGGCAATCGCATCCTCTTCACAGTCAAAGACTCTTGCCGGTCCTTCATGTACCATCATCTCTTCTGCTACGGCAGAACGTTTTACAACACCGCCGTCCGGTGCAAGATTTCCCTTTAAGACTGCTAATCCACCGGTCTTACTGTATGGATTGTCCAGCGGACGGATAACGGATGTATCTTTATTCTCCACACCTTTAATGTTTTCTCCTACGGTTTTTCCTGTTACTGTCATGCAGTCCAGATGTAGTAATCCTAATTCGGACAACTCATTCATCACCGCATAGACACCACCTGCTTCGTTTAAATCCTCCATATATGTCGGGCCTGCCGGTGCAAGATGACAGAGGTTTGGAGTCTTTTCACTGATTTCATTTGCAAAAGATATATCAAAGTCAAAGCCGACCTCATGCGCAATCGCCGGAAGGTGCAGCATACTGTTCGTGGAACATCCAAGTGCCATATCTACCGTCAATGCATTTAAGATTGCGTCTTTTGTCATAATATCTCTTGGACGGATATCTTTTTTATACATTTCCATGACTGCCATTCCTGCATGTTTTGCAAGACGGATTCTCTCGGAATATACTGCAGGGATCGTTCCGTTGCCCTGTAAGCCCATTCCAAGGGCTTCTGTTAAGCAGTTCATGGAGTTTGCCGTATACATACCGGAACAGGAGCCACAGGTTGGACATACCTTTTCCTCATATTCGCATACATCCTCTTCACTCATGGTTCCTGCTGCATAAGAGCCGACTGCCTCAAACATGGAAGAAAGGCTGCGTTTTTTTCCTTTCACATGACCTGCTAACATTGGTCCACCGGACACAAATACGGTCGGTACATTGACTCTGGCTGCTGCCATCAAAAGTCCCGGTACGTTTTTATCACAGTTTGGCACCATGACCAGTGCATCAAACTGGTGTGCTAATGCCATACACTCGGTAGAATCACAGATCAGATCCCTTGTGACTAAGGAATATTTCATACCGATATGTCCCATGGCAATTCCGTCACAGACTGCAATGGCAGGAAATACAACCGGTACTCCGCCTGCTTCTGCAACACCCATTTTTACGGCATTTACAATTTTATCCAGGTTCATATGTCCCGGAACGATCTCATTATAGGAGCTGACAATACCTACTAACGGTTTGTCCATTTCTTCTTTTGTAAATCCCAGTGCATTAAATAAAGAACGGTGTGGTGCCTGCTGCATCCCTTTTTTTACGTTATCACTTTTCATATCTATTCTCCTTATTTCTGTATTCTCTCACAGATCAGATCACCCATTTTAGAGGTACCTACCTGTGTCACTTCTCCTGCGCGCTCTGCCTCCTGCGGCATAATGTCGATCGTGCGGTATTTGTCTTTTAACACCTGTTTTACAGCATTTTCCACTGCATCTGCTTCTGCATCTAAATCAAAGGAATAACGAAGCATCATAGCCGCACTTAAGATCGTTGCGATCGGATTTGCAATTCCTTTTCCTGCAATATCCGGTGCTGAACCGCCGCTTGGCTCATAAAGTCCGAATTTTGTCTCATTTAAACTTGCAGAGGATAACATTCCGATCGAACCGGTCACCATGCTTGCTTCATCGGATAAAATATCTCCAAACATATTCTCTGTTAAGATCACATCAAACTGTGCCGGGTCTTTGACAAGCTGCATCGCACAGTTATCCACTAACATATGCTCATAGGACACTTCCGGATAGTCCTTTGCCACTTCCTCTACCACTTTTCTCCAAAGTCTCGAAGAATCTAACACATTTGCTTTGTCCACGCTGGTTACTTTTTTTCTACGCTTCATTGCAATGTCAAAACCACGGACTGCAATTCTTCGAATCTCATTCTCATTATATGTAAGGGTATCTACGGCTGTCATGACTCCGTTACGCTCTTCGGTCACACGGTCTCCAAAGTAGAGTCCTCCGGTCAGTTCCCTCATGATCATCATATCAAAGCCGTCCCCGATAATGTCCTCCCGCAACGGGCATGCCTCTTTTAATTCTTCATACAGGTATGCAGGTCTTAAATTTGCAAAAAGATTCAATGCTTTTCTCAATTTAAGTAAGCCTGCCTCCGGTCTTAAATTTGGCGGGAGCGTGTACCATGGTGAAGTGCTGGTATTGCCACCGATGGAACCCATCAATACTGCATCTGACGCTTTTGCTGCTTCGATCGCCTCATCTGTCAACGGTACTCCGGTTGCATCTATGGAGCATCCGCCCATTAAAATTTCTTCATACTCGAATTCATGTCCGAATTCGCTTCCTACTTTATCTAATACTTTTTTTGCTTCTTTTACGATTTCCGGTCCGATCCCGTCACCGGAAATGACTCCCACTCGAAATTTCATTGCCGTACTACCTCCTGTGCTATTTTAATACTTCATAATATCATAGTATATTTAGGATTTGATTTCAACATGAATTGTTATTATTCTTTTTTATGTATTCTATAACTGTATGGAATAGAAAGTAAAAAGCAGAACAGCCTTCCTACGAAAACTGGTCTGCTTTCCATTGTCTAACATCCTGTCAGCATGTCCGCTCTTTATTTGGACTCTTCTACTGCATCGTCCGGTTTTTCTACGGCTGAAATTGCTGCTTTCTGAGCAGGGATACGGCAGTTCTTATTGTTACCAAACTCGATGATCACTGTGTCATCATTGATGTCAATAACGGTTCCGTAGAATCCGCTGGTAGTAAGAACAGTATCTCCGATTGCTAAATCTGCACGCATTGCTTCTTTTCTCTTCTGCTCCTGTTTCTGTGGACGAGCCATGAAGAAATACATGAATCCGAATAATACAATAATCCAAAGAAGCATTCCGATTGTGCCGCCTGCTTTACTCATTGCTAAAATATACATATTTTTTCCTCCTAAATCTCTAACTCACTTTCCCTATTGTACCTAAAAAATCCTTTTTCATCAATACTTTTTCCCATTATTCTCAAACTTTTTACAGATCTCCCTTGCTGATGCCGGACGTAAGCTGTCCCATACCATATAATTTTTCTTCTTTGTACGACTGATATGCCCCTTTTTCGATCGCATCCCGGATCTCTTCCATCATGGTATTGTAAAAATAAAGGTTGTGCAGAACGCAAAGACGCATTCCTAACATCTCCTTTGCCTTTAACAGATGACGGATGTATGCTCTTGAATATCGTCTGCATGCTGGGCACTGGCATCCCTCTTCGATCGGACGCATATCTTTTTCATACTTCTTATTAAAGAGATTGATCTTTCCCTGATTCGTATAAAGGTGTCCGTGCCGTCCGTTTCTGGTCGGATAAACACAGTCAAAGAAGTCAACGCCTCTTTCTACCCCTTCTAAAATATTTGCCGGTGTTCCAACGCCCATCAGATAAGTCGGTTTTTCTACCGGAAGATGCGGTACAACGGCTTCAATGATGTGATACATCTCTTCATGGCTCTCACCAACCGCAAGTCCGCCGATCGCATAACCGTCTAAATCCATCTCTGCGATCCGCTTTGCATGGTCAATACGGATATCCTCAAAAATGGCTCCCTGATTAATCCCAAAAAGCATCTGGTTTTTATTGATGGTATCTTCTAAGGAATTTAAGCGTGCCATTTCTTTTTTGCAGCGTTCTAACCAGCGGGTTGTCCGTGCCACGGAATTTTCCACATAAGAGCGTTCTGCCACACTACTTGGGCACTCATCAAATGCCATGGCGATCGTGGAAGCGAGATTGGACTGGATCTGCATACTCTCCTCCGGTCCCATAAAAATTTTTCTGCCGTCCACATGGGAATGGAAATAAACGCCTTCTTCTTTAATCTTTCGTAAGGTTGCTAAAGAAAACACCTGAAATCCGCCGGAATCCGTTAAGATTGGCTTGTCCCATACCATAAATTTATGCAGTCCGCCTAATTCTTTGATCAGCTGATCTCCCGGACGCACATGCAGATGATAGGTATTTGACAACTCTACCTGTGTCTTTATCTGTTCTAAATCTTCCGTAGAAACAGCCCCTTTAATGGCTGCCACGGTTCCAACATTCATAAATACCGGGGTCTGGATGACACCATGCACGGTATGAAATTCTCCCCGCTTTGCATTTCCATCTTTTTTGATCAATTTATACATATCTGTTCTCCTCTTGTCTGTTGCTCTATTATAACCTTTAGAAATAAAAATGTACAGTCCGATACGCATTGCAAACTTTTTTTCTCTCTGCTACAATAAAGCCAGACTATAAAAAGGAGACTTTACATATATGGCAGGTTCAACATTTGGAAAGCAATTTAAGATCACTACCTGGGGAGAATCCCACGGAGCCGGTGTCGGTGTTGTCATCGACGGCTGTCCGGCAGGACTTTCTTTGAGCAGTGAGGATATCCAGCTTTATTTAAATAGAAGAAAACCCGGACAATCCCGGTTTACGACCCCCAGGAAGGAAGATGATGCGGTAGAGATCCTCTCTGGTGTCTTTGAAGGAAAAACCACCGGAACTCCGATTTCTCTCGTTGTATACAACTGCAACCAGAAATCCAAAGATTACAGCGAAATTGCTGCCTGCTACCGTCCCGGACATGCGGACTATACCTTTGACGCAAAATACGGTTTCCGCGATTACCGCGGAGGTGGCCGTTCCTCCGGACGTGAAACGATCGGAAGGGTTGCTGCCGGTGCTGTTGCCGCAAAGATCTTAAAAGAACTCGGCATTAACCTGACCGCTTATACCAAATCCATCGGCGACATCTCCATTTCTACTTTAGATTTAGCAGAAATTGCAAATAATGCACTCTATATGCCGGATGCGGACGCTGCCGCAAAAGCATCTGCTTACTTAGACACCTGTATGCAGGAGCATGACTCTTCCGGCGGTGTGATCGAATGTATTATTGATGGTATGCCTGCCGGAATCGGGGAACCTGTTTTTGATAAACTCGATGCAGATCTTGCAAAAGCCATTTTTTCTATCGGTGCCGTAAAAGGCTTTGAGATCGGGGATGGATTCTTAACTTCTTTTGCAAAGGGAAGTGAAAACAATGATGCTTTTTTCTATGATGAAAACGGAAATGTATGTAAAAAGACGAATCATGCCGGCGGTATCTTAGGCGGCATGAGCGATGGTGCTCCGATCGTGCTTCGTGCGGCAGTCAAGCCGACTCCTTCGATCTTTAAAGCCCAGCAGACGGTAAACCGTTCCGGCGAAAACATCACTCTAGAGATCAAGGGCCGGCATGATCCTGTCATTGTACCAAGAGCCGTCGTAGTAGTAGAATCTATGGCAGCTTTGGTTCTTGTCGATGCCCTGATGGAAAATATGAGTTCCAGACTAGAGCATATGATTGAATTTTATAACTCCTGAAGTTTTTTGACGCATCTGTCCATTCGACTGTGGTTTTACAGCACAGCGAATGCCGGATGCCGTAAACTGGCAATCGTATCCGCAAGGATGACTTTATCGTTTCGGACTCCTTTCGTTCCCAAGCGTAATAGCAATACCCTTTTGGGCTATACTGAAAAAAGAAACACTTTTTTAAATGCTTCCTTTTCTAATCGTCTTACTCTATCTATCTTCTGTTCTATACATCCTTTGATCTTACAATGATTTCACACGCGTCCTATCGCACGGTGGGAACTTCCATTGTCAGATCAGACAGCGGGAATGTTACACACGGATGGATATATCCGAATTTTTTATCCGCCTCACGCCGTCCGTCTACGGATGTCGGCATATAGACATCTCCTGCTACCAGTCGGGAATGACACCAGCCACATTCTCCGCTTCGACAGTGTGACGGTGCTGCGATTCCATTTTTATAACTATGTGAACTTCTTAACAATTAAATTTTATTAGGAAATACAGCACTTTACAATTGACACAATCACTAATATTCTCTCTTTATAATTTATGGTCTTGGTCAGACCAAATTTTTCTTAGATTTTCTTATGTTCGTACAACGGAACAAAACAGACCCGGCTTTGGGCAATTTGCAATCAAAAAACTTGAAACCACCTTTTGACACCCTAATCCCATAGCACAAAAAAATCAGGGAATCCTTTCGATCTCGGTTTGGATTCCCTGATTTCTGTCATTCCTTATGTAATTTTTAATATATATCTCTAAATCTAGTCGTGAAATACTGCCTGATAGTCTTTCACAAATTTTTCGATTCCGGCATCTGTCAGCGGATGCTTGGTCATTGCCTCTAACACGGAATATGGCACGGTTGCGATGTCTGCTCCTGCCATTGCACAATCTGTTACATGGATCGGATTGCGGATACTTGCTGCAATGATCTCCGTATGGATATCTCCTGCCTTAAAAATCTGCACGATATCTTTTACCAGATTGATACCGGCAACCGAAATATCATCGAGTCTTCCCAAAAATGGGGAAACATAAGCAGCACCTGCTCTTGCTGCAAGCAATGCCTGATTTGCCGTAAAGATCAGGGTAACATTGATTTTGATTCCTTCACTGGATAATACTTTTGTTGCTTTTAAACCTTCCACGGTCATTGGAATCTTCACGACCATATTCGGATGGATGGCTGCAATCTCGCGTCCTTCTGCGATCATGCCCTCTGCATCCTGTGTCGTTGCTTTGACTTCACCGCTGATCGGTCCGTCCACGATAGAAGCGATTTCTGCGATCACCTCGTTAAAATCCCTTCCTTCTTTTGCGATCAGGGACGGATTCGTGGTCACACCGCAGATGACTCCCATATCGTTTGCTTTTTTAATGTCTTCTACTTTTGCTGTATCTAAGAAAAATTTCATCGGTTCTCCTCCTGTGCTTTTCTTTCTAAAAGTATATCCCTCTTAGCCGACAGATGCAACCGTTCTTACCATATTATTCAAAGGAGAACACATTTAAAAACTGTTTTGCTCTTTCTGTCTTCGGATGTTCAAAGAATTCCTTCGGTTCATTTTCCTCTACGATCTGTCCTCCATCCATAAAGATCACACGGTCTGCTACTGCTTTTGCAAACTGCATTTCATGCTTAGTTTTTACGGTCATCAGAGAACCGACCACGATGCCCAACGGCATACTGATCGCAATCGAAACCAGGCTGATCTGTACGGCAACGCCCACTCCCTGTAACAGCCGAAGCATATTGCTTCCTTTTAATAGAACATCAATCCCCAAATCCGGCACGACGCAACCTCCTTTCGAGTAAGCTGCCTAAAACAGATACCGGCAGCAATAAATGAAAAACAATTGAACCAGCAGAGGGGTATTTCTGCTGAGTTCAATATATACTGCTACGATCTGTCTTACCACCGGAATCCTGTGGTATTGCACCATTGCACAGGCAAATCCGACAAGAATTGCGAAAGCAATTCCAAGCAGTCCTATTCTGACTGTGAGAACTGTCGCTTTTTCATACAAGGGCAGATATTCCACGATAAATTCCCAATTCATGTAACTGCTCTCTTCTTCCTGTTTCTAAATTCTCCTGTTATTTGGTCTCTCCGCCTTCTACAACAAGACTGTCCTCATATTCTGAGCCATAAGTATCTTTTAAGGTTTCTTCATAATCTGCATGGAAGAACTGTTCTTCACCTAAGGTTTTAATTTCCTCATTGATCCAGTCTAATAAGGTATCATTTCCTTTGGTGACTGTCATTTGCCCATGCAACAGAGGTTCCGTTCTCAAATGCCTCTTTTGCTGTTGTATAGGAGTCAAATTTCTGAAGCGGGATATCCGGATAATTTTTGATCAGATAAGTGCTAACGCTGCTACAACAATTTTCTTTACTTTTAAATTCTTCATTTTGATTCTTGTTTATCATTCTGTTTTATATCTGTATATAATGTCTGCTTTCCATACATTTTTGTGCACAGATAAATTGCTCTACAATTATTTTGCATAAAAATGCCCGGGATTATTGCATTCGACAGCAACAACATGCATATTCCATTGAAACCACATAGAACTTTCTCATCGTAGTACGCCTCCATTTCCTAACTGATAAATCAGATTATAATATTTATTTCATAGTATATCAATAGGTTTTATGGGATTTATTTTTTACTTAATAGAATCAGGGTATCAAAAGGCGGCTCACAACTTATTGGCTGGCAAATGACACAAAGCCGGGGCTGCTTTTGTGACTTTGAAAGAAAATTAGTAAATCTTAGTCTGGCTGTTCATGTCTAGTGTTTTGCTGCCATGGACGG
>DNUZ01000029.1:9936-12966 GCA_003507655.1 Lachnospiraceae bacterium | reverse complement strand
TTTAAGACGTACACGTCACTCCAACGCAACCTGACTCAGGCAGACTTAGATTTTCTTATTTTCGTACAACGGAACAAAATAGACCCGGCTTTGTGCAAGTTGACACCCTAATCCTATCCGTTTATCCTAATGCAACATCTAAAACCATCATGACACTGAACCCAAGTGCAAAGCACACGGTTCCTATATTCGAGTGTGTCCCCTGTGACATCTCCGGGATCAATTCCTCTACTACCACATAGAGCATCGCTCCTGCTGCAAAACTCAACAGATACGGAAGTGCCGGAACGATCAGGCTTGCTGCAAGGATCGTAAGCACTGCCCCTATCGGTTCTACGATTCCGGACAATACGCCACCTAAAAATGCTTTTGACTTTTTCATGCCCTCTGCACGAAGCGGCATGGATATAATAGCTCCCTCCGGCAGATTCTGGATTGCAATTCCCAGTGCCAGTGCAAATGCTCCTGCCGCAGTAATTTTTGCATTTCCGGAAAGATATCCTGCATAGACAACTCCTACTGCCATTCCTTCCGGGATGTTATGCAATGTAACGGCAAGTATCATCATAGTTGTACGCTTAAGCTGACTCTTCGGTCCTTCTGCCTTTTCACTCTTCTGATGCAGATGTGGGATCACAGTATCCAACATCAGCAAAAACATCATTCCTGCCCAAAATCCGACAGTCGCCGGTACAAATGACCATTTCCCCATCTCTGAAGATTGATCAATCGCCGGAATTAAAAGGCTCCAGATGGATGCAGCCACCATGACTCCTGCCGCAAATCCGGTCAATGCCCTTTGTAACATATCACTCAATGATTTTCTCATAAAAAATACAAACGCAGCTCCTAAGGATGTTCCAAAAAACGGTATCAGTATTCCAATGATTACTTTCATGCTTCTGTCTCCTTTCTTTGGTTAGTCGCAACTAACTTTTGTTTATTATACTAGATTTTCTTGTCTTTGTCCACCGGACAATCCCGGGTTCGTTTTATGCCTTCTGCTTTGGCTTCCGTTTCTGTTTTAAAATCCCCTACTACTTTCTGCGCCATCTCACAGATCTTTATTTATTTCCTATAATATGCAAAAATTCTCTGGTAGTTCTATGTCCAACTGCTCGAACCTTTATTTTCTTTCACGATCACTTATCAGCTTTCCGAATGCCTGTTCCAAATCTTTCCCTTCCTGCCAGTCTCCTCCTATTGAATAAATATTACGATATTGTTACAATTCTTTTGTCAGCTGATACAAATACATTTCAAATAAGGAGGACGAAACTATGTGTTTAAAATTCAATAGCTGTTCCGAGTTATTTAACGCAATCTGCAAATACTTTAACCTCGGTTGTTAATGGATCATAGAACAGCCCCGGCGTGTGCCGGGGCTGTTGAAGTGTAAGCATGGTGAAAATAATTATCCATACTGTTATTTATTTGGTTTTCAATTTTGAAGATATCTATGTTTCTGTAAATGAACACATAAAACAAAAAATCTATAAAACTATAATTTTTTAACTGATATTATATGATATTCCCACACCGGTTTTACTGGCACTTTCTTCTTCTGTACCTCACAATCAGATGACCTCGCGCAATGTTTCGGAACATATCGTCCAAACTTTTTATTCCATTTTTTTTCTATTATTCCTGTCTTATCTTGATTTTTATTCACAAGTTTTAGGAAAATTATAAACTTTTTACCTATATATCCTTGTGATCTTTGTTGATCTATATCCTCATGCGCTGTTTTCCATGTAATATACTTTTTATCTTCCGTACTAGCATTCTGAGGATATATCGGTTTTATTTTTCTTGGAAAAAGTTCTATTTTTATTTTCACAAAATCCCACACTCCAAATTCATTTTTCTCTCCCCAAGTCTTGATTATATCAATCCACATTTTCGATGTATCAATATTCTTTACAAGATCTCTTACAATAAAAACTGCTGCCGAATCTCCATGCTCAACATAACTGATATACTCAGAATCATACTTTATCTTATTCTCATTTTTCAAAGTATCCCCCTCCTTACTAATTGTTGGTAGAATTTTATTGTTCTACAACTATAATGGCTCAGATTTTACAAGCCTCAATTTATATTATTACAAAAATCAAGGTTCATAATTATGAAAAAACCTGATGCTAGCACTTCAGGTCTTTTCATATCTGAATAGGTATGTACCCACTCTTCTTATCTATAGTACATGCTCTTTCCGAACCGTATGAATAGATTGAATTCATCATCTTTTTGAAACTATCTAATTCTGTTTTTCCAATCCTACCATTATTCGCCTTTATCATCCTATCCATCAAATCAAGAACCTCAAAAGGCATTGTGGACATTTTTTCAAGTGCTATGCTATCTCTTTGTTTAATCAGCTCATTTTTAAAATTCTTTCTCATTGATAAATTGGTTACAATAAAACCAATAATTGAAATAAATCCAGTCACCACCGCTGTGATTATTGCCCCTTTTAAATCATCACTCATCATATGTGAGTTAGTCGATGTTAATAGAATCATCTTCAATATAAATTTCTCCCCAATCTTTTGTGATAGGGGAATTATACCATTTCAACCGTCAATATTCAATTTTCAAAGTTCAATACTACCAACTAATCGACAGAATCCGACAACTCGTTTCTAAGTATCGTATCTAAGCAAGCATTAGTAAACATTAACTATACTAACATTGCCGCAAAATCATCGTCTAAGATTGATATTGATAATGAAAAATATAATAGCTGGTTAATTCTATTCGAAAAAGAAGATACCAAAGAGTCTAAAAAAATTCATTGCATTTATGAAAAATGCAACATGAGCTGTAACACGAAAAAAATAAACCCTTGATTTCTCAAGGGTTTTATAGTAGCGAGAGGGGGATTTGAACCCTCGACACTGCGGGTATGAACCGCATGCTCTAGCCAACTGAGCTATCTCGCCATATTAAATTTTGTGATCAATGGGACCTACAGGGCTCGAACCTGTGACCCTCTGCTTGTAAGGCAGATGCTCTCCCAGCTGAGCT
>DNUZ01000029.1:0-9758 GCA_003507655.1 Lachnospiraceae bacterium | reverse complement strand
GCTGAGCTAAGATCCCATTT
This sequence comes from Lachnospiraceae bacterium, assembly GCA_003507655.1. Classification (GTDB taxonomy): domain Bacteria; phylum Bacillota; class Clostridia; order Lachnospirales; family Lachnospiraceae; genus Maccoyibacter; species Maccoyibacter intestinihominis. The sequence continues at coordinate 9,738 of DNUZ01000029.1, read as the reverse complement.
CGTTATCGGACTTGCCTGACCGACCTCGTTATTATACTATCCATTCCGGGTAAAAGTCAAGCACTTTTTTCAACTTTTTTCGATTTTGTTGATTTTTTGATTTTATTTTGATTTCAGGTACATTTTACTGCGCTTTCCTTACCACGCAATGCAGGCGCATTCCTTTTCGTATCTCGGATTTTTCCACCTTCAGTCCAACCTGCTTGCAGCAATCTGCGATCAGACCTCTTGTGGCAATCTTCACATCACCGTGACCACACAGATTTGCCAATGGGAGCTCTATCTTATCCATAAACCATAACAGCAATTTGTTATCACTGGTTACCTCCCGAAGTATCAGTCTTCCTCCCTGACGAAGATATCTTTGCATACTCTTTAGTTTAGCACATTTTTCTCTGAATGCATGGTTTTTTTCGCAGCAAAAAAAAGACCCCATAGAACGGTTTTTCCGCCTACAAGGTCTTTCGCTTTTATTCTGTTTAACTATCCTATTTAAAATACTTCACTCCGGACTCAAACAGCTTCATATCCTGCTCTCCGTAGATATTCATTGCCACAGAGCGTCCTTTTCTCTCTGCATGAGCCATTTTACCAAGGACACGTCCATCCGGACTTGTGATACCCTCAATTGCCATGTAAGAGCCATTGACATTCCACTCTTCATCCATGGTCGGCCGGCCTGCTTCGTTGACATACTGGGTTGCCACCTGACCATTCTCAAATAACTTGTCTAACCATTCTTTTGGTGCTACAAAACGTCCCTCACCATGGGAAGCCGGATTACAATAAATGTTTCCAACCTCTGTTCCTGCAAGCCAAGGGGATTTATTTGTAACCACTTTCGTATACACCATCTTAGAAATATGACGTCCGATCGTATTGTAAGTCAGAGTCGGAGAATTCTCTTTCTGTGCGGTAATTTCTCCGTAAGGCACAAGACCAAGTTTGATCAATGCCTGGAAACCGTTACAGATACCAAGTGCAAGACCGTCTCTCTCATTTAACAGACGCATCACGGCTTCTTTCATCTTCTCATTGCGGAATGCCGTTGCAAAGAACTTCGCACTTCCCTCCGGCTCATCACCGGCACTGAATCCGCCCGGGAACATGATCATCTGAGACTGGTCGATCGCCTTTGTAAATACCTCAACCGAATCACGGATATCCTCAGCACTTAAGTTTTTAAACACCTTCACGATCGTATCGGCACCTGCTGCCTCAAACGCACGGGCACTGTCATATTCACAGTTTGTACCTGGGAATACAGGGATAAATACGGTCGGTCTTGCAATCTTATTCTTGCATATATGAACATTTCCTGCTGTGTAAACAGGTGTATCTAAGACATCTTTTTCCTGTGTCGCACGGGTAGGGAATACCTTTTCTAAAGTCTGTGTCCATGCAGATAACGCTTCCTCCATGGTAATTGTCATATTTCCATAGGTAAATGTTCCTGTCGCTGTAACTTCACCAACAACCTGTGCCTCCGGAACTGCTTTTAAGATTTCTTCCAGTTTATCCGCAGAAACCTCGGCGATCAACTGACCAAAGCCAGGCTCAAACATTTCATCAGCAGAAATCTTTTCTGACATTGCCACACCAAGAGCATTACCAAATGCCATCTTGCTGACTGCTGCTGCCATACCTTTTCCGTCCAGCGCATAGGCAGAGCAGATTGCACCGTTTCCGATCAGGCTGTGGATCTTTTCATAGAGGTCCATCATCTGTGCATAGTCCGGAAGGTCATACGCATCCTTTGCAATCTTAAACCATACGATCGGATTGCCTGCTTTTTTGAACTCCGGTGTAATGATATCTTTTTCCTTTGCAACATCTACCGCAAAAGAAACAAGTGTCGGCGGAACATCGATTTCGTTAAAACTTCCTGACATAGAGTCTTTTCCACCAATAGACGGCAGTCCGAATCCCATCTGTGCACTGTAAGCACCAAGCAGTGCTGCAAACGGCTGACTCCAGCGTTTCGGATCTTCGCTCATTCTGCGGAAATACTCCTGGAAAGTAAAACGGATCTTCTTATAGTCACCGCCTGCTGCAACGATTCTTGCTACCGATTCTACTACAGCGTAAACTGCACCATGATATGGGCTCCAGGAAGACAGATATGGATCAAAACCATATGCCATCATCGTTACTGTATCACTGCTGCCCTTTGCAACCGGAAGTTTGGCAACCATACTCTGTGTCTCAGTAAGCTGATATTTTCCACCATAAGGCATATATACGCTTCCTGCTCCGATCGAACCGTCAAACATCTCAACCAGTCCCTTCTGGGAGCATACATTTAAATCGGCTAACATCGTCATCCATGCTTTTTTCACATTGCCTGCTGCAAGTGCATCGGCTACGCCGCTCAACTCTTTTTTGCCAAAGAATTTTTCCTTTTCATCCGGCATCTCAACCGTAACAGCAGTTTCCTGATGTGCACCATTGGTATCTAAGAAAGCTCTGGAAATATTGACGATCTCTTTTCCTCTCCACTCTAAAACAAGACGTGGCTCTTCTGTTACGACTGCAACTTCAACTGCCTCTAAGTTTTCTTCCTTTGCATAAGCTAAAAACTGCTCTACATCCTGTGGTGCAATGACTACTGCCATACGCTCCTGGGATTCGGAAATTGCAAGCTCTGTACCGTCAAGTCCTGCATATTTTTTCGGCACCTTGTCTAACTGCACGCGAAGACCGTCTGCTAACTCGCCGATTGCAACAGACACACCTCCTGCACCAAAATCGTTACATTTTTTAATAATATGAGCCACTTCTTCTCTTCTGAAAAGTCTCTGGATCTTTCGCTCTGTCGGTGGATTACCCTTTTGCACCTCGGCACCACAGGTATCGATCGACTGTGTGGTATGTGCCTTAGAAGAACCGGTTGCACCGCCACAGCCGTCACGTCCTGTTCTTCCGCCGAGCAGGATGATGATATCGCCCGGACCAGAAGTCAGTCTCTGTACGGCACGTCTTGGGGCAGCTCCCATCACTGCACCAATCTCCATACGTTTTGCTACATAGTCCGGATGATAGATCTCCTTTACATAACCGGTTGCAAGACCAATCTGGTTACCATAGGAGCTGTAACCGTCTGCCGCTCCGCGTACCAGTTTTTTCTGTGGCAGTTTGCCCTCCATCGTATCTTTTACGGAAACCGTCGGGTCTGCTGCTCCGGTTACACGCATTGCCTGGTATACATAAGTACGTCCGGAAAGCGGGTCACGGATTGCACCGCCAAGACAGGTTGCTGCACCACCGAAAGGCTCGATTTCCGTCGGATGGTTGTGTGTTTCATTTTTAAAATTGACAAGCCACTCCTCTGTCACACCGTCTACCTCAACCGGCACAACGATCGAGCAGGCATTGATTTCCTCAGACTCCTCTAAATCCTCTAATTTTCCTTCTTTTCTTAACTTCTTCATTGCCATCAATGCAATGTCCATCAGGCAGACAAATTTGTCATCTCTTCCTGCGTAGATCTCTTTGTGTGTATCTAAATACTCCTGATAAGTCTTTTCTAATGGTGCTTTAAAATATCCATCCTCAAAGGTCACATCCGTAAGTTCCGTAGAGAATGTCGTATGACGGCAGTGGTCTGACCAGTAGGTATCCAAAACACGGATTTCGGTCATGGATGGATTTCTCTTTTCCTCACTCTTAAAATAATTCTGGATATGCAGAAAATCCTTAAACGTCATAGCAAGTCCTAAAGAATCATATAAATCCTTGAATGCCTTCTCTTCCATATCCATAAAGCCGTCAAAAACTGCCACATCTGCCGGCTCCTCAAATTCTGTCACTAATGTAACCGGTTTTTCCATTCCGGTCTCTCTTGAATCTACCGGATTGATGCAGTAATTCTTAATTGCTTCTAATTCCGCATCGGTGATCTCACCCTCGATCACATAAGTTGTCGCGGTACGGATGATCGGTTCTTCCTCTTCTTTTAACAGTTTTAAACACTGCTCTGCGGAATCGGCTCTCTGGTCGAACTGTCCCGGAAGGTATTCCACACTGAAAGTCTTTGCACCGTTTAACTCAAAATTTTCCTCATACACATCGTCAACCGGCGGCTCAAAGAACACGGTTCCCAATGCTTTTTTATAAGTCTCTTCTGAGACATTTTCTATATCATAACGAATTAATACCCGCACACCTGTTACGGTCTTAATTCCCAAGTAACTCTTAATTTCAGACTGCAGTTCTTTCGCTGCAACGGCATATGCCGGTTTCTTCTCTGCGTACACTCTTCTTACGTTACCCATAAAAAACCTCCTGTTGGAATCTGTATATTTTCACTCATTACAGTTTCATTATAGCATCTTAAGTTCAATTAGAAAAATTAATATATTTAATTCTATTTATAAGTGTTTCTAATCTATTTTCCCAAAACCCGGACATTGACGAATATATAAGCACAAATTATAATAGACTTAGATATTTATTAAAAATTCTCATAGATTATAAATTATAAAGGAGTTCTGCTATGGACATCAACTACGAACTATACAAAGTATTTTTTCACGTTGCCTCTTCCCTCAGCTTTTCAGAGGCGAGCAAACAATTATTCATCTCCCAGTCTGCGGTCAGCCAGTCCATCAAGACCTTAGAAAAAAAATTAGGACAACCGTTGTTTATCCGCAGTACCAAAAAAGTGCAGCTCACACCTGCCGGAGAAATCCTTTTAAAACACATTGAGCCTGCCATGAACCTGATACGCCGTGGAGAGGGTCAATTATTAGAAGCCAATACGCTTGGCCTCGGACAGCTTCATATCGGAGCCAGCGATACAATTTGTCGTTATTTTTTAGTTCCGTATTTAAAACAGTTTCATAAAAAATTCCCTTCCGTTCCGATCAAAGTCACAAACGCCACTTCGCTAAGCTGTGTAGACTTATTAGAACAGGGACGCGTGGATCTGATCGTCACCAATTTTCCAAACGCAAGATTAAACCATTCCTACGTTCAGAAAACCGTTTCACATTTCCACGATGTTTTTATTGCGAACCCTGCCTATTTTCATTTAGAGCAGAAGGAAATTGCACTTTCTGATCTGCGGGAATATCCGATCCTGATGTTGGACCGCAAGAGTACGACCAGTGAATTTTTACACAACCTCTTTTTGCAGCACCAGTTAGAACTGATTCCTGAAATTGAATTAAGCAGTAACGACCTTTTGATCGACTTAGCTAAAATCGGTCTTGGAATTGCCTTTATCCCAGACTACTGTCTGACCAGACAAAGCCGTGACCTCTTTATCTTACGCACCAAAGAAAAACTGCCGCAGCGTCAGCTCGTTGCAGCAATCAATCCGAATCTTCCGGTTTCCGCATCCACAGAGGAATTTTTAAAACTGCTTCCTCCGGAAGTTCTCTCTTAAATTCTGATTACTTCTGTCCCCCCCAGAAGTTCTTTAACACATTGCTGACACTTTCGTGACTGCATACCGTATACTCCTCCCATTCCCTTGGAAAGAGTCTGCGGTATTCCCACTGTAAAAAGCGCTCATCCAGCAGCGCAATGACACCTCTGTCCTCCTTCGTACGAATGACACGTCCCGCTGCCTGCAGCACCTTATTCATTCCCGGATAACGATATGCATAGTCAAACCCCTCGCCACTATGCGTTTCAAAATACTGTCTTAAAATTTCCCGCTCCTGTCCAACCTGTGGCAGTCCCGTTCCCACAACGATCGCTCCGATCAAAAGTTCCTCTTTTAAATCGATCCCTTCTCCAAAGATTCCGCCCATAACGCAGAAACCGACTAACGAATGTTTTCTTTCTTTTTCAAATTCCCCTAAAAATTCTTCCCGTTCCTCTTCCTTCATTCCTGTCGTCTGCACAATGCAATCCGTCTGCTCACCCATCATGGGGAAAAACTCCTCGTACACCTGCTCCAAAAAACGGTAGGATGGAAAGAACACCATATAATTTCCATTTTTTGCAGAGACAATCTTTTGGATATACTTTGCAATATTTTGAAACTCCATGCGATTTCGCCTGGTATATTTACTGCTGACTCCGTCGCCAATCAACAGACAGCTCTGCTCCTTAGAAAATGCCGTCTTTGCATAAATGGCATAATTATCCTCTTTTGTACTGAGTAACTTCTTATAATATTGGATTGGTAAAAGCGTAGCGGAAAAGAACACCGTGCTCCTCCCCTTGTCTAAACATTCCTGCAGATTCAACGCCGGGTCAACACAGAACAGTTTTATCATAAAAGAATGATTTTCTAAAAACTGCGTATAGATGACATAATGCTCATCTAACCTCTCATACATATTTAAAAAATGACGGACTTTTAGATATAAATCCAAAAATTCCTTCTTTTCCGGAAATTCTGTGCTTTTTTGTAAAAAGGTATCCGCTGCCGCGCCAAACCGCATCAGGGCAAATGCAAAATTCGAGATATTTTCACAGATCTGATAATCCTCACATTCCCGTTTATAAGCCAGAAGGATCTTATTACATTTCTCCAATTCCGTCGCTACTTTCTTGCTATATGGCTTGACCAGCTTTTTTACCGCTAAAAAGTCCTCTTTGACGAGCACTGCACTATACATACTCCGCGCCCGCTCCACCAGATTATGTGCCTCATCCACTAAAAACAGATACTCTTCTTTCGTTCCTTCCGCAAAAAATCTCCTCAGATAGACATTCGGATCAAACACATAATTATAGTCACAGATAATGTTATCTGCCCACGAAGCCGTATCTAAACACAATTCAAACGGACATACCCTGTGTCGGTGTGCCTGCTCTAAAAAGATCTCTCTGGTAAAAATCTCCTCCTTTTGCAAAAGTTCAAAGACCGCATCATTTACACGGTCAAAATGTCCTTCGGCATAAGGACAGTTCTGCGGATTACAGTCCATTTCCTCACAGACACACATTTTTTCCTTCGCTGTGATCAGCACCGTCTTTGCCTGATAACCCTTTCCGCCAAGAATCCGAAATGCATCTAAAGCTACGGTCGCCGTGATACTCTTTGCCGTCAGGTAAAAAATTTTCTCTGCCAGTCCTTCTCCCACTGCCCGGACAGATGGATAAATCGTAGACATCGTCTTACCTGTTCCTGTCGGTGCCTGGATAAAGAGATTTTTCCTCCTATAAATCGTCCGGTAGACATCTGCCGCTAATTCCTTTTGTCCCTCACGGTAATCAAATGGAAATTCCAACTTCTGGATCGATGCCTGGCGTTTACACCTCCATTGATATTGAAAATCTGCCCATTTCTCATACTCTGCAACAATGCCTAAAAACCAGTTTTCTAATTCCCCTACCGTATACTGCTCCACAAAACGCCGGATTTCTTCGGTATCAAGGTTACAGTACGTCATCTGCACGCCCATTTTAACATCCGGTGCAAAACTTTCTTGTTGGGCATACATGTAAGCATAACACTTCGCCTGTGCAAGATGAACACCAACAGGCTCTTCTAAATAGCTTAGATCCATATAGATGCCCTTAATCTCATCAATCGTGATCATCTCTTCTTTTATGATCCCGTCCGCACGTCCCTCAATCACAAACTGATAATTTTCTCTTGGAATCTCGATTTTTAACGGTACCTCTGCATGATAGGAAGCACCCATTCTCCGCTGTATCTTTCGATGTATCCTGCTTCCCTCCTGCATCGCTTCTGCCTGCATCGCTCTGCTTTTTCGATTGTCAATATCCCCTGAACGCAGAATAAATTCTACCAGATTTCGTACCGATATTTTAATATTCTGCTTTTCTGTCTGTTCCTGCAATTTTGTTCCTCTGTTTCTATATGACTCTTACATAATTTTAGTGGATGACACTGCTCATTGCCTACGTTCATTATAATGCATGCAAAAAGGGTCTGCAAACATTTCTATCGAAATGTCCACCGACCCTTTTCTTCCGTCATAAATTACCTGCTCAATACATACCTTTTTCTATGCGGTTAACTAAGCAACGGCATATTTCTGTACTGTATTCTCAAAGTCCATGTCTTTTCCACAATAGGTTACAGTCAAGACTCTTGATACTCCTAATCCCAGTACACCTAAAAAAGATTTTGCATCAATAATCACGCGATCATAGGAAATATCAATATCAAAATTACAGTTGCTAGCTGCCTGAACAAAATCCTGAACTTCTTCCCTACTGCGTAGTCTGATTTGTTTTTCGTTCATTTCATTCATTCCTTTCACCTTGATTTCTTTTCCCTTTTCTTTTTTTCCCTCACTATAGCTATAAATTATCCCATTTTTTATTTAATTTGTCAAATAAAGGTAGGTTTTATGCAACTGGTACCGTTTACACACTTTTTACAATCATTTCACAATTTAAAGTGTCAGATACTATGCTTTTTTTCTTTTCCATCGTTTAGAATTATGGATTTTCGCTTTTTTTCTGTGTATTCTGCACAATTTTTTCTCTATATTTTTATTAAAAACATCGTTTTTCTACAATTTTTCTTATGTTTTTTTATGCTTTTCCGATTCTTCCTTTGGCTTTATCATCCACTTGACGTATGCAATGCTTCTTTTTATAATAACTTTAATTCTGTATTTTATGAAAAAAACGCAAAAAGGTGATACTATGATACTTTCAGATTTTTTCCAACAGCATCCTCAGGCAGCCATCGGATTTTCCGGCGGTGTGGATTCCGCCTATCTGGCTTACTGTGCAAAAAAGTATGCTCAAAATATGCTGGCAATATACTATAAAAGTGAATTTCAGCCGGAATTTGAATTTAAAGATGCCAAACGTTTCTGCACCCAGCACGGGATTCCTTTAAAAATTCTCTATGGAAGTGTACTAAATGACGATACGATTATTGATAATCCGAAAAATCGCTGTTACTACTGTAAGCAGCGTATTTTTTCTGCCATTCAAAAAGAAGCCCTTACACAAGGCTTCCCGATTCTGTTGGACGGTACGAATGCTTCAGATGAAGTCAATGACCGCCCCGGTATGTTAGCTTTAAAAGAACTCCATGTTATTTCACCACTACGTCTCTGCGGTCTTACAAAAAAAGACATCCGCCTGCTATCGAAAGAAGCCGGACTGTTTACCTGGGACAAACCATCTTATGCCTGCCTTGCTACCCGTATTCCTACCGGTATGAAGATCACCGGTGAACTGCTTCATGCTATCGAATCCTGCGAAAATATCCTCTTTTCTATGGGATTTTCTGATTTCCGGGTACGCGTTCGGGACGGCTATGCTCTCTTACAGGTCACGGAATCTGACTATCCAAAAGCAAGTGCCTCACTTGATCATATCCAACAGGCCTTTGCCGCTTATTTTCCAAAAGTTGTGCTGGATACGCAGGTACGGTAAAGTGTACTACATCCGTGCCTGTTTTTCCATTAAAAAAAAAAGCAGCTATAAGTTTTATAGCCACTTTCTTATATAAAGCAGGGACAGAAGGACTCGAACCCTCGACATTTGGTTTTGGAGACCAACGTTCTACCAACTGAACTATATCCCTTTATTATATTACATATACCTTCAAAACTTCATACAGATTCCTTGAACTTCTAAGACGGTCATCTCGATTCCGCTACGCTTCATCTCGATGATTTTGCTACGCAAAACCCTGTCTGTAACCAGTGCCATTCATACAGGCAAGCCTGCTTCATGCCACTGTTTCCATCCAGCCGTCTTTCTCCGCTTTTGGTCAAGCCCTCGACCGATTAGTAACAGTCAGCTCCATACATTGCTGCACTTCCACCTCTGCCCTATCTACCT
>DNUZ01000017.1 GCA_003507655.1 Lachnospiraceae bacterium | reverse complement strand
GTCCATGGCAGCAAAACACTATACATGAACAGCCAGACTAAGATTTACTAATTTTCTCCCAAAGTCACAAAAGTAGTCCCAGGTTTGTGCAATTTGCCAGCCACTAAGTTGTGAGCGCCTTTTGACACCCTAATCTTTATAGGAAATACGGTGCTTCCTATAGAGCAAGAAGCCCTTTGGGCGAAGATGTGCAGCTCGCGGAGAAGTAAATAGCTGTTATGCAGCACCGCTCGCGCGCGGAACAAAAGTTTCAGAGTGAAAGAGGAGGAAAAGAGATGGTCATACAGTCGTCAAATATCGGAATGCGAAGTGAAAGATATTACAGAAAACGGGAAGAAGAGGTCAAGAGTCTGCAGCTTTGGGGAACATCGAAAAACGGACAGGATGAGCTTCAGATGGGGAATGCCCTAAAAGAAGGCGGCGTGGATGCAAAAGAGATTGCAGAAGCTAAAAACACGGTAAAGAGCAGCAGAAATATTCAAAAGCAGGAGGACTCTGAACTGAAAAAGAGTATCCATCAGATCCAGGCAGAAGCGATCCAATACCTGTTAGACCTCTTTTTCGGGGATGGAAAAGGAAAACATACAGCGTTGGGTATGCTTGGACAGACAAATGCGCAGGCATTTGGAGGAAGCTATCAGGAGATCAGCTATTATTCAGAAGAGGAGACAACTTCCTTTCAGACAGAAGGAACGGTTAAAACCGCGGATGGCAGGGAAATGTCGTTTCAGATCAAAGTGGAAATGTCCCGCTCTTTTACTTCTTATATGGAAAAAAGAGTGGACTTTGGTGCAGCAAGGTTGTGCGATCCTTTAGTCATTAATTTAAACAGCTCCACCGCACAGGTGACAGACCAGAAATTCTATTTTGACTTAGATGCAGACGGAACGGCAGACCGGATATCCATGCTAAAGAGTGGAAGCGGATTTTTAGCACTCGATAAAAATGGAAACGGAAAGATCGATGACGGTTCCGAGCTGTTTGGCACGCAGAGCGGAGATGGATTTGCAGATTTAGAGGAATATGACATCGACAAAAACGGCTGGATCGACGAGGCCGATGAGATTTTTGACAAACTGCGTATCTGGGTACGGGATGAAAATAGCAATGACAAACTGTTGAAATTAAAGGAAGCGGGAGTAGGTGCGATCTGCTTAAAAAATGCAGATACACAATTTTCCTTAAATTCCCGGTATTCTAACCGGACGAATGCTTACATTCGGAAAACAGGAATCTTTCTATATGAAAACGGTGGTGTCGGAACCGTACAGCATCTGGATATGGCACAGTAACCGGAAGTTATGGCAATTCCAACTTGTATTTTTGCGGAAATGATACTATAATAAATGCATATTTATACAAGGAGGACTTATTATGAGAAACATGAGAAAGGCTGCAGCAGTTCTGTTGGCAACAGGAATGGTATTTGCATTGACAGCTTGCGGTGGAAACAAAAAAGTGGAGAATACAGTAAATTCCATTGATGACTTAGAGGGAAAGAGCATCGGTGTACAGCTTGGAACAACCGGCGATATTTATGCATCTGATTATGAAGGTGACGAAGCAGGCACTAAGATTGAGCGTTATAATAAAGGAACAGATGCTGTACAGGCATTAAAGCAGGGCAAGATCGACTGCGTGATCATCGATTCACAGCCGGCACAGGCATTTGTAGAAAAGAACGATGATTTACAGATTTTAGACGAGCCGTTTGCAGACGAGGAGTATGCAATTTGTATTTCTAAGGACAAACCGGAGTTAACAAAAGAGTTTAACAATGCATTAGCAGAGTTGAAAAAAGACGGAACACTGGATTCTATCGTAGATAATTATATTGGCGATGACACAAAGGGCAAGACTCCATACGAATCCCCAAAAGATATTGAGTATCCAAATGGAAAACTGGTAATGGCAACCAATGCAACTTTTGAGCCATATGAGTACTATGATGGTGATAATATTGTAGGTATCGATGCAGATATCGCAAAAGCAATCTGTGACAAGCTCGGATATGAGTTACAGATCGAAGATATGGAATTTGATTCTATCATTGCAGCAGTACAGTCAGGAAAAGCAGATTTTGGTGCAGCAGGAATGACTGTAACAGAGGATCGTCTGAAAAACATCGACTTTACAGACAGCTATGCAAAAGCAAAACAGGTTATCATTACCAGAAAGTAGAGCAGAGGGCTGACAAGTGAGTGGTTTTAAGGAAAGCTTCTATCAGAATTTTATAGAAAAAGACAGATGGCAGTATCTGTTGACCGGTTTAGAGAACACATTACTGATCACCATATTTGCGGTTTTGATCGGAGTAGCCATCGGTTTTCTGGTAGCGATTATTCGTGCGAGCCATGATAAGAATGGTTCATTAAAAATATTGAATTTTATCTGCCGGGTGTATCTGACGGTAATCCGTGGAACACCGACTATGATACAGCTCATGATTACATACTACATTATTTTTGCTTCCGTGAATGTGAGCAAGATCTTTGTGGCAGTATGTGCATTCGGCATTAACTCCGGTGCCTATGTGGCGGAGATTGTGCGTTCCGGTATCATGTCCATTGATCAGGGACAGTTTGAGGCGGGACGAAGCCTTGGCTTTAACTATGTGCAGACCATGCGCCTGATCATTTTGCCGCAGGCATTTAAAAATGTCCTTCCGGCACTTGGAAATGAAATGATCGTGCTGTTAAAAGAGACATCCATCAGTGGATATGTAGGAACGATGGATCTGACCAAGGGTGGCGATATTATACGAAGTACCACCTATGAGGCATATCTGCCACTGTTTGGAGTTGCGGCAATTTACCTTGTGATCGTTATGCTGATGACAGCAGGTGTCAATAGACTCGAAAGGAAATTGAGAACAAATGAACGTTAATGAAAATGCGCTGATTCAGGTACAGGATTTAAAAAAATCTTTTGGTACGCAGGTGGTATTGGACGGAATCACAACAGAGATTGATCAGGGAGAGGTGGTAGCCATCATCGGACCATCCGGCTGTGGAAAATCTACCTTTTTACGCTCCTTAAATCTGTTAGAAGAACCGACATCAGGAACAATCCTGTTTGAAGGAACGGATATTACAGATAAGTCCGTGGATATCAACAAGATGCGTCAGAAAATCGGTATGGTATTTCAGCAGTTCAATCTGTTCCCAAACTATACCATACAGAACAACATTACGCTTGCACCGGTAAAACTCGGATTGATGACACAGCAGGAAGCGGAGAAAAAGGCAAAGGAACTGTTAGAAAGAGTCGGACTCCCGGAACGTGCCAATGATTATCCATCCCAGTTATCCGGAGGACAGAAGCAGAGAATTGCCATTGCAAGAGCACTTGCAATGAACCCGGACGTGATGCTCTTTGACGAACCGACTTCTGCACTTGACCCGGAAATGGTAGGTGAAGTGTTAGAGTTGATGCGTGAGTTAGCAAGAGACGGAATGACCATGGTGGTTGTAACCCATGAGATGGGTTTTGCAAGAGAAGTCGCAAACCGTGTTCTGTTTATCGATGAAGGAAAAATCCAGGAAGAGAACACACCGGAGGAGTTTTTTGCAAATCCAAAGAACCCAAGACTTCGGGAATTTTTATCCAAGGTATTGTAGAAAAATTAAACTTAAGTTTAATAAAACACAGCACCGTTCATTAAAGACGGCGCTGTGTTTTTGGATTTATTGGAAGATTTTCTTGTGGCTTAGAACTTATAAAAATGATACAATAATACTGTTGCATTTATGGGACACATTCGTTGTAGAACATAAGAAGGAAGAGAAAGAAAAGATTATCTGGTACGGAGGAAGAACATGGCATTTACACATCTGCATGTCCATACGGAATACAGTCTTTTAGATGGTTCAAATAAAATAAAAGAATATGTAGCAAGGGTCAAAGAACTCGGAATGAACAGTGCTGCCATTACAGACCACGGAGTCATGTATGGAGTCATAGATTTTTATAAAGAAGCAAAGGCACAGGGGATCAATCCGATCTTAGGATGTGAAGTCTATGTTGCACCAAATTCCAGATTTGACCGGGAGACGGTACATGGAGAAGACCGGTACTATCATCTGGTATTATTGGCAGAGAATAATACAGGCTACAGCAATCTGATGAAGATTGTATCCAAGGGATTTGTAGACGGATATTATTACAAACCGAGAGTGGACATGGAGGTTTTAGAGCAGTACCACGAAGGGATCATTGCCCTGTCTGCCTGCCTTGCCGGTGAAGTGCCAAGAGCAATTACAAGAGGAAATTACGAAGAAGCAAAAGAGATTGCTTTAAAATATCAGAAGTGTTTTGGAAAAGAGAACTACTTCTTAGAACTTCAGGACCATGGAATCCCGGAGCAGCAGAATGTCAACCAGCATTTACTGCGGATGAGTCAGGAGCTTGGGATCGAGTTAGTGGCAACAAACGATATCCATTATACCTATGCCGAGGATGCAGAACCGCATGATATCCTTCTTTGTATACAGACCGGAAAAAAATTAGCCGATGAGGACCGAATGCGTTATGAGGGCGGACAGTATTATGTCAAATCCGAACAGGAAATGGCGGAACTGTTTCCTTATGCAAGACAGGCCTTGGAAAATACACAGAAGATCGCAGACCGCTGTCATGTGGAGATCGAGTTCGGCGTGACCAAGCTGCCGCATTTTGAAGTCCCGGAGGGTTATGATTCCTGGAGTTATCTGAACAAACTGTGCTTTGACGGATTGAAAGAGCGTTATCCGCAAAACCACACGGAATTAGAAGAACGCCTGAACTACGAGTTAGGTGTCATCAAAGAGATGGGATATGTAGACTATTTCCTGATCGTTTGGGATTTTATCCACTATGCGAGAGAGCATGGTATCAGTGTGGGACCGGGAAGAGGAAGTGCGGCAGGAAGTCTGGTGTCCTACACAACGGGGATCACGAATATCGATCCGATCAAATATAATCTGCTGTTTGAGCGTTTTTTAAATCCGGAGCGTGTCTCCATGCCCGATATCGATATTGATTTCTGCTATGAAAGACGGCAGGAAGTCATTGACTATGTCATAAGAAAATATGGCGAGGACTGCGTGACCCAAATCGTCACCTTTGGTACGCTTGCCGCCCGCGGTGTCATCCGCGATGTCGGAAGAGTTATGGATCTGCCGTATGCTTATGTGGATGGCATCGCAAAGCAGATTCCGATGGAATTAGGCATTACGATAGAAAAAGCATTAAAAATGAATCCGGAACTCCGCACGATGTATGAAAACGATGAGAGCGTAAAGACACTGATCGATATGTCAAAGAGGCTCGAAGGACTGCCAAGACATACCTCCATGCATGCAGCCGGAGTCGTGATCAGTCAGAAATCCATGGATGAGTATGTTCCGCTATCTAGAGCGTCAGACGGAACGATCACAACACAGTTTACGATGACGACCATCGAAGAACTTGGACTGTTAAAAATGGATTTCTTAGGACTGCGTACCCTGACCGTCATACAGAATGCCGTGCGTATGGCACAAAAAAGCAGTGGAAAACAGATCAACATTGATGAAATAGATTATCAGGACAAAGGTGTCTTAGAACTGATCGGCTCCGGTAAGACAGAGGGAATCTTCCAGTTAGAAAGTGCCGGAATGAAGAACTTCATGAAGGAATTAAAGCCGCAGAGCCTAGAGGATATCATAGCCGGAATCTCACTTTACCGTCCGGGACCAATGGACTTCATCCCGGCATATATTAAGGGGAAGAATCACCCGGAGGAAGTGACCTATGACTGCCCGCAGCTAGAACCGATCTTAGCACCGACCTATGGCTGTATCGTTTATCAGGAGCAGGTCATGCAGATCGTGCGTGACTTAGCAGGCTATACGCTTGGAAGAAGTGATCTCGTGCGTCGTGCCATGTCGAAGAAAAAAGGCTCCGTCATGGAGCAGGAGCGGAAGAACTTCGTCTATGGAAATGAAGAAGAAGGAGTTCCGGGCTGTATCGCGAATGGAATAGACGAAAAAATTGCAAATAAAATCTATGATGAGATGATGGATTTTGCTAAATATGCATTTAATAAATCCCATGCAGCCGCATATGCAGTCGTTGCATACCAGACGGCATGGTTAAAATACTATTACCCGGTAGAGTTTATGGCATCCTTAATGACCTCCGTTATGGACAATTCCACGAAAGTATCGGAGTATACACTGACCTGTCGGAAAATGAATATAGAGATACTGCCACCAGATATCAACGAAGGAGAAGGCGGATTTTCTGTTGCGGGAAATGCGATCCGCTATGGACTGTCTGCGATCAAAGGCGTGGGAAGGCCTGTCATTGAGACAATCATTGCAGAAAGAGAAGCCAATGGAGCATTTTCCAATCTGGAGGATTTCTGCAGCCGTCTGAATGGAAGGGAATTAAATAAAAGGACTATAGAGAACTTTATCAAAGCGGGAGCCATGGATGAGTTAGAAGGAACAAGAAAACAAAAGATCATGATCTATTCAGCTATTTTAGATCAGATCAACGATGAGAAGAAACATTCCATCGCAGGTCAGATGAGCCTTTTTGACTTTGCAGATGAGGAAACAAAGCACGATTTTGAAATCCAGTTACCGGATGTGGGAGAATTTCCCAAAGAAACGCTGTTAGGATTTGAAAAAGAAGTCTTAGGAGTCTATATCAGCGGACATCCGTTAGAAGAATATGAAGAAAAGTGGAGAAAAAATATCAACGCCACCACGAACGATTTTATCTGGGATGAAGAGACCGGAAAAACGAAAGTGTCCGATAATGAAAAAGTGATCGTTGGCGGAATGATCACGGATAAGACCATAAAATATACAAAAAATAATAAGACCATGGCATTTTTAACGTTAGAGGATCTGCTTGGAACCGTGGAAGTTATCGTATTTCCAAGAGATTATGAGCGGTATCATACTTATCTGAACGTCGATGAGAAAATATTTGTCAGCGGTCATGCAAATGTGGAAGAAGATAAGAACGGAAAGATCATCTGTGAAAAAATCTATGGATTTGACGATACGAAAAAAGAATTGTGGATGCAGTTTGCCACCAAAGAAGAGTATCAGCAGATGGAACAAAAACTATTCCGGATGCTTCTTTCTTCTGACGGCAATGACCAGGTTGTCATCTATCTTTCCAAAGAAAAGGCGATCAAGCGTCTTGCAAACAACCGGAATGTCCATATAGAGCCACAACTTTTAGAGAATCTTCGGGAGTGTTTTGGAGAGGATAACGTAAAAGTTGTGGAAAAACCCATTGAAAACCGTACGAAAAGAGATTAAAATGGAAAAAGCAGGAGGAAGAGAGAATGGCAAAAGAAGTTAAGACAATCGGTGTCCTCACCAGTGGAGGAGATGCACCGGGTATGAATGCGGCGATCCGTGCCGTAGTACGTCAGGCAATTACAAAAGGTTTGAATGTAAAAGGAATCAAGCGTGGTTACGCAGGACTTTTACAGGAAGAGATCATAGATATGCATGCACAGGATGTTTCCGATATCATCCAGCGTGGAGGAACCATTTTACAGACAGCAAGATGTATGGATTTCACAACACCGGAAGGACAGCAAAAAGGTGCGGAGATCTGTAAAAAACATGGAATTGACGGTGTTGTAGTCATCGGAGGAGACGGTTCATTTAAAGGAGCACAGAAATTAGCAGAGCATGGGATCAATACGATCGGCCTGCCGGGAACGATCGACTTAGATATTGCATCCACAGAGTATACGATTGGATTTGATACGGCAGTTAATACTGCAATGGAAGCGATCGACAAGGTGCGTGATACCTCTACTTCCCATGAGAGATGTTCCATTATAGAAGTTATGGGACGCGGAGCCGGATATATCGCACTCTGGTGTGGAATTGCCAATGGAGCAGAGGATATTTTACTTCCGGAAAAATATAACTATGATGAGCAGATGATCGTAAATCATATTATCGAGAACAGAAAACGCGGCAAAAAGCACCATATCATCATCAATGCAGAGGGAATCGGACACTCCACCAGTATGGCAAAACGGATCGAGGCTGCAACCGGAGTAGAGACCAGAGCAACGATCTTAGGACACATGCAGCGTGGCGGAAGCCCGACCTGTAAGGATCGTGTCTACGCATCGACCATGGGAGCGAAAGCCGTGGATCTGCTGTTAGAAGGAAAGACAAATCGTGTGGTAGGTTATCGTCACGGAGAATTTGTGGATTTTGATATTGATGAAGCACTTGCAATGCAAAAAGGAATTCCGGAGTACCAGTGGGAAATCTGCCGGAATCTGTCAAAGTAGGAACGGATATGATCACAAGTACGAGTAATGCACAGATAAAAAAAATCATACAGCTGAATACAAAAGGAAAGGCACGTCGAAATTCGCGTGCCTTTGTTGTCGAGGGAGTAAAAATGTTTTTAGAAGCTCCCTTAGACTGGATCGAAGAGGTCTATCTTGCAGAGAGTTTTTTAGAAAAATATCAGGGATCGAAAAAAGAAGAGTATAAACAGGAACTTTTAGAAAAATTAGAGACTACCGGATATGAAACCGTATCGGATCAGGTATTTCGTCATGCAGCGGATACGATGACACCGCAGGGAATTTTGTGCATCGTAAAAATGCCGGAGTACCGGAGAGAGGATTTGTCAGGAGGCTCTGATCAAAAGAAAGCATCGCTGCTGCTCGTAACAGAAAATGTGCAGGACCCCGGAAACCTTGGAACCATGTTCCGTACAGCCGAAGGAGCGGGAGTGACAGGAATCCTGATGAGCCGCGATACCGTGGATATTTTTAATCCAAAGACGATCCGCTCTACCATGGGATCGATCTACCGGATGCCGTTTTTGTATACAGAGGATTTAAAAAAAGACATTTCAGAGCTTCAAAAAGAAGGCGTACACTTCTACGCAGCACATTTGAAAGGAAAGGCTTCTTATGATGAGGCAGACTATCAGAAACCGAGTGCTTTTTTAATTGGAAATGAAGGAAATGGTCTGACGACGGAAATTGCCGACTTAGCAGATGTCTATATCCGTATTCCGATGGAGGGAAAGTTAGAATCCTTAAATGCCGCTATGGCAGCAGGAATATTGATGTATGAAGCGAACAGACAGAGAAGAACATAACGGAAAAGGCTATCGGATGAGATAGCCTTTTTTCTTTAACTGTTCTTCAATCCGGTCAAAGACTTCCGGGGAGGATGCCTCAACGGTATGCATATGATTGCCGCCGGTAAGTTCCTTGAGCGGTTTTGCCGGAGTGGTAAAGAGACGTGTGGTAAAATCGTCCACATCCACACGGTTATTCAAGATCAGATCAACGGTAATGGCACCATAGATTTCATGCATGACCGTAACATCTAACACCTTTCCGCCACAGTCCACAAAAGTATAGAGTTCGTCCTGGATCTGCTCATCCGTGTGTGAGACCGCAAAGGTGCGTTTGAAAGTTTCGGTGTCCTTTTCCGGCTGATAGAGCAGATAGCCACGGTAAGTACTTAAGATATTTTTATTGGTGGCTCGTAAGAGTGCAATGTCCTGTACAATGATCTGTCGGCTCACACCGCATTTTCCGGCAATTTCCGTTCCGGAGAGCGGACTTTCTGAGCCTGCAAGTAATTTTAAAATAAACTGACGACGTTCGTCTCCTTCCATGTTAGTCCTCCTCAATTACCTGAATTTCCATATAGTCAAAGTCAATATGTTCAATAAAACTGTCCTGATAAAAACGTGCCTTGCCATGGCGTTTAAAATCCGAAATGGTATTGTCTAACCAGATCGGAACACCAAGGTCAAAGGTGTGGCATGCTTCATCTAAAGCATGAAAAATTTTATGGGTTCTTGTATCGTCCCTGTCATCGGTCAGACAGAGATCTTTTTGCATACGATTGTCTTTAAATATTTTAAACCAGATCCGCATGGGAATATCCTTTCTAAAAAAGTTCGATCACAAAATAGAATAATTTTACATCAAAACATATTATATCAGATATAGGCATCTCTTCACAACCTTTTCTAATCGTGGTATACTGTATATATATAGTAATGAGCAGTGCCATCCGGCAAAAATATACCAGGCTTGTGCTTGCACAAAGCCGTGTATATTTTTACCGGATGATAGGGCGAATGCCCGTACATCGAAAAAATCTTTGATTTGTGAGATGCACTGCGGAGTATATACTATTATATATAACGTAACAAACATAACGGAGGTTAAGGTCAATATGCAGCAGCAGTTTGACGAAGGCGTCGACAGTTGGAAAAGTGTCATGTTCCTTTATAATTCAGCATTAAAAGAAGTCAGTACAAAACTGGAGATTTTGAACGATGAATTTCAGTATGTACATCAGTATAACCCGATCGAGTACATAAAATCCCGTATCAAATCCCCGGAGAGTATCGTAAAAAAATTAAAAAAGAACGGATATGAATCATCCATACAAAATATGGTAAATTATGTAAACGATATTGCGGGAATCCGTATCGTCTGCTCCTTTACATCAGACATCTACCGGATGGCGGAGATGATCGGAAAGCAGAACGATCTGACCGTAGTGTCTATCAAAGATTATATCAAGAATCCAAAACAGAGCGGCTATAAGAGCTATCACATGCTTGTGACGGTACCGATCTTTATGTCGGACAGAGTCATTGATACCAAAGTAGAGATACAGATCCGTACGATCGCCATGGATTTCTGGGCAAGTTTAGAGCATAAAATCTATTACAAATTTGAAGGAAACGCACCGGAATACATCAGCCGTGAACTGAGAGAGTGTTCCGGTATCGTATCCGTTTTAGATGATAAAATGTTGTCCTTAAATGAGGCAATCCTAAAGGCAAAAGCCGAAGCAGAACACGAAGCAAAGAGTTAAGGATGTTCTAATCAGTCCCACCCGGCATATATATGTAGGGGAGGGAAAAGATATGGAGCGTAAATCTTTTAAGTGGATGATCGTGGATCTGATGTTCATGTACATCGTGACCGGACTCGGGCTGATCCTCATGGCATTTTTAATGGAAAAGTTTCAGTTGAACGGAACATTTGTAGAAGTAGGGGTTACGGTGATCTATGTGGTATCAGGGATCGCAGGCGGATTGATCGCAGGAAAAAAGATGAAGAGAAAAAAATTCCTGTGGGGACTGTTATTAGGAAGCCTGTACTTTTTGATCTTGTTTGCCGTATCGGCAGCATTGGCCGGAGGGCTTCCGAAAGATCTGGTACATATGGGAACGACACTTGGGATCTGTATGGCGGCAGGAACACTTGGGGGCATGATGAGTTAAAAAATGCTTTTCAACTGAAAAATATTATGCTATAATGTCAAAAGATATTTTATTTTCGGGAAGCGAGAAGCAGATAACCGGAGAAATTTGAAAGGAGATTTCATTATGAAACACATAAAGACATTAAATACAAAAAAATTACAGAACACAGTAAAAAAAGGCGGATGTGGCGAGTGTCAGACATCCTGTCAGTCTGCATGTAAGACATCCTGTACCGTAGGAAACCAGACTTGTGAGCAGAGCAAATAGTCCGTACAAAATCATAGATACATGGTATGAACGACCGTTCGCAGTTGCGTGCGGTCATTTGTGCGTTATATAAAGATGAAAAAAGTAACAGGAAAGAGAGGACTATCAGGTGGTTCATCAGTATATCAATAATGGTTATCACATTGTGTTAGATGTGAATAGCGGAGCCATTCATGTTGTAGACGAAGTGGTATATGATGTGATTCCGTTATTTGAGAAACACAGCAGTGAAGAGATAACAGGTCTGCTTCGTGAAAAATACAGCGAAGAAGAAATCCGTGAGGCTGTGGAAGAGGTTGCCCAGCTTAAAAAAGAGGGAAGTCTGTTTACACCGGACACCTACGAGGCACCGCTGATCGATTTTAAGAAACGTCCAACCGTGGTAAAAGCACTCTGTTTACATATTGCACATGACTGCAATCTGGCATGCCGCTACTGTTTTGCGGAAGAGGGCGAATATCATGGAAGAAGAGCGCTGATGTCATATGAGACAGGAAAAGCTGCATTGGATTTTCTGATCGCAAATTCGGGAAGCAGAAGGAATTTAGAGGTGGATTTTTTCGGCGGAGAACCGCTGATGAATTTTGAGGTAGTAAAACAGTTAGTAGCTTACGGAAGAGAGCAGGAAAAACTGCATGACAAGCATTTCCGTTTTACCTTAACAACCAACGGCGTACTTTTAAATGACGATATCATGGAATTTGCCAACCGTGAAATGGACAATGTGGTTTTAAGTATCGATGGACGTAAAGAGGTACATGACCATATGAGACCATTCCGAAAAGGAGCCGGAAGCTATGATCTGATCGTGCCGAAGTTCCAGAAGTTTGCCGAGAGCAGAAATCAGGAGAAATATTATGTGCGTGGTACCTATACACATTTCAACACAGATTTTTCCAAAGACGTGCTTCATTTAGCGGACTTGGGATTTAAGCAGATTTCCGTAGAGCCGGTGGTGGCAGAAGAGACGGACGATTACGCGATCAAAGAAGAAGATTTACCGGTACTTTTTAAAGAATATGATGATTTAGCAGCAGAGATGGTAAGAAGAAATAAAGCCGGAAACGGATTCAACTTTTTCCATTTTATGATCGATCTGGAAGGCGGTCCGTGTGTCTATAAACGTCTTTCCGGTTGTGGTTCCGGTACAGAGTATTTAGCAGTGACACCATGGGGAGATTTATATCCGTGTCATCAATTTGTCGGTAATGAGAAGTTTTTAATGGGAAATGTACATGACGGCGTAGTGAACACCGGACTTCAGGAAGAGTTCAAGTGCTGTAATGTATATGCAAAAGAAAAATGCCGTGACTGCTTTGCAAGATTTTATTGCAGCGGCGGTTGTGCGGCAAATGCATACAATTTCCATGGAGATATATTAAAAACCTATGAAACAGGCTGTGAATTACAGAAAAAGCGTGTAGAATGTGCGATCATGATAAAAGCAGCCATGGCAGAACAAGAAGATTAAGAGAGGAAAAGAAATGAAAAGCATGAAAAAGAGCAGAGGGATCATCACTCTCATTCTCGTACTCGGAATTTTAGCCGGTCTGTGCTACTATTCCGCAACCATTATTTCTTCGACCGGAGTAGGAGAAGACCGGAGCATTAACCTCGGTCTGGATTTAGCAGGTGGTGTATCCATTACCTATCAGGTAGTCGGAGACAAGCCGACCGATGAACAGTTAGACGATACCGTCTATAAGTTACAGAAACGTGTGGAAGGCTACAGTACGGAAGCACAGGTATACAAAGTCGGAGATGACCGTATTTCCGTTGAGATTCCGGGAGTCAGCGATGCAAACAAGATTTTAGAGGAACTCGGAAAACCGGGAACTTTGGAATTCCAGACAGAAGATGGTAAGACCTTCATGGATGGATCTGCAGTTGCGCAGGCAAAAGCAGCAACCATTACAAATGATACCGGAAACAAAGAAAATATCGTAGAGCTGACCTTAACTGATGAAGGAGCAAAGACATTTGCAGAGGTCACATCCGCAAACGTCGGAAAAGCACTTCCGATCGTTTACGATGATGAAGTCATCAGTTATCCGACCGTACAGCAGGCAATTACCGGAGGAACTGCACAGATTTCCGGAATGGCAAACTATGAAGAGGCAGAGTCCTTAGCTTCCCAGATCAGAATCGGTTCCCTTTCCCTAAAGTTAGAGGAGATGCGTTCCGAGGTAGTAGGTGCACAGCTTGGAGAAGAAGCAATTTCAAGCAGTTTGAAGGCAGCAGCGATCGGTCTTGTGATCGTTATGATCTTTATGATCGTGCAGTACTTAGTACCTGGTGTGGTAGCCGCATTTGCACTTGCAATCTATACGACATTAGTGATCGCGACCTTATATCTGTTTGAGATTACCCTGACCTTACCGGGTATTGCCGGAATTATCCTTTCTATTGGTATGGCGGTGGATGCGAATGTCATTATATTTGCCCGTATCCGCGAAGAGATCGCAGATGGAAAGAGCGTGGCAACCGCAATTGAAACAGGTTTTGCAAGAGCACGTTCCGCGATCTTAGATGGAAATATTACAACATTGATCGCAGCAGCAGTTCTTGGACTTCGCGGTTCCGGTACCGTAAAAGGATTTGCTTCTACATTAGCAATCGGTATTATCCTTTCAATGTTTACCTGTATGGTAGTTACGAAGGTGCTGATGCATGCAGTTTATGCGATCGGTGTCCGTGATGCGAAATTCTATGGTAAGGCAAAAGAGCGTAAGCCATTTGATTTTGTCGGAAAGACAGGAATCTTTATTGCAATCTCCTGTGCGATCATCGTGTGTGGCTGTGTAGGAGTAGGCATGCACAAATCAAGTGATGGAACCATTTTAAATTACAGTCTGGAGTTTAAGGGTGGAACGTCTACCGCAGTTGTGATGGATAAACAGTATTCCATCAAAGAGATTGATAAAGAGATCGTTCCTCTAGTAGAAAAAATTACAGGCGACGGTAACGTACAGGCACAGGCAGTCGAGGGTACCAAGCAGATCATCATCAAGACCCGTACGCTGTCACTGGAAGAGAGAACAAAGTTAGAAAAGACCATGACCAAGAATTTTGGCGTGGATAAAAAAGATATTACATCCGAAAGTATCAGTTCCACCGTCAGCAATGAGATGAAGACCGATGCGATCGTAGCAGTTGTGATCGCAACGATCTGTATGCTGCTCTATATCTGGTTCCGGTTCAAGGATGTACGTTTTGCGGGAAGTGCGGTAATTGCACTGAGCCACGATGTTATCATGGTATTTATCTGTTATGTGTTAGCATGGATTTCCGTAGGAAATACCTTTATTGCATGTATGTTAACGATTATCGGTTACTCGATCAATAATACGATCGTTATCTTTGACCGTATCCGTGATGCATTGAAAAAACATCATGCACAGACAAAGGCAGCATACAAAGAGATCGTCAACAAGAGTATCGCACAGACCATGTCAAGAAGTGTGAATACTTCCATTACAACCTTTGTTATGGTATTAGTTCTTTATATTATGGGTGTAACCTCTATCCGTGAGTTTGCACTGCCATTGATGGTAGGACTTTTAGCAGGTACTTATTCTTCTATTTGTCTTGCGAGTGAGATCTGGTATCTGTTGCGTACGAAAGGTATGAAGAAAGAATAATATGTGGTGGTATCTGGCAGTGATGAATACTTTGGGATTTGCACTGATGGGACTGGATAAAAAAAGAGCCGGGGAACATCAGTGGAGGATCTCAGAGCGAACATTATTCTTAGTGGCGGCCTTAGGCGGAAGCGTGGGGAGCTGGCTTGGAATGTATATTTTTCACCACAAAACAAAGCACTGGTATTTCGTGATCGGAATACCGGTGATTTTTGTATTGCAAAACATTTTGTGGTACTTTATAATGATGAATAGTTAAAGCCAAAACAAGACAAATCAATGATGGAGGATAAACGAATGAATTTACTTCAGGAAGTACAGGCAGTAGACCGTGAGGTAGCAGATGCTATTACAGCAGAAATGGAGAGACAGAACAGTCATATTGAACTGATCGCATCCGAGAACTGGGTAAGTCCGGCAGTGATGGAGGCAATGGGAAGTATTTTAACCAATAAATACGCAGAAGGATATCCGGGAAAAAGATATTATGGCGGATGTGAATGTGTGGATATTGTAGAAAATCTTGCAATTGAACGTGCAAAAGAGCTGTTTGGCTGTGAATATGTCAATGTACAGCCACATTCAGGAGCACAGGCAAATATGGCAGTACAGTTTGCAATGCTGACACCTGGCGATACGGTTATGGGAATGAACTTAGACCATGGCGGTCACCTGACACACGGAAGTCCGGTGAATTTTTCCGGAAAATACTTCAATATTGTACCTTATGGAGTAAACGATGAAGGTGTCATCGATTATGATAGAGTCATGGAAATTGCAATGGAGTGCAAGCCGAAGCTGATCATTGCAGGTGCAAGTGCTTATGCAAGAGTCATTGATTTTAAGAAATTCAGAGAGATCGCAGATGCATGCGGCGCATATCTGATGGTAGATATGGCACATATTGCAGGTTTAGTAGCAGCAGGACTGCATCCAAGCCCGATCCCATATGCAGACGTAGTAACCACGACCACACATAAGACACTGCGCGGACCAAGAGGCGGTATGATCTTAGCAAGTGCAGAGTCCAATGAGAAGTTCAACTTTAACAAAGCGATCTTCCCGGGAACCCAGGGTGGCCCTCTAATGCATGTGATCGCAGCAAAAGCAGTATGTTTTAAAGAAGCATTACAGCCGGAGTTCAAGGCATATCAGCAGGGAATCATCGACAATGCACAGGCGCTCTGCAAAGGTCTGATAGACAGAGATATCAAGATCGTTTCCGGAGGAACAGACAACCATCTGATGTTAGTCGATTTAACGAACTATGACCTGACAGGAAAGGCAGTGGAGAAATTATTAGATTCCGTAAATATTACATGTAATAAAAATACGATCCCAAATGATCCGAAGTCTCCATTTGTAACAAGCGGTATCCGTTTAGGAACAGCATCCGTAACCTCCCGTGGCATGAAAACAGAGGATATGGATGACATTGCAGAGGCAATTGCACTGATGATCAAAAATGGTGAGGACTCCGCAGAAGAGGTCAAAGCCATTGTGAAAAAACTGACTGACAAATATCCGTTAAAATAATTCTTAAGAATTTTATAAAATCGGGAAATTACGAAAAAGACATGCTATAATGAGCACAAATTGATTTTTGTGCTCATTTTAAATTATGACATGATAAAAAATCAGAGTATTCAGGAGGCTAGAATGGATAAGAAGAAAAAAATTATTATCGGTGTTGTGATCGCCGTGGTTGCCGTAGCGGCAGTCGTTCTAAGTATCGTATTGGCAAAAGGCGGCGGAAAAAAAGCGAAAGATAAAGTGTATGTGGAAAAAGTCAAGACAATCTGCGGCAATGATGCGGGGACAACGAACCGTTTTTCCGGTGTGGTAGAGGCACAGGACAGCTGGAAGATCAAACTGGATGGCGATAAAAAGGTCAAAGAGGTATTTGTCAAAGTCGGAGATGAGGTCAAGGAAGGAGATCAGCTCTTTTCCTATGATATGGACGAGACAAAATCACAGATCGAGCAGGCAAATCTCGAATTAGAGAGTATCACAAACGAGATTAACGATTACAACAGCCAGATTGCAACCTTAAGTGCAGAAAGAGATGCGGCACCGGAGGAAGCAAAGTTCGACTATACGACGCAGATTCAGAGTGTGCAGAATGATTTAAAACAGTCTGAGTACAACCGAAAGAGCAAACAGCTTGAAATTGATAAAATGAAACAATCTCTTGGAGATGCCGTGGTAACGAGCAAAATGGCAGGTGTCGTAAAGACGGTCAACAACAGTAACGGTGGTTCCGATGACGGTTCTTCTGACGATGCATTTATGACCATCCTTGCGACCGGTTCCTATCGGGTAAAATGTATGATCAATGAGCAGAACATGTCTGAGATATCCGAGGGAAAGCAGATGCTGATCCACTCCAGAGTAGATGAAGATCAGACCTGGAACGGTACAATTTCAGGAATTGATATGGAATCGCCGCAGTCAAACGGTGACCAGTACACGGACAGCAGTGATTCTTCCGATACCACAACCTCTTCAAAATATCCGTTCTATATTAATTTAGAAAATTCAGATGGAATGATGTTAGGACAGCATGTGTTTGCGGAAGCAGATCTGGGACAGGGACAGAAGAAAAAAGGTATCTGGCTTATGGAATCCTATATCGTAAAAGAAAAAAAGGAAGCCTATGTCTGGGCTGATAACGGAAAGGGCAAGCTGGAAAAACGTAAGGTTGAGCTTGGAAAATATGACGAAGAACTTGGCGAGTACAAGATCAAATCCGGTCTGAAAAAAGATGACTATATCGCATGGCCGATGGATGGCTTGTATGAAGGTGTAGAAGCAGTTAAGAATGAGAGCGAAGTAGATTATGATGCACCTTTATATAAGGATCAGCAGGACAGTACAGAACCGTACACAGAGGACAGTGCAGAGCCGGCAGATGATGCGGTCGAACCAATGAGTGGTACGGGACAGCCGGTTGATGGGGTCGAAGCGGAGCCGACGGAGGAAACGACAACGGAAGAAGACGGTGCAGCACAGGATGCAGAACAGCCGGTCGATGAGAATGAGACGAGTGGAGAGGAGTAAAAATCCATGATATTGAACTTGGAACATATTTACAAAGATTATCAGCAGGATAAGCTGGTGGTCCCAGTATTAAAGGACGTCTGCTTACAGGTAGAAGAGGGTGAATATGTGGCGATCATGGGACCGTCCGGTTCCGGAAAGACCACTCTGATGAATATCATCGGATGTTTAGATCAGCCTACTTCCGGAGTCTATGAATTTTCAGGCGAAAATATTTTATCCTATAAAGACAGGGAACTTGCAGCAGTGCGTTCTAAAAGCATAGGATTCGTATTTCAGAACTTCCAGTTACTGCCGAGGGCAACTGCTTTAGATAATGTTGCACTGCCTTTAAGCTATGCAGGCGTAAAACCAAAGGAACGAAAGGAGCGGGCATTTGTAGCATTAGAGCGTGTGGGTTTAGCAGACCGTGCAGAGTTTCGCCCGAACCAGTTATCCGGTGGTCAGAAACAGAGAGTTGCCATCGCAAGAGCTGTAGTAAACGAGCCGAAGATCCTGCTTGCAGATGAACCGACCGGAGCATTGGATTCAAAATCGGGACAGCAGATCATGGAACTGTTTGAAAAATTAAATGAAGAAGGCGTAACGATCGTAATGATCACTCACGATGCAAAGGTTGCACACCGTGCAAAACGGGTAGTTCACATCATAGACGGAGAACTGACCGAGGAAAAGGAGGAAGAGAAGGATGAATAAAAAGAAAGTCGTAATTCTTGTCCTGGTCATTGTTCTGGCAGCAGGAGCTGTAGGTGGCGGAATTTTTGCCTTCAAAAAGCAAAAGGATAAAAAGACAAAGGTGGACGTTTATCCGGTATCTTTAATGGATATGGGTGGCGGAGATGGTAACGGAGAGTCCTACAGCAGTGGAACGGTTACAGATGATAAGTCACAGGTGATCTATCTTGAAGACAGTGATAAAGTGGCGGAGGTCTATGTCAAAGAAGGCGATAAGGTCAAAGAAGGCGATCCACTGATGCGGTATGATATGGAAGAAGCAAATCTCAATGTCGATATGAAGACCTTGGATGTGGAAAATGCTGAAAATGATCTGGTGATCGCACAGCGTGAGTTAGAAAAACTGAAAAACATGACTCCGGTGGCAGAGGCACCAACCGTACCGGACGAACCGGAAGAGCCGGCACCAAAACCGGAAGTTCCGGAAAAAGACGGAGATGCCTATAACATCATCGGAAAATCCGCGAAGTCCTACGAAGGAAAAGGAACACAGGAGAAACCATACCGTTTTTTATGTACAGAGAAAGCGTATGTAACCGGAGAATATCTGAATTACCTGAAAAAACATTCCTATACGGCAGTCTTTGAAAT
Organism: Lachnospiraceae bacterium; assembly: GCA_003507655.1. Lineage (GTDB taxonomy): Bacteria > Bacillota > Clostridia > Lachnospirales > Lachnospiraceae > Maccoyibacter > Maccoyibacter intestinihominis. The sequence continues at coordinate 4,029 of DNUZ01000017.1, read as the reverse complement.
CCATGAGGATAACAAAAAGGATGGAGATGTCCTGAATGCATGCCTGGTAAACGGAAGCAGTATAAAAGAAGAATACGATGCGGAATCAAAATGGTCTGTTGCAAGCCGACAGGAAGTAACGGATGAAGATACCACAGAACCGGATACCACGGATGACAGTGCGGATGATGAGAGTGATAGTGGTGATGATGAAAGCAGTATGGGATATACCGCATCAGAACTTGCAGAAAAGATCCGTGAAAAAGAAAAGGAGATCCGTGAACTGGATATTACAAAGCGAAAAGCAGCCTTAGAGTTAGAGGAAGCAAAAAAAGTATCAGGAGACGGCATATTAAAAGCCAGTGTCAATGGAACCGTAGACACAGCATGTGATCCGAGTGATCCGCCAAATGACGGTTCTCCGTTCTTAGAAGTAAGAGGACAGGACAGCCTCTATGTGACCGGAACACTGAGCGAGTTGATGCTAGGAGAAATCCAGACAGGTCAGAAGGTTCAGATCAGTTCCTGGGAGAGCGGCAAGACCTATGAAGGAGAGATCACGGAGATTTCCACTACACCGGTAGATGGCAGCAACTACATGGGCGATGGCAATCCAAATGCATCTTATTATACTTATAAAGCCTTGGTAAAAGACAGCAAAGGGCTGCATAATGGAGAAGGCGTAGATTTAAATATCAGTCAGGATGCAAATTCGGGAAGTTCCGTACTGTGTATTGAAAAAGCATATGTGCGTACCGTAGACGGTACATCGTATGTGATGAAAGAAGATAAGAACGGAAGATTGAAAAAGCAGAAAGTAAAGACCGGAAAGACTTACTACGGTCAGGCAGTGGAGATTTTATCGGGCTTAGACGGAAGTGAATACATTGCATTTCCATATGGTAAAAATGTCAAAGAGGGCGTGAGAGTCCGCGAGACAGATGAATTGGCATATTAGGAGGAAGGAAGAATGATAGAAAATATAAGATTATCGTTTCAGGGAATCTGGTCCCATAAGATGCGTTCCTTTCTGACGATGCTGGGAATCATTATCGGAATTGCGGCAATCATAGCTATTGTATCTACAATTAAAGGAACAAACGAACAGATCAAAGAGAATCTGATCGGCTCGGGAGACAATACGGTCACGGTCAGCCTGTATCAGGGCGACTGGGAATACGATATGTCTGCGGGCGTTCCGGATGGAGTCCCTGCGATTTCAGAGGAGATGTTAGACAGCATCAAGGATACCGATAAGGTAGAGGATGTATCTGCATTTTACAAAAGACAGGACTATGACAATATTTTTTATAAAAATGTTTCCTTAGCAGGAGGATATCTCTATGGTATCGAGCAGAACTATCTGGATACCTGTGATTTTATCCTGCGGGAAGGCAGAGGTTTTGACAAAGAGGATTATAAAAAACAGAGAAAAGTGGCACTCTTAGATTCGGATTCCGAGCAGACATTGTTTCAGGGAGAGTCAGCAGTCGGAAAAACGATCGAGATCAAAGGAGAGCCATATGTGGTTGTCGGTATTGTGACGAAAAGCAAGACCTTTGAGCCGGTCATCAATTCTGTAGAGGATTATTATACTTATATGCAGGAGTCGAGCGGTGCAGTCTATGTGCCAAAAGTAACGTGGCCGATCATCTATCAATATGATGAGCCGGAAAATGTAATTTTGCGTGTAAAGAGTACCGATGACATGACACGTGTAGGCAAAAAGACCGCAGATTTATTAAATGAGAATCTGAGCGTGTCCGATGATACGATGAAATACAAGGCAGAGGATTTATTAGAGCAGGCGAAAGAGATTCAGGAGCTGAGTGATTCCACAAACTCCATGTTGATCTGGATCGCCGGAATTTCCCTTTTAGTAGGTGGTATCGGCGTTATGAATATCATGCTGGTATCCGTAACCGAGAGAACCAGTGAGATCGGTCTGAAAAAAGCACTCGGAGCAAGAAAAGGCATTATTTTGGGACAGTTTTTAACAGAGTCCGCAGTGCTGACCAGTCTGGGTGGAATTTTTGGCGTGATCATCGGAATCATACTGGCACAGGTCATTTCGAAAGTAAGTGATATGCCGGTAGCGATCAGTATTCCGGCAGCAGTCGGAGCGGTCGTATTTTCCATGCTGATCGGAATTATCTTTGGAATGCTGCCATCTTATAAAGCAGCAAACCTCAATCCGATCGATGCCCTGCGTCATGAATAAACCATATAACAATAGAATTATAAAAGTGTTAGAAAAAGTATGATGAAGAGCAGTAGCAAAACAACGTGACCGAAAACAAAAAACAACATGACAGAAAAATTACTTGCACACAGGACATAATCGCGTTATAATGTGCAAAGAATAAGTACCAGGCGTTAACGGAAGCTACGATTGCAAAGGTGTTCAGAGAGCCGGTGGTTGGTGAGAACCGGAGATTGGAGCAGTCTTTCCACTTTCTCAGTCGGCAGTGAGAACTGCGGGGTGACAGTCCCTTATCCTGTCGATGAGAGGTCAGGTCCATGAATTTAGTATTCGAAAAAGATCTGACAAACCGGGTGGCAACGCGGAGTATACCTTCGTCCCTGTAGCACGTCAGAGTGCAAAGAGGGACGGAGGTTTTTTGTTTTTCTATAGGAAATGTTTCCTATAGAAAAAAACTTTTGGGCGAAAATGCAACCCTTAGTTCTTGATTTTTTTATAGGAGGATTTATATGTTAGATTTAAAATTTTTAAGAGAGAACCCGGATATTGTAAAGAAAAATATCGAAAATAAGTTTCAGCAGCAGAAACTTCCATTAGTGGATGAAGTGATCGAGTTAGATGCACAGGCAAGAGCAACCCAGCAGGAAGCGGATGATCTGCGTGCAAACCGCAACAAGATTTCTAAGCAGATCGGTGCTTTAATGGGCCAGGGTAAAAAGGATGAAGCCATGGAGCTCAAAGCACAGGTAGAAAAAGATGCTGCCCGTCTTTCTGAATTAGAAGAAAAGGAAAAAGAATTACAGGGAAAGATCACAAAGATCATGATGACGATCCCGAATATCATTGACCCATCCGTACCGATTGGAAAGGATGATTCCTGTAACGTAGAGATCGAAAAATTTGGTGAGCCGGTCGTACCGGATTTTGAAATCCCATATCATACAGAGATTATGGAGCGTTTTGACGGCATTGACTTAGATGCAGCAGGAAAAGTAGCGGGCAACGGTTTTTACTATCTGATGGGTGACATTGCAAGACTTCATTCCGCAGTGATTTCCTATGCGAGAGATTTTATGATCGACCGCGGATTCACATACTGTGTACCGCCATTTATGATCCGCAGCAATGTGGTAACCGGAGTTATGAGTTTTGACGAAATGGATGCCATGATGTACAAGATCGAGGGCGAGGATCTCTATCTGATTGGTACCAGTGAACATTCCATGATCGGAAAATTCATTGATACCATTAATGAAAAAGAAAAACTTCCATATACATTGACCAGTTATTCTCCATGCTTCAGAAAAGAAAAAGGAGCACATGGAATCGAGGAACGTGGCGTATACCGTATCCATCAGTTTGAAAAACAGGAGATGATCGTAGTATGTGAGCCGGAAGAATCCAAACTGTGGTATGACAAGCTGTGGCAAAATACGGTAGATCTATTCCGCAGCCTTGACATTCCGGTCCGTACTTTAGAGTGCTGCTCCGGTGATTTGGCAGACTTAAAAGTAAAATCCTGTGACGTAGAGGCATGGTCTCCAAGACAGAAGAAATATTTTGAAGTCGGAAGCTGCTCTAATTTAGGAGATGCACAGGCAAGAAGATTAAAAATCCGTATCAAAAACGGAAAAGAAAAATATTTTGCACATACACTTAACAACACAGTTGTTGCACCGCCAAGAATGTTGATCGCATTCTTAGAGAACAACTTAAATGAAGACGGAAGTGTAAATGTTCCGGAGTCACTGCGTCCATATATGGGTGGAAAAGAGAAACTGATGCCGAAACATTAAGGGAAGTGTGTGTTCAGCGAGCTCCGCTAATGATTCCGAGTTTCCTTGTGC
>DNUZ01000013.1 GCA_003507655.1 Lachnospiraceae bacterium | reverse complement strand
ATCTATGAGGAAGAGCAAAAGGACGGCAGAATATTAAAAGGTTTCCGGTTTAAATTTCCTATATATATGAATGGCAGAAATGTATTAGGCGTGGATTGGGACAACGAGAGTACAGATGAGACGGTGGTGCTGTTGTCCCTCAAAAAATACGCTGCAAATTGAGATAACAATGAAGCCTGATGAAGAGAGTAATTACACACCAGAGGAAAAGGTAACTTATCAGAAAATTAAGGCTTACATTTTTGAAAAATATGGATTTAAAATGTCATTATTGTACATTGCACAGATTAAAGATAAGTGTGGTCTTGGTAAAGAACGTACTGGAAGAAAAATGATAAGACAAAGGAGCAACAGTGTACACCTGAAAGGGAAGCGGCTATTAGAGATGCATTTAAGCACTTTAATATGTTATAAGGAGTTTTAGATGATAGATATGATAATGAAATGGCTTTATCAAAATTCGGCAGCTATAATCATTTCATCATTAATATCATTGTTAATATCAATGATGTATTACCGAAAGGGAAATCGAGATGAACTGTTAATGAGTGTTAAATTTACACCTACTCAGCCAGATGTCATGAAAATAGTCGAAAAATTAACAGAAAAATAATGGTTATTGAAAAGCACAGGTAATGCTTTAATCAAAATATATCTTGACTATATACGATAAAACATAGATATATTTTGCCGATAGAGGTATAATAATTCCGAAAATATTTAGACGGTATATATCTTTGAACTGGATATCATTGGAATATAAGATGTTACACTAAATGTTGATGATATTGTGGAGACATCCAATTATTTTAAATGTATAGACCTAATTATCGACATGGATGTCTATAAACTCAAAAACCTATCTAACACCACCACCCCAACGGAGGACAAAAAATGAACATCAGAAAAGCAACAGAAGAAGATCTATCGCGTATTGCCGAAATCTTTGTTTTCAATAATCGAATCAATTATTTTCCGATATTTAAGCAGGAGGATTTTTCATTTGGAGAATTGCAGGTAGTATCGCTGATAGAAAATTATTTTGGAAAAACAGAGATCATGGACACGCTATTTGTAGCAGAGGACAATGGGATCATCAAAGGATTTATGGAGATTCGGGGAACGGAAATAGGTAAATTATATGTTGAGCCATGCTTTCAAAGTGGCGGCGTAGGAGATGTGTTGATAAAATATGCCATTCAAAATCTGCATGTGGATTTTTTATGGGCATTAGAAAAAAATACAAGAGCCCGTGCATTTTATAATTGTCATGGATTTATCGAAACCGGAGAAAAAGAACATGAAGAGGGTACCATGGAGTATTTGTTAAAGTTAGTACGCAGGGAAAAGGTATTGTAACGGCAATCCCTCTCCATCCTCCCATTGAAAGCCATCCCAAACCATGCTATACTCAAACCATAAACACATCCTACAAATACGGATAGAATGCAGCAGCAAAAAGCAATCGGAAAATTTGTTCACAGAAAGGAAAATGTGATGAAAAAGAAAGTATTGGCGTTATTTATGGCAGTCAGTCTGGCATCCGCTTCATTGCCGATGACAGCACTGGCAACGGAAACAGGAAATGTTTCCCGGCAGGAGGAAATGGGGATTGCAGAGAACTCCGAAACAACGGAAGAATCAAAACTGACAGAAGCAGACAACGAAAGAGAGTCAGAAGAAGAAACGGAGTCAACAAAGGCTCAAAAGACAGCCGAGGCCACAGAGACACAAAAGACAGCTGAAGCAACAGAGACAATAGAGCAGCAAGGGACTGTCGAAGTAACCGAGACCACAGAGCAGCCGGAAACAGAAAAAGAAACAGAAGCTTTTAAAGAGCAGGACAAGTCAGAAGCTTTAGAGGTAGAGACAGAGGAAGCAGACAAACAGAGAATTTCGATAGAAGAAGTTCTTAAGAACAGAGCAGGTGGACTTGCATCTGTACAGGGAACAGCATTATCCCAAGCACAAGCAGGACAGTTAAAACAGGTTAACCGGGGGGGGATTCATACATATGGTTCTGCCATATATCTTACAGAGTGGGATAAGTATTCCTCCAATTATATTTACAACAATTTAGACAGTGATGAGCAGGCCTTCTGGGATAAATTGGATTATGTATGTTGTTTGTATCTGATAAGTGGAGAAGATGCGGTTAGCACCAGTGGGATGATCATACCGGACTATGAAATTAGCTATGCTCCGCTATCTTTAGAGCGAGCAGTGGAAATCTTTTTAATGTTTAATTATTCCAATCCACAGTATTATTTTATCAATGGCGGATATGCGTATATTGAGCCAAGTAGTATTCTTTTACCGACATTTTATCAGGAGTTCCGGAGTGGAAGTGCGCGCAGCAAGGCAACACAGGCAATGAAGAATCAGATCACATCCTGCGAGAGTGCAATTGCAGCAGCGGGAAGTGCAGAGCAGAAAGCAAAAGTTGCTCATGATTACATAGTAAAAAAAGTGGAGTATGATGATAATTATCTGACAAATCCGGAAAATCCATTCCATCAGAGTGCATATAGTGTATTCTGCGATGACCACAGCGTATGCGCAGGTTATACAAAAGCATTTGAAATGCTGATGAATGGAGCAGGCATTGATACCATAGCACTTCTCAGTACGGATCATGCATGGAACATGATAAAGATCAATGATTCCTGGTATCACACAGACTGTACCTGGGATGACATGGATGGTTACAGCGGATATGAGATGATTTATAATTTCTTTAACCGAAGCGAATCCGTCATAAGATCAGATGGCACACATGAGATCCAATCCATGTTTGACGGAAAACTTCCGGCAAGTACTTTAGATTCCGGTGCAGGAAATACCAGCATTGGAAAATGTGCAACACCATCTAAAAAAACAGCAACACCAAAGGTCACTTATAAGACAGTCAAAAATGGTGTGCAGGTAACGATTAGCAGTAACACATCCAATACAGAGATTTACTATACCACAAATGGACAGACGGCGTCCTCTTCCTATACAAAGAGTCATCGTTATAAAAAACCATTTACGATATCGAAAAAAACAACCATTAAGGCAATTGCGGTAAAAGACACTTACTGGAACAGTGACCAGACAAGCAAAACAGTAGATGGAAGAGTGTATACCGTGAACTTTAAGTCCAACGGCGGCAGCAGTGTTTCAAAACAATATGTGCAGTACAATAAGGTCATTAAGAAACCGTCAAATCCAAAGCGGAGTAAATATACTTTCGCCGGCTGGTATACGGATTCCAAACTGACCAAAGCATGGGATTTTAATACAAAGATCAAATCCGGAAAAACATTGTATGCAAAGTGGAAAAAGATCAGCTTAAAGAAGGCAGTGATCTCAAAAGTGCAGAATGTTTCCGGTAAAAAGATAAAGGTTACCGTGAAAAAAGTAAGCGGGGCAGACGGATATCAGATCCAGTATTCTACAAAGTCCAACATGAAATCTGCAAAGACCGTGACCTCAAGTAAGACAACGACGACGATTTCAAAGCTTTCTAAGGGCAAAAAATATTACGTTCGTGTCAAAGCCTATAAGAAAGATTCTACCGGTAAAAAGGTAGCCGGAAAATGGAGTAAGGTAAAGAATTTTAAAGTAAGCAAATAAAAGCGATAAATTTTTAGACATATTGTGCCGAAATAAATAGTAGGTAAAAGGATTTACCAAATCATAAGATCAGGGAGGAATCAATATGAACACAAACACAGTGGCACAATCTGACTATGCAGCAAATGCATATACGGAAAACGTGCAGCAGACAACGAAAAAGTCAGCCGTTACGAATGGAAAGACCATTGGAGATCCACAGTTGAGCGAAAAGGCTCAGAAGTATTATGAGCAATTGAAAAAGAAATTTTCCAATATGGATTTTATTCTGGTCAGTGCTGACAAAAAAGAAGAGGCACAGGCAAACGCAGCACAGTATGCGAATGCAAATCACACTGTCGTACTGATCGACACGGATAAGATTGAGAAAATGGCAGAGGATGAAGCCTATCGTAAAAAATACGAAGGGATCATCAGTGGAGCGCAGACGCAGCTTGCACAGATCAAAAACGGACTTGGAAGTAATGCATCCCATGTGAAAGGATATGGGATCAAGATCAATGACAATGGAACCGCATCTTTGTTTGCCGTGATAGACAAATCCTTAGCTGCCCAGAAAGAGAGAATCGCCAAAAACGCAAAAACGCGTGCAGAGGAGAAGAAAGTAGCTGAGAAAAAGGCAGACAAAAAGAAAACGGAAGAAAAGCAGGAATTGAAAAATGACAAGAGCAAAAAGGCGGAGGAAAAAGAAGACTACGTTACCGTTACCGCTTCCAGTGTGGAGGAATTGCTCAAAAAGATCAATGATACCATTTATGACAGCATGAGTGATCATGTGAAGACACCGCAGGAACAGCTCTTGGGTCAGCATATCAATTTTTCTGCATAAAAAAACAGTTTTTCCATATGCTATCCGAAAAAGAAGGAAGGCTACAGAATGGCGAAACGAAAAGAGACAGAATGTGCTGTTGGAAACAGACAGGATGAAGAAGAAATATTAAAGACTTATCAGACTGAAGATTATGACTATCTTGCGAATTCAGCAACCGGAATGGATTGTACGGGACTGATGCACCGGACACCTTCCAATGAGAATGAGATGGAGTCTTATCAGGAGGTCTACCAGTATCTTCCACCGAACGTTCGGGTAGATGCAATGGATGGAAAAGACAGTCACAAATAGCAGGGAGGGCAGATTTGCCCTCTCTGTTTGTATTAGATGAAGTGCAATGCTTGCAAAGCCCTAAAAAAGAGTATAGAATGAATGAGGGTTTGTGAAATGGAAACAGTATTACAGTGAGGAGAAAAAATTTATGTATGGTTTTGGTGAATTAATTAGTGTTTTGAAGAAAAATCCGAAGACGATCGTCTTTACAGAGGGAACCGATCCTCGTATCTTAGAGGCATCTTCCCGCTTACTGGCAAGTAACTTTCTTCATCCGATCCTGATAGGAAATGAGGATGAGATTTATAAAGGGGCAGAGGAAAGTGGATTTAATATCCGCGGAGCAGAGATCATTGACCCTGAAAAATTTGACCGTATGGATGAGATGGTAGACTTATTCTGCGAGCTTCGTAAAAGCAAAGGTGTTACAAAAGAGCAGGCACGTCAGACCCTGTCACATGCTAACTATTTTGGAACGATGTTAGTAAAAATGGGAGTGGCAGATTCACTCTTAGGTGGTGCAACCTATTCAACAGCAGATACCGTGCGTCCGGCATTACAGTTGATCAAGACAAAGCCGGAAAACAAGATCGTATCATCCTGCTTTATTTTAGTACGTCCGAGAGCTACCGGTGAAAACGAGCTGTTAGCAATGGGTGACTGTGCAATTAACATTACACCAAATGAAGAAGAGTTAGTAGAGATCGCACATGAGACAGCAAACTGTGCAAGAATCTTTGGTTTAGAGCCGGAAGTTGCATTCTTAAGCTATTCTACATTTGGTTCCGGTTCCGGCGAGACCGTAGACAAGATGCGTAACGCAGCCGAGATGACCAAGAAAGCATATCCGGAGCTTCCGATTGCAGGAGAGTTACAGTTCGATGCAGCCGTATCTCCAAGAGTGGCTCGTACAAAATGCCCGAATGATCCGGTTGCAGGTCATGCCAATACCTTTATTTTCCCGGACATCAATGCAGGAAATATTGGTTACAAGATTGCACAGCGTCTTGGTAACTTTGAAGCATATGGACCGATCTTATTAGGTTTAAATGCACCGGTAAACGATTTATCCAGAGGATGTAACGCAGCAGAGGTATATTCCATGGCGATTATAACCGCAGCATTAGCATAAAACAACAGATATTCTACCCTTTGGGGTTATAAACGAAATGCTTTAGATTATTTTATGATTTTCAGTATAGTAAGGTGCCACATATAAGCAGGAGATAAAGGTGCAATGAGAATTACTGACAGAGAAGCAAAGTTCAAAGAACTGAAAGAACAAAGTGATAGCAGAAAATATAAAGATGAGAAACAAAAGAATCTGTTAGCAAATAAAGTTGTTTTTATCGGCTTTTTGGTAACAGAAATTGCTATGCTTGTGAATCTTGTTGCCTGTATTCAGGATTTTGGTAACTCGGTTTTGGCAATGAGCGGCCTGGTCATTGATATCATAGGAATTTTTGCGATTATCGTTACTTATCTTAAAGATAGGGAAAGTGGAGTAATGTTCCGGCTGGGAATGATCCAATTTGTGATTATGTATCTGATCGTGGTCATTGAAAATGGGAATGACTGTATGATGTTTATTCCAATGCCATTGTTAGTTACTGTGATGATGTATAGTCAGCCAAAAAGTACAAAGGTGTTCTGCTGCTTGCTTGCTGTAGTGGATGCATTAAGATTTATGTTACTATTAACAGGAGTTATTCATTCGTCAAACACAATGAATGAGGAAAGAATGGTATCGGGCCTGGTTCTTGTAACATTACTCGCAATTTATCAGAGCACAAAAGTGTTATGGAGATTTAGCCGGGATAGTGTGGGAGCAGTACAGGATGAAGAGCAGATACAGAAGCTGATGATGGAGGATATACTTGAAATTGTCAAAGGTGTTCAGAGTCAGACGAGAGAGGCAAATCATCTGTTAGATCATTTATATTCATCAGCTGAAAGCATAAGCGATAGTGTCAGTGATATTACGATAGGAACACAAAGTACAGCAGAGAGTATTCAGAATCAGACAGAAATGACACACAGTATTCAGAATGCGATTGAGAGCGCAGCAGGAGCAACAAAAGAGGCAGTCGATAAGACAGAAGATTCCATGAAAGCTGTGAGTCATAATTTAGAGGTGATGAAGCAGCTTGACATCCAGGCAAATAGCATTTCTAAAACAAATGAAGTAGTTGTTGCAGCTATGGAGAAGCTTAGTGATAAGACAAAAAATGTTAGAAATATTACAGATTTAATCTTAGGCATTTCCGGTCAGACAAATCTTTTGGCACTAAATGCATCCATTGAGGCTGCCAGAGCTGGGGAAGCAGGAAAAGGATTTGCTGTTGTTGCAGATGAGATTCGTCAGTTAGCGGATCAGACAAAAGATGCAACAGAAAATATCACGGCTATTGTAGATGAATTGAATGAATTTTCCAATGAGGCTTCGGATGCTATACGGAAATCTTTAGATGCAACGGAAAGCCAGACGGGACTTATAGAAGAGGCATCCGATGGTTTTATCGTAATAGATGAAAACATGAAGCAGCTAACAATGCAGATGAACAATATCAATGAAAAAATAGAGGCATTGAAAACATCTAACAATATGATTGTAGAAAGCATTATGCAGTTATCTACAGTAAGCGGAGAGATTACGGCAAGTAGTGTGGCAGCGTCAGAAATAACGGATAATAATAAGAGTAACTCCAAGGATGCAAAAGAGATGTTGCAGAAAGTACTGGACTTTTCCCATCAATTGGATAAGTATATGAAAGATTAGTCAGAATCATGAAGTTCCCCCTTGTGTTGGACAATTTAAGTCTAACACAAGGGGGTATTTTTTGTCGATACCACGGATACTTCAAAGAAAGATGACTATGTTGTTGATGATGTGGAATTTGAAGACAACGAACTGCCTTTTATACGGGACGCATTAGAAGTAGATAATCATGGAAAACGCTGTGTCATGGAGGTGGCACAGCATATCGGCAATCATGTGGTAAGATGTATTCTTTTAGCATCCGGAGAGGGATTGCAAAAGGATATGGAGGTTATTGCAACCGGAAGCGGGATTGAAGTTCCGGTTGGTGAAAAGACTTTAGGAAGATTGTTTAATGTTCTTGGCGAAACCATTGACAAAGGGGAAACATTAGAGCAGGAAACCCACTGGTGTATCCACCGGGATGCGCCGAGCTTTGAAGAACAGAGTCCGGCAGTGGAGGTATTAGAGACCGGAATTAAAGTGATCGACCTGTTAGCACCTTATGCCAAAGGTGGAAAGATCGGACTCTTTGGAGGAGCCAGAGCAATGTCAAGGCTACGTTATGGTAGGAAGCTATAGTTAAGAATATAGTGGAGATCAAAATAAGAAAAGACCACACACTTTCCAAAATGGAAAGTATGTGGTCTTTTTAGTTTATAGATCCGATCATAAAATCCTATAGGATAGAATTTTATTTATTGCTGCGTCTCCAGATGTGCATCTTCTCAGCTTCTGCAATTAATTCATCTCTGAAATCAGGATGTGCAATGGAGATCAGTGCTTCTGCTCTTTCCCATGCAGACAGACCTTTTAAGTTTACGATACCATACTCTGTAACAACATAGTGTGTATTAGAACGTGTATCGGTAACGATAGATCCCTGTGTCAGGGTAGGTTTAATACGGGACTGCATTTTTCCATCCTTTGTAGTAAAGGTAGAAGAGCAGCAGATAAAGCTCTTACCGCCATTTGACAGGTAAGCACCAAGTACGAAGTCTAACTGTCCGCCGGCACCACTGATATGTTTGATACCTGAGGACTCAGAGCTGATCTGTCCGAATAAGTCGATATCCACCGCATTGTTGATAGACATGAAGTTGTCCAGTGCGGAGATAGAACGGATGTCATTTGTATAGCTTACAGGAGCACTCATCAGTTCCGGATTTTCGTCTAAGTAATCGTACATCTTCTTTGTTCCTGCACCAAAACCATATGTCTGACGGAAACGGTCGATATTTTTCTTAGAACCATTGATTTTTCCGGCTTTTGCAATATCAACAAAAGCGTCTACATACATCTCAGTATGAACACCAAGGTCTTTTAAATCAGATTCTGCGATCAGAGAACCTACTGCGTTTGGCATACCACCGATACCAAGCTGTAAGCAGGCACCGTTTGGAATCTCGTCAACGATTAATTTTGCCACTGCTTTGTCAACTTCTGTTGCAGGGCCGCCGCCACCAAGTTCACCGATCGGAGGATTGTCACCTTCTACAATGTAAGTAACATCAGAGATATGTACTCCGTTTTCAAAACCGCCGAGACAACGAGGCATATTCTCATTTACCTCTACGATGATCTTTTTAGAAGTCTCGCACATTGCAGTTAAATGGGAAGCATTTGGACCGAAGTTGAAGTATCCGTGCTTATCCATAGGTGCTACCATCAGCATAACAACGTCATCCGGCTGAATGGAGTCACGGTAGTAACGTGGCAGCTCGGAATAACGGATCGGTGAATAATAAGCGAATCCACGGCTGATATATTTACGCTCGATTCCTGACATATGCCATGAATTCCAGCAGAAATGCTCGCCTGCATCTTCACGTTCAAATACAGCTAAAGGCTTTAACAGAATACCGCCACGAAGTTTTACGTCCTTTAATTCGTCGGTACGTTTTGCGAGTGCTTTATCCAAAGCATCCGGAGTGCCGGTACACCAACCATAATCTACCCAATCGCCGGATTTGATAATTTTTACAGCTTCATCTGCAGATACAAGTTTCTGCTGATACTCTTTTTGAAAATCCATCTTAAGAACCCTCCTCTTTTTCTAAACATGAGATTGTTAAAATTTAAACATACATTAATTTTAACACGCAGGACAGAATAGGTCAACTCTATGTAGAGGTTCTTTTAGTTGAAAAATACACAATCATGGTATAAGATAAAGAACTGATAAGAGTCGTAAAAAGAAATATAAGAGGTTAGAGCATGAAAGAAGAAAAAAGAGCACAAGTGATGCAAAAGACCGCTGTGGTCTGGCTTGGTGCATTAATCTGCTGTGCATTGTGGGGAAGTGCGTTTCCGTGCATTAAAATCGGTTATCAGATGTTTGAAATTGATGCTGCTGACACCGCAGCACAGATTTTATTTGCAGGGTATCGTTTTACTTTGGCGGGAATCCTGACCGTTCTCATTGGCAGTGTTTTAAATAGAGGGTTTCTGATACCGAAAAAAGAGAGTTTTGGAAAAATATTCAAATTATCCATGTTACAGACTGTCCTGCAGTATTTTTTCTTTTATGTAGGACTTGCAAATACCACCGGTGTGAAAGCTTCTATTATAGAAGGCGTGAATGTCTTTGTGGCAGTTCTCGTAGCGAGCCTTTTATTTCAACAGGAGAAGCTGACCGGGAAAAAAATCGTCGGTTGTCTGATCGGTTTTGCCGGAGTTGTCATTGTCAATTTAGGAGGCAGCGTGGATATGGGCTTTCGGCTGACCGGTGAAGGATTTATTTTCCTGTCTACCGTGGCATATGCATTTTCCTCTGTTTTTTTGAAAAGATATTCTAAGGATGAAAATCCGGTGCTGTTAAGCGGTTATCAGTTCATAACAGGAGGCATCATCATGTGTGTCATCGGACTGCTGATGGGTGGAAAGGTGCATGGATTTGCAGCGGCATCCACCGGCATGCTCGTCTATTTAGCAGTCGTTTCAGCGGTTGCCTATTCCCTGTGGGGAATCCTGTTAAAATATAATCCGGTGTCAAAGGTGGCAGTCTTTGGCTTTATGAATCCGGTGTTTGGAGTTATTTTATCGGCACTTCTCTTAGGGGAAGGCGCGCAGGCAGCAGGAGTAAAAAGTCTGATCGCACTGCTGCTCGTAAGTATTGGAATCTATGTGGTAAATAAAAAAGAAGGAGACAGCGTATGAGTGTAATAGTAACGTTAAAAAAAGGTGAGGGACGTACCGTAAAGGCAGGCGGTATGTGGATTTATGATAATGAGATCGAGTCCGTGTTAGGAAGCTATGAAAACGGAGATGTCGTGCTGGTGCATGACTTTGACGGCTATCCGATGGGAGTCGGTTTTATCAATGACCATTCTAAGATCCGTGTGCGGATGTTGAGCAGGGATGAGAATACGGTGATTGATGAAGCTTTTTGGATGAAACGTGTCAAACGTGCATGGGAGTACCGCAAAAAAGTGGTCGATACCTCAAGCTGTCGTCTGATCTTTGCAGAGGCAGATTTCTTCCCGGGGCTGGTGGTAGACAAGTTTGCGGATGTACTGGTGGTGCAGTCGAATGCATTGGGAATTGACCGCTGGAAACTTGTCATTGTGGGCTGCATCAAACAGTGCTTAGAGGAAGATGGGGTACACATCCGTGGCGTCTATGAGCGAAGTGATGCGAAAGTGCGCACACAGGAAGGCATGGAGCGTATCAAAGGATTTATCGGAGAACCGTTTAATACCAATGTGGAAATTGTAGAAAATGGTGTGCTCTATGTGGTAGACATCAAAGAGGGACAAAAGACCGGATTTTTCTTAGACCAGAAATACAACCGTGCAGCAGTCGGACGGCTTTGTCAGGATGCGGATGTGTTAGACTGTTTTACACATACCGGTTCTTTTGCGTTAAACGCAGGACTTGGCGGAGCAAGAAGAGTGCTGGGAATTGATGCTTCTGACCTTGCGATCCATCAGGCAATGTTCAATGCGAGAATGAATGATCTGCAGGGAATCGTAAATTTTGCCTGCGGAGATGTATTTGATCTGCTTCCGGATTTTGAGAAAAAAGGCAAGCAGTTCGATGTGGTCATCCTAGACCCGCCTGCATTTACAAAATCCAGAAATTCCGTAAAAAATGCAGTCAAAGGTTACCGTGAGATCAATATGCGTGCTTTAAAACTCGTAAAAGACGGCGGCTATCTTGCCACCTGTTCCTGCTCACACTTTATGACCTACGAGCTGTTTACGGAAACGATCCGTCAGGCGGCTAAGAGTGCCCATAAGCGGCTGCGTCAGGTGGAATACCGTACACAGGCACCGGATCATCCGATCCTTTGGGCAGCGGACGAGAGTTATTATCTGAAGTTTTATATTTTTCAGGTTGTGGAGGAGATGTAGGGACGGATATTATTATCATGGAAGTAATGAGCAGAGAGTGATCGAGATAATTCGATTGCTCTTTATTATTGTGAATGGGTTTACATGTGGAGACTATTCTATTTTTCTCATTTAGCA
>DNUZ01000014.1:83502-84035 GCA_003507655.1 Lachnospiraceae bacterium | reverse complement strand
CCCATAGTAAAAATACCTTCTCCCAAAAGACAGTTTAACGACTGTCTTTTTTGTTTTATATCCCTTTTTCGGGAGAAAGGAATATGTTATAATTGACACATAAATATGTAAAGAGGTTGAAGTATGAATCAGAAGTCCATTTATGATCTGAGCAGGATCGAGCGGTATATGATGCAGATGCGTCCGGTGCTCAGTAAAAAGGCATTGTTTTCAGATGGAA
This sequence comes from Lachnospiraceae bacterium, assembly GCA_003507655.1. Classification (GTDB taxonomy): domain Bacteria; phylum Bacillota; class Clostridia; order Lachnospirales; family Lachnospiraceae; genus Maccoyibacter; species Maccoyibacter intestinihominis. The sequence continues at coordinate 83,815 of DNUZ01000014.1, read as the reverse complement.
CTAAGGATTACCGCAGTCCTGCCGAACCAAGGGAAAATGACAAAGTAACGATTCGTTTCAGAACAAAGCGTGACAACGTGGATATGGTCTGGCTCTGTTCCAGGGAGAAAAAGCAACGGATGAAAAGGACAGAGACCAAGTGGGATTTTGACTATTATTCCGTAGAGATCCAGCTTGGAAGCGAACCGTTTTTCTATTATTTCAAAGTCGTAACCGGAATTTTGGAATGTTACTATGACAGATACGGTGTGAACAATAAACCGAGAGAAGAATATTATTTTTGCATCGTGCCGGGATTTTCCACTCCGGAATG
>DNUZ01000014.1:83118-83318 GCA_003507655.1 Lachnospiraceae bacterium | reverse complement strand
CCGGGATTTTCCACTCCGGAATGGGCAAAGGGAGCGGTCATGTATCAGATCTTAGTAGACCGCTTCTATAATGGAAATCCGGCAGGAGATGTGTTAGACGGCGAGTATTACTATGTGGATGGTCCTACAAAGCATGTAGAGAACTGGGCACACTGTCCGCAGGGGATCAGCGTCCGTGAATTTTATGGCGGAGATTTAGA
>DNUZ01000014.1:81243-82952 GCA_003507655.1 Lachnospiraceae bacterium | reverse complement strand
GAATTTTATGGCGGAGATTTAGAGGGAGTCAGACAAAAGCTCGACTATTTGCAGGAGCTTGGAATCGAAGTACTCTATTTTAATCCGTTATTTGTATCACCGTCTAATCATAAATACGACTGTCAGGACTATGATTATATCGACCCGCATGTGAGTAACATTGTGGTCGATGAAGGAGCAGTTTTACCGGAAGGCTGCAAAGACAATACACAGGCGGCACGTTATATTACGCGAGTGACCGATAAGCGTAACTTAGAGGCGAGCAATGCATATTTTGCAAAATTTGTAGAAGAAGTGCATGCACATGGCATGAAGATTATTTTAGACGGAGTCTTTAATCACTGCGGTTCCTTCCACAAATGGTTAGACCGTGAGAAATTATACGAGCAACAGGGCGGATACGCACCGGGAGCTTACGTCAGCGGGGAAAGTCCGTATCGTGATTTTTTTGCATTCCAGAATCAGGAAGCATGGCCGGATAACGGAAGCTATGAGGGATGGTGGGGCTTTGAGACACTTCCGAAGCTGAATTATGAGGGTTCACAGGAATTATGGAACTATGTGCTGGATATCGGAAGAAAATGGGTATCTCCTCCATATAATGTAGACGGCTGGAGACTGGACGTGGCAGCGGACTTAGGACACAGTCCGGAGGTCAACCATCGTTTCTGGAAAGAATTCAGAAAAGCGGTCAAAGAGGCAAATCCGAATGCGGTGATCTTAGCAGAGCACTATGGTGATCCGAAATCGTGGCTTTTAGGAGATGAGTGGGACACGATCATGAACTACGATGCGTTCATGGAGCCGATCACCTGGTTTTTGACCGGAATGGAAAAACACAGTGATGAATATCGTGGTGAGTGCTTTGGAAATCCGGGAGATTTTGAGGGAGCAATGCGTCATCATATGACACGCTTTATGACATCTTCTTTGCAGTGTGCCATGAATGAGCTGTCTAACCATGACCATTCCCGCTTTTTAACGCGTACTAATAAAAAAGTAGGAAGAGCGGAACAATTAGGAACAGATGCGGCAGGCAGAGGCATCAACAAAGGCGTGATGAAAGAAGCCGTAGTCTTTCAGATGACATGGCCCGGAGCGCCGACTCTTTACTATGGAGATGAAGCAGGACAGGTAGGATTTACAGACCCGGATAACCGCAGGACTTATCCGTGGGGAAGTGAGGATATGGATCTTTTGAATTTCCATCGGGAGATGATCAGGATTCACAAAGAGCATGAAGCATTTAAGACCGGTTCGATACAGTTCGTCTGGGGTGAGTACAACTTCTTATGTTATGCGCGTTATAATCGCAGGGAACATTTTTTAGTGGTACTTAACAACGATGCGGTCAGCCGTACCGTAGAGATGGTCGTATGGCCGGTGGGACTGCCAAAAGAATGCGAGTTAGAGCAGATCATGTATTCCCATGAGGGGGGATTTTCTACCAATCCGGTGACCTATGAGGTAAAGGGCGGAAAACTGAACATCACCCTGACGGAATTTTCGGCGGTGGTACTGCGTCTGAAAGAGACATCCGGTGAAGTACTTCCGGAGTAAAGGACAAAAAAATTTGAAAAAATAAAAATTATATCTTGCATCGGAAAAATTCATATGATATAATATCTCATTGTCAGGGCAGATTTTGAAATGACAATGAAATGGATGGATTCCCGAGTGGCCAAAGGGGACAGACTGTAAATCTGCTG
>DNUZ01000014.1:54383-81061 GCA_003507655.1 Lachnospiraceae bacterium | reverse complement strand
TAAATCTGCTGCAAATTGCTTCGGTGGTTCGAATCCACCTCCATCCATTTTGCCGGCGTGGCGGAACTGGCAGACGCGCAGGACTTAAAATCCTGTTGTGGAAACACAGTATCGGTTCGATTCCGATCGCCGGCATGATAATTGAAAGCAATAAGAAAGTATGCATTTTATGCATGCTTTTTTTGTGCATTCTTTTTCTTGTATAGCAATTCCCTGAATTACCAAAATAGTCAATGACTAAAACGGAAATTCTCTCGCAAGTCTAACAGCTTCATATTATAATACGCACAAATAGAAGGGCAAAAGCTATATTATGAATAATCATATGAAACAAAGAAAAGGAGGGAGCATATGAAAGGCTTTATGAAAAAGATACTTTCAGCAGGTCTGGCGTTTGCACTGGTATTCACCATGTGCCCGGTTCTGGCATATGCGGACACACCGCAGGAAGCACAGGAAAAGACAGCAGAGACAGATGAACCGAAAGCAGAGACTACGGAGGTTAAAGCAACGGGAGCAGAAGCACCGGAAGTAGAGACTACAGAGGTTAAAGCAGAGTCTGCGGATGAAAAAAATACAGTACTGGTTTATGGAAGGATTGAGGGTTCACAGCACTGGACAAAGGATAATATCTATTATATTATAACGGATTCTACCCTGATCAACCCTGTAATTATCGGAGATTTAACGATCGATCCGGGAACGACGATCTGTTTCGGACAGGGGAATACTTCTCATGGTAAGATTGACCAAACAGATGTAAAATCTGCATCAGGTCTTAGGATTCTGTATGGTTCTCTTACTGCAAAGGGAACGGCAGAAGAACCGATCATTTTTAAAAATGATACAAATGATGAGAATTGGGCAGGGATTATATTTGATACACAGATAGAGGAAGATACAGAGCGGACCTGTGAAGGTGCAACCTTTGAATATTGTCAGTTTATCAACGGTGGAGAATATTTAGCAAGTGATGTGGAAGGAATGTTATCCGTAGACAGTACATCTGATGAGACGGACAGGAATTTTAATCTTACAGTAAATCAGTGTACCTTTGACAGCAGTGAGGTGGTTGCGGCAAAAACGGCAGCAGGGACTTCATTAGTGGATGGAAGTTCGGCAATCTATTTCCATGCCATGGACAGGAAAGTGGAGGTTAAGGTAACCAATTCAACATTTCGTGGAATGGGGCGAGCTTTAGAATCTACAGGAACGGAGTATGTCTATCCGGAGAATTTATCCTGCCTGGTTGAAGGCAACAATTTTGAGTCAGACGGATATTACAATAATACGATTTCTGAGGGAATGAGTTATATTGAATGGTCTGCGAACGCGGTTGTCAGAAATAATACATTTCATAATACAACTGGCAATGAGTTAAAAGGACCGGCATGTTGGTTAAGAGGCGGATGTGCAACTTATGAAGTGGAAGGTAATCACTTTATTGGGAATACGGATGCAACCGGAGAAAATGCAAACCAGTATGCACCATTGAAGATCAGAATTGGTGCAAATGTTAATGCGGATCAAACAAAGGCCTATGCGGCAAATACTTGTAACTACGGTGCAGACATAGGAAAATATGCGGAAGTAGTAAGATCAACACCGGAGCAGCCGGAAACGATTACCGGACAGACCGGTTATCTTGGAAAAATTGAAGGACTGGCATACCGTTTGCAGGGTCCGACTGTTGATAATGCACGAACAGTGACCATTGCACCGGGCGTAACCTGTTATATGAAAGATCTGACGGTAGAGTCTACAGGAAAACTCATTGCAAAGGGAACGAAAGCACTGCCGATCCATTTTATTGGAGAGAATGGCTATTATGCAAATTATATCTATCTGAATGGAGCATGGACAGATGGAAACTATGAAGATGCAAGTGCGGAAACTATCTTTGAAAATTGTACATTTGAAAAAAAGATTACCATCAGTCCGAAATTAGTTGAAATAAATAGTAAGCCGATAAAGGAACTACCGGCAACTCTGTATATGAAAGATTGCCAGATGAAAGACGTTGAAAAGGGACTTAATATCAATATCAGGGGTGGATCATCGGATGGATCCATAGCGAGCCGGATAGAGCTTCAGAATGTGTCTATTGCAGGAAGAGGGACAGACGGAGAAAGCAGCGATTGTGGTATTTATCTCTGGACAAATTATTATCCGGATGTAGCGACATTAGTAGAAGTGTCAAACTGCCGGATTTATAACTTTACAAAGGGAGTGGGTATTACGGCATATGTCTCAAGTCTTGATGAGAGTGAGAGTGCTATAGAAAATGCAGGAAAGCAGATGCAGTTGGATCATCTGACGATTGTAGGATGTAATACAGGTATCTTATACGGATGTCATGTATTACCGGTTATTAAAAACAGTATTATCGCGGGGAATACAACCACTCTGGAGTTGCAGGGAACGAATGCGCAGGAAGATAAAGGAAAAAATATCACATACTCCTGCCTGTATGGAACAGCAAAAGATGACAGCTTAAGTGATTATGGCACAGGCTGTATCACAAAAGATCCATGTTTTGCAGATGCAGCAAGTGGAGATTTCCATCTGAAATCCGCAGCAGGAAGATGGAATGGTACGACATGGGTAAAAGATACCGTGACAAGTCCATGCATTGATGCAGGAGAAGCATCAGCGGCTTATGCGAATGAGCCGTCTCCAAATGGAAACAGGGCAAATATGGGAGCTTATGGTAATACGACAGAGGCATCCAAATCCGCTTCCGGTGGAAGTACGGATCCGTCAGATCCATCCAACCCGGAACAGAGATGTAAACATACCGGTACGGAAGTGCGGAACCAAAAAGCGGCAACCTGTACAACAGCAGGCTATACGGGAGATACTTACTGTAAGACCTGTAATAAAAAACTTTCCACAGGAAAGAGCATTGCAGCAAAAGGCCACAGCACCACAACAAAGACACAGAAAGCAACTGCAAGCAAGGATGGAAAGATTACAACCACATGTACACGGTGTGGGACAACGACCAAAACGGTGAAGATTGCCAAGGTATCAAAGATAAAATTATCAAAGACAAAATATACCTATAATGGCAAGAAGCAGACACCGTCCGTGACCGTTAAGGACAGCAAAGGAAAAGAGCTGAAGGTAAACACGGATTATAAGGTAAAATTGCCAAGCGGCAGAAAAAATGTCGGAACCTATGAAGTGAAGATTACTTTCAAGGGAAGCAAGTATTCAGGAAGTAAGACCTTAAGCTATACGATCAATCCGAAGAGCACAAAACTTTCTAAAGTGAGTGCTAAGAAAAAAGGATTTGAAGCAAAATGGAAAAAACAGTCCACACAGACAAAAGGTTATCAGATCCAGTATTCCACAGACAGCAAGTTCAAGAGTGGAAATAAGACCGTGACTGTGAACAAGAACAGTACGACAAAGAAGACGATTTCCAAGTTAAAAGCAAAGAAGAAATACTATGTAAGAATCCGTACCTATAAAACAGTTGGAAAACAGAAATATTATTCCGACTGGAGTAAGAGTGTGAAAGTAACAACAAAGAAATAGGAATTGCAGCAGGAAGCTGATATGAAAAAATAAGAGAAAAAAGGCGGCTTGAGAATTTGCTCAGGCCGCCTTTATTGTGCTTTGTGAAGTGTTTTATTTTGTCCGTTTTGCCGTAGAAGCACGCACTACTAATTCAGGATGCAGAAGTGTCCTGCTGAGTGCTACACCGTGCAGCATGGAATTTAAAGAAAAATAACCGGTTCTTCCTAACTCCAGTCTGTCCTGACGGATCGTAGTCAGAAGCGGATGTAAGGTAGAAGAGATCGGCAGATCGTCAAAACCGATAACGCTGACATCGGTTGGGATGCGGCATCCGCGGCGCTGGCATTCCGAGAAGACTCCGCTTGCAATGACATCGCTGCTGCAAAGGATCGCACTGACACCACTGGCTAAGAAATTCGGAACATGCTCGCTGGCAGTTTCCGAAGAGAAATCACCATAGACAGCCAGTTCAGGATGTACAATCAGATCATGTTTTTCCATACTGTCGATAAACGCCTGATGACGGCTCTTAGAGATCATTGAATAAGACGGGCCGTTCAAAAAGGCGATCTTTCTGTGACCAAGCTGATAGAGATGCTCGATCGCAGCATCAATACCCTCATCATTATCCGTTCCGATATAGGAAACATGAGGATTGTTCGGAATATAATTATCGAATAAGACGGCAGGAATCTTCGTATCCCGCAACTGGTCTAGCCAGGTGTCGTGGAGTGAAAAGCCGACAAAAAATGCACCGCTGTATCCGTTTTTAAGCATATAGGTGTCATATTTCTCAGAAAGCTGAAAATCAGGGGTAACCGGAATCACATCGACGTTCCAATTGTCCCGGAAAGCGGATTGTTTAAAACCCAGAATGATGTCATAGCCGAAATCCTCCGGAGATTCGTAATCCATATTTTTAATAAAAAGGCAGAGTTTTTTGAACTCCTCCTTTTTCATTTTCTTTGTCTGATAACCCATTTCAACCGCTGTATCTAAGACAAGCTGGCGAAGCTCCTCGCTGATATCGTTCGCACCATTTAAACCCTTGGAGACCGTGCTGAGTGAGATGCCAAGGCGGTCTGCAATGTCTTTGATGGTAGTCATTGTCCTCCTCCTTTGAAAAAAATAAAACAAATGTGCTGTAACAGTATACTTTATTTCATTATAGCACTAAAATGATGCAAATGGAAAGAAAAGCGCGAAATTTTTGTCTTTTTCTTAAGATAGGGAAATAGGAGTAGCAAAAAAGGCGAAAAAGGTGTATGATAGTTCGGTAAAAAAGAAATCATAGAATGAGGTATCGATCATGAAAAAAAGATTATTCGCAATGTTCCTTGTCCTCGTTATGATGACGGTAGCAGTGGCTGCCTGTGGGAAATCAGGGAATAAAGAATCATCCAAAAATAAAAACGGAGAAGAGACAGAGACCGAAGAAGCAAAACCGGTATATCAGTTTACGATTTGGGGAAGCAAAGCAGATCTGTCAGATGAAAAGGGAAGCTGGTTAAAGACCAGATGTGATATGTTTGCGGCAAAACATCAGGATGCAGAATTAGAATTTAAGTATGCAGCCTATACAGAAGAAAAAGCGGCAAAGAAGATGGAAGAAAACCGCGAGAAGGCACCGGACATTTTTATTTTTAACAGTGCACAGACCGCAGAACTTGTCGAGAGCCGTCTTTTGACAAGACTTTGGGGAGAGACCGAAGACTATGTACTTTCTTCGAATGCAACGAGCATTGGTGATCTGTCGAAATATGCGCAGAAAGTATATGGAATCCCGGTAGAGGCAAACCCATATGTTTTATATTATGATAAGAGAACATTATCCCAAGAGGATGTGCAGAATTTAGATACGATTCTTGCAAAAGGAGTGCTGGCATATCCATTAGACGATGAGAACTATCGAAACGCGTTTTATCAGGCACAGGATGTCGTAGAGGTGCCGGAGCAGGATGAAAACGGAACAGACGGTACAGAAGACGGCACAAAAGATAATACTCAGACAGATGACGCAGCACAGGACAACACACAAACGGATGCAGTGCAGCCGGAAGAATCCACACAGGATAACACACAGTCAGAAAATGGCGAACAGAAGGAATCCGAGCCGTTAGCAAAGGAAACAGTAGATGCATGGCTTGCAACATTCCGTTCCAATCCGCAGGTATTAAACGATACCGATGGAAATGCGGGGATCACAGGACTGAAAGACGGAACCGTACAGGCAGCAGTACAGGATGCGTCAGCTTATGACAAGCTGAAAGAAGCCTTAGGAGAAAATCTCGGAGTGGCAGCACTTCCTGTTTTTACTATAGATGGAATGACAAAGCAGATGAAGTGTGTGACAGAAGCAAAATGTATCGGAGTCAATCCGGACTGTGAGAATTTTGAAATGACGATCGCATTAGCAACCTATCTTGGAAGTGCCGATTCCCAGCAGATGCATTATGACATGAGTGGTGTTATACCGGTCAATCTGTCCGCAGTACAGACGTTGAGAAGTGATGTGGAGTTAGCAGACGTGATCGCCCAGATCGCAGACAAAGAGAACCCGGGTTGGGATTTGCCGGAAGAGGAAGAAGAGGAATAGTACTAAGCGGTAAGTTACGCCATGGGAAGGGATAGGAGCTATGTCAAGTACAACCAAGCGGGCATTAGAGGAATCACTGAAAAAATTGCTGTTAAGCAAACCTTTGGACAAAATTACGATCAATGACCTGACAACGGATTGCGGGATCAGCCGGATGACTTTTTATTATCATTTTCAGGACATCTACGATCTGGCGGAGTGGGCGTGTGTAGAGGATGGAAAACGTGCTTTACAGGACAAGCGCACCTATGATACCTGGCAGGAAGGCTTAGAGCAGATTTTTGAAGTGGTATTGAAAAATAAACCGTTTATTACCAATGTATACCATTCTGTCAGCAAAGAAAAAATAGAGAATTATCTGTACAAGCTGACTTATGAACTGATCATCGGCGTAGTAGAGGAAAAGAGCAAGGGAACAGGTTTATCGGAGGAAAATAAAAGTTTTATTGCAGATTTTCACAAATACGGCTTTGTCGGTCTGATGCTGGACTGGATCAAGCAGGGGATGAAAGAAGACTATCATGAGATTGTGGAAAGAATGAGTGTGATGTTACATGGCAATATCACGAATTCAATTCAGAATTTTGAGCAGAATAAAAAAGGATGAATCTTATCAAAAAGGGTAGAATGATAAAAAATTTATCATTCTGCCTTTTTTGTAAGTTGGAAAAAAAGGCGGAGAGGAATAGGATGAAGTTGAAAAGAAAAATCAGAAGCCGACAGAAGAAAGGTGGAATTTTTTATGAGTAAAAAAACAGGTATTGGAATTGGTGTGGCAGCACTTGCGGCAGGTGCAGGTGTTGCAGCCGTAGCAGCAAAAAATCATAAGAAGCCGGAGACTAAAACGACAAATAAAAATAAAAGTAATTCCAGAAAAGAAGAGTATCGTAATACAGAACTTGGAAAACATGAAAAGAACAGCAAGGGAATTTATTATACCAATGGTAACTACGAGGCATTTGCCCGTCCGAAAAAGCCGGAAGGTGTCGATGAGAAGAATGCCTACATCGTAGGAAGCGGATTGGCAGCATTGGCAACGGCATGTTTCTTGGTAAGAGACGGACAGATGCCGGGTTCCCATATCCATATTTTAGAAGCAATGGATATTGCAGGCGGTGCCTGTGATGGTATTTTTGACCCGACCAGAGGTTATGTGATGCGTGGCGGACGTGAGATGGAAAATCATTTTGAATGTCTGTGGGATTTGTTCCGCAGTATTCCTTCCATTGAGACACCGGGCATATCCGTGTTAGATGAATATTACTGGTTGAATAAAGAAGACCCGAATTACTCCCTGTGCCGTGCAACCGTAAACCGTGGCGAAGATGCGCACACAGACGGTAAATTTAACTTAAGCCAGAAGGGCTGCATGGAGATCATGAAGCTGTTCATGACCAAGGATGAAGATCTGTATGATAAAACGATCGAAGATGTATTTGACGAAGAAGTATTTAACTCCACGTTCTGGCTCTATTGGAGAACCATGTTTGCGTTTGAAAACTGGCACAGTGCCTTAGAGATGAAGCTCTACTTCCAGAGATTTATCCATCATATTGCAGGACTTCCGGATTTCAGTGCATTAAAATTTACAAAGTACAACCAATATGATTCCCTGATCCTTCCGATGCAGAAATATCTTGAGGATGCGGGCGTAGACTTCCAGTTCAATACGGAAGTAACCAATGTTATTTTTGAATTTGAAGGCAATAAGAAAATTGCAAAAACGATTGAGTGTAAAGTCAAAGGCGTAGAAAACGGCATTATGCTGACAGAAAACGATTTAGTCTTTGTAACCAACGGAAGCTGTACAGAGGGTACGATCTACGGTGATCAGAACCATGCACCGAACGGAGATGCAGAAGTCAGAACAAGCGGCTGCTGGAACCTCTGGAAAAACATCGCAAAACAGGATCCGGCATTCGGTCATCCGGAAAAATTTTGCTCAGATGTCGCAAAGACAAACTGGGAGTCTGCAACGATCACCACATTGGATGATAAGATCATCCCTTATATTACGAACATCTGCAAACGTGATCCGAGAAGCGGAAAAGTAGTCACCGGCGGTATTGTAAGCTGTCAGGATTCCAGCTGGCTGTTAAGCTGGACGATCAATCGTCAGGGACAGTTCAAAGATCAGGACAAAGACAAAGTATGTGTCTGGGTATATGGACTCTTTACGGATGTTCCGGGAGACTACATCAAGAAACCGATGAAAGACTGTACCGGTAAAGAGATTACGGAAGAATGGCTGTACCATATCGGCGTTCCGGTAGATCAGATTGAGGATTTAGCAGAGAACAGTGCCGTTTCCGTACCAACGATGATGCCTTACATTACAGCATTCTTTATGCCAAGAACTAAGGGTGACCGCCCGGATGTTATCCCGGATGGATGCGTCAACTTCGCATTCTTAGGACAGTTTACCGAAACACCGCGTGATACGGTATTTACAACAGAGTATTCGGTCAGAACCGCAATGGAAGCAGTCTATGGACTTCTCGGTGTAGACCGTGGTGTGCCGGAGGTATGGGGCAGTGTCTATGACATCCGCGAACTTTTAGACAGCAGTGTAAAACTGATGGATGGAAAATCCCCATTAGAGATTTCCCTGCCGGGACCACTCAATGTGTTAAAGAAACCATTGCTTCGCGTCGTAAAAGGAACGGTCGTAGAAAAAATCTTAAGGGACCACGATGTGATCAAGGATGGGATGCTTTAGGAGCACTGCGAAAATAAAACATTCATAGAACATTTAGCAGTAACAGGCGTGTGAACCCGGAGCGGGCATACGCCTGTTGCAATCATTGGTAGAAGTAAAAAAATAAAAAATTGTAGAAAATATCTTGACAATTATGTATCTTTCATGTAAAATTCTATTTGCTGACGTAAGAAAGCGAAATGCCCAGTTAGCTCAGTTGGTAGAGCAGAGGACTGAAAATCCTCGTGTCTCTGGTTCGATTCCGGAACTGGGCATTGTGCGGGTGTAGTTCAATGGTAGAACACCAGCCTTCCAAGCTGGATACGTGGGTTCGATTCCCATCACCCGCTTAGCTGTTGACAGAACAGCAAGTAATTTTGTATGCGCGAGTGGCTCAGTTGGTGGAGCACGACCTTGCCAAGGTCGGGGCCGCGGGTTCGAGTCCCGTCTCGCGCTCTTTTTATTTATGGTTAACCCCTTGCAAATGTGGTTTTTGCAAGGGGTTTTCTTTATTCTGTATCCTATTTCTCCCTCGTCATAGACATTGTCGTAGTAACCCCGAAACCTGTCATCTGATAAGTGAGTTTTCCATCTTTATAAGTGAACTTCTTAGTATCATCTGAGGAAGCCAGCGGTTCTTTATCCGTCTTGTCTTTGTCACGCTTGGATTCCCAGGAGTATTCGTTACCGGAATCTTTTGGAGCATCGTAGGAACCAACCCAGAATACCGAGGTGGATTCGCCTTCGTCAGAGATCCAGTTGATCGTGATGACATCATCTTTGATCTCAGCTTCCATCCAGCTTCCGTCCTCTTCTTTTGTTTTCCAGGTGCCGCTCAGGTCTGTTTTACTGTTGCTTCCACAGGCGTAGAGTGACAGTACGAAAATGCCAACGAGTAGTATGGCAAATAATTTTTTTCTCATAAAGGATCCTTCTTTCTTTGAAATATTCTGTCTTTTTTCTTTTGCCGTTCCAGATGAAATCGGAACTGCTTATTCTATTATAGCAAAAAGTCCTCGATATGGGGAGATTTTAAAATATGAAATGTTTTTATGGTTACTTTTGAGAGAAAGAACGGATTTCTGAACATAATAATATTTTGATGGATTTTTCAGAATCTTACATCTATAAATGCAGGAAAAAGGGGAATATTATTTGACATATAGCGAAAATTATACTATCTCTTAGCGCGATATACATCGACAAAAGAAAGTCTTTGGAGTATAATATTCCGAGCGGGAATGAGTTTTGGATCGTTGGAGGATAAGAGAGTGAATATCATTATTGTGGGAAGCGGAAAAGTAGGATATACGCTTGCCCAGCATTTGAATGCCGAGGGACACGAGATTACGGTCATTGACTCGGATGAGGAAAAAATAAAAGACCTTTCTTCGGAAATGGACATCTATTGCGTATTGGGAAATGGTACCAGTTACCGGACCCAAAAAGAAGCAGGCATTGAAAAAGCAGACCTTCTGATCTCCGTTGCAAACCAGGATGAAGTCAATTTGTTAAGCTGCCTGATCGCGAAAAAGGCAGGTAACTGCCAGACGATCGCAAGAGTGAGAAATCCGGAATATTACGATGAAATTGGATATATAAGAGAAGAACTTGGACTGTCTATGTCCATTAACCCGGAATGGGAGGCTGCAAACGAGATGGCACGTCTGATACAGTATCCGTCTGCCCTTGCAGTAGAGAAATTCCGTGGTGGAATGACCCTGCTTCGTGTAGTCATTCCGGAAAAATCCGTATTAAACGGAATGAGTGTTGCAGAATTTGCCGTTAAGATCAGCAGACAGATCCTGGTTTGTATTGTAAAACGTGGAAAAGAGATCCGGATTCCGGATGGTAATTTTGTACTGATGGCTGGTGATGCAATTTCCGTCAGCCTTCCGATCCGCGAGGCAACTCCGTTTTTTAAAAAGATCGGTGTACCGGCGAACCCAATCAAATCCGTCATGGTAGCAGGAGGAGGAATGATTTCTTTCTATCTTGCAAAAATCCTTCAGGATACCGGAGTGGAAGTAAAGATCATTGAAGAAAATAAAAAGCGTTGTGAAGAACTGAGTGAAGCATTGCCACATGCTATGATCATTCAGGGGGAAGCAATTGATAAAGAGCTTTTATTAGAAGAAGAAATCCGTGAGACAGATGCATTTGCGGCAATGACCGATATCGATGAGGAAAATATCATGCTTTCTCTTTATGCGAAAAAAGTGTCACATGCAAAGACCATGACAAAGATAGATAAGATTGAATTCCCCGAAGTCGTCGATGATCTGGGGATTGACAGCCTGATCGTGCCAAAGGTCATTACCGGTGTGTCCATTATCCGTTATGTGCGTGCAATGCAAAACACCATGGGAAGTAATGTACAGACACTTTATCGTATGATCGATGGACGGGTAGAAGCATTAGAGTTCATTGTCAGCAAGACAGCAAAAGTCACTAACAAACCAATCTGTGAATTGAAGATTAAGAAAAATCTGCTGATCTGCTCAATACAGAGAAAGGGGAAACTGATCACACCAAGCGGAAATGATATGCTGCAGAGTGGAGACAGTGTCATCATCGTAACGACAAATCTGGGTCTGGACGATATTGATGATATATTAGAAGGTTAGGAAAATGAATAAAAAAACTGTGATATATATTTTGGGCTGTGTCTTGGTATTTGTGTCAGCATTCATGCTGTTACCGTGGTTTGTCAGCCTGATCTATAGCGAAGAAACCGGAAAATATTTTTTGTATACAGCAATTGCAGGCTTTGTCCTTGGAAGGATCATGACATGGAAAAAGCCGGAAAAAGGCGGTTTTTTTGCAAAAGAAGGATTTGTCAGTGTGGCATTGAGCTGGATCGTTCTCAGTGTGGTCGGAGCAATCCCACTCTGGCTCAGTGGTGAGATTCCAAATTTCGTAGATGCCTTGTTTGAGATCGTATCCGGATTTACAACCACCGGAGCAAGCATTGCGGAAAATGTAGAAGCATTTTCTCATACGGCACTCTTCTGGCGAAGTTTCAGCCATTGGATTGGCGGTATGGGTGTACTGGTGTTTATGATGGCGATCCTGCCGTTAGCAGATGGAGAGAATATGCATATCCTGCGAGCAGAAAGTCCGGGACCGATCGTATCCAAACTGGTGCCGCGTATGCGAAAAACAGCAGGAATACTGTATCTCATCTACCTGACAATGACTATGTTAGAGATCATTGCTTTGCTGATCAGTGGGCTGCCGACATTTGATGCCGTGTGTATGTCTCTTGGAACGGCAGGAACCGGAGGCTTTGGTCTGGTTGTAGACAGTGCGGCAAGCTATACGGCACTGCAGCAGGTGATCATTACGATATTCATGGTGCTGTTTGGTGTCAATTTCAGTTTCTTCTATCTGATTTTGATGAAAAAGAGCAGTGATGCTTTTAAAATAGAAGAAGTCCGTTGGTATTTTGCCATTTTTGGAATTGCATCTATTTTGATTACTTTGGATTTAACACATAATGCAAGTGAACTGTTGCATAACCTGAATCTGGCAACATTTCAAGTGGCATCGGTTATGACAACTACCGGATATGCGACTGCGGATTTCAATCTGTGGCCGACATTTTCAAAGAATATTTTAGTCATGCTGATGTTTGTAGGTGCCTGCGCGGGCAGTACCGGAGGCGGAATTAAGGTCAGCCGTCTTATCATTTATATCAAATCCTCGATCCGGGAAGTCAGCCATCTGATCCATCCGCGAAGCGTCAAGGTTGTAAAAATGGATGATAAGGCGGTATCTGATGAAACGATCCGCACCACACATATGTATCTGATCGTATACATGTTTATTTTTGCGGCATCCCTTTTCCTGCTTAGTCTGGATAAGCATGATATGGTTACGAATTTTACCGCGATCGCAGCAACATTAAATAATATCGGGCCGGGACTGGAAGTAGTAGGACCGATGGGCGGTTATGGAGGATTTTCCGTGTTGTCAAAGCTGGTTATGATCTTTGATATGCTGATCGGAAGACTGGAGATTTTCCCACTGTTGATCTTATTTGCACCGCGTGTATGGAAACATCGTTAATGAAAGAGAGCAGAATGGTAACCGGATAGTCCGAAGGATTGGAGGGGAAGATACAATGGCAAGTAATTGTGAAAGCTGCGTCAATTATGTCTATGACGATGAGATGGAGTGCTACTGCTGTGATATGAATTTAGATGAGGATGATATGGTAAAGTTTCTGACCGGAAGTTTTGACAACTGTCCGTATTATCGTCTGGATGATGAATATGCAGTGGTAAGACACCAGATGTAAGATAATATAAAATTTTTGTACAAAATATATAGAGAAATCAAAAAAGTCAGGTACAGTCCGTTTCTAGGGAATCTGTACCTGACTTTTTTTCGCGACAAGGTCAGGGTGTTAAAAGACAGCTCACAACATAGTGGCTGGCAACATGCGCAAAGCCGGGACTGCTTTTGTGACTTTGGGAGAAAATACCGAAATGTCATTGCATTTTTGATATTTGCATGTTAAAATTGATTATAGTCAATAATGGATACTAAACTACAGTCAAAGGAGCGTGAAAAATGCCAAAAGGTTTACAGCCTAAAGGGGTGGCGAGAAGAAACAAAATGCTCTTAGCAGCCGTCCGGTTGTTTTTAGAAAATGGCTATGAAAAGACAACGACAGCGGCGATCGCAAGGGCAGCGGGAATGGCACCATCATCGTTTTTTGCTGCATTTGAGAATAAAGAGGCATTGTTATTGACATTGGTACAGCAGATGTTCAATAGACAGTTTGAGAATGCAGAACAGCTTTTAGGGGAGCAGAAAGATCCGCTGATGCTGTATGGAATAGAGACTGCGTTGCAGATGTATATTACAGAGTTGTCGGAACCGTTACGGGAATTATATGTGATGGCGTACTCACTGCCGACAACCTGTGAATATATATATAACAATACAGCAGAAAGGCTGAGCGTGATCTTTGCCGATTATCTTCCCGAAGCAGAAAAAAAGGATTTTTATGAAATGGATATTGCTTCCGGGGGAATCACCCGTGGATTTATGGCGAAGCACTGTCATCTGTACTTTAAGATAGAGGATAAGATCAGACGGCATCTGCAGTGCTGTTTTACACTCTATCAGGTGCCCAAGGAGAAGCAGGATGCAGTGATCGATGCGGTATTAGAGGTGGATCTGCAATCTATCGCACAAAAATTGATAGAAGATACCATCGTGCAGGCGCATCGGGGATTTGAAGCAGTGATGACTACGAAAGAAGGAAAGAAGGCATAGCATAGGAAAAAGAATAGGAGGGCTAGGATGAAAAAAGAAATATGGAAAAGAATATTGTGTGTTGCAACCGCAACAGTCGTGTGTCTGACATCCATACCGGGGACGGTTTTTGCGGATGAGACAGGATGTAAGGAGGCAAAAGACGGCAAGCATGTTCCGAATGAGGATAAGAAAGAATTGGTGAAAATGGCAACCTGTACGGAAGACGGAGAGTGGCTGATCTACTGTCTATACTGTAATACACAGTATACAACAGAGGTCATTCCGGCAACGGGTCATGAGTGGGGAGATAAGAAACAGATCAGGGAAGCAGGATGCGTGACTACCGGCGAGGTGCAGTATACCTGCCAGAATTGCAACGAAGTGAAAACAGAGACCACACCGGCAAAAGGTCATACGATCGTAACGGACAAAGGAGTGACACCGACCTGTACACAGAGTGGTCTGACAGAAGGAAAACATTGCTCTGTATGCAATGAAGTGCTCAGGAAGCAGAAAAAGTTAGCACCGAAAAAACACCATGCCGTAACGGACAAGGCGGTAGAGGCAACCTGCAGTAAGGAAGGCCTGACAGAAGGAAAACACTGTTCTGTCTGCAATCAGGTTCTTGTGGAGCAGAAGAAAGTACGGAAAAAACGCCATGTGCTTCAAAAGAAAAAAGGGACCCCGGCAACCTGTACAGAATACGGATGGACAGACAGAATTTTCTGCACCGTCTGCAATACGGTCACGCAAAGAAGGGTAAGGATAGCACCACTGGGTCACAAGATCGTAACAGACAAGGCAGTAGAAGCGACTTGTACGGAAAGTGGTCTGACAGAAGGAAAGCATTGCTCCGTATGTAAGAAAGTTATTACCCGGCAAAAAGAGATTCCGGCAAAAGGTCACAAGATCGTAACGGATCCGGCAGTGGAGGCAACCTGTACACAGAGCGGTCTGACAGAAGGAAAACATTGTTCCGTATGCAAGGAAGTGATCACAGAGCAGAAAGTAATCCCGGCGAAAGGTCATACGATTGTAACCGACAAGGCGGTAAAGGCAACCTGTGAGCAGAGCGGTCTGACAGAAGGAACACACTGTTCTGATTGTAATGAAGTAATCCAAAAACAGGAAACCATAGCGGCACTTGGACATGAGTATCTATCGGGTGCAATCTATGATAAAAAGACAGCACAAGTGGTAGATATATGTAAACGCTGTGCTAAACAAACAAAGAGACTGGCAAATTTAGTATCACTGATAGGGGATGAACAAAATACCAAGTTCGAGGATATGGATGGAAAAGAAATCTCTTCGATCCCGGACAATCTGAAAATTTTTTCCGGTGAGTCAGATGATGGAAAAAGAAATCTGTTATATGTAAATGAAAAGGATGAAAAGCAGTTACGCGAATTTTCGATGCTGTCAGAGCATAAAGAACTGAATAATCTTACTTTGCAGTTTGGAAAAGATGAAAATGCAGGTACGATACAGATGGACGCAGCGGATGGTATCAATCAGCTTGGAATCCGTATGAAGCCGTATGAAAACGGAGAAGTCTTAATATACGTTTCAGAAGACATTGTGAATGCATCCATAAAAAATATTAAGAAAAATGGCAACTCTATCATCTGTGAAACAGACAATGGAAGCAAACTGGCCATTTCCAGCGATCATATGAATTATAAGGTGGGAAAGACAGATGTTCCGAAAAAGAAAGATGATTCTGTTTTGAACCAGCTCGTAGCAAAGAGAGTAGAGGGAAGCGAGGACACAGTGGAGTTCTCCCTACAGCAGATAGAGGAGGAACAGAAAGACTCAAAGGCAGAGGACGAATCCAAAGCAGAGAAAGATTCAAAGACAGAGGATAAATCCAAAGCAGAGAATGAGTCCAAGGCAGAAGATAAGTCCAAGACAGAAGATACCGCTAAAACAGAAGATAAATCTGCGTCCGAGGAACCAATGGAACCGATCCGGATCATCTTTGCAACAAAAGAAATGGCAAAAGATGAAGAGGAAGATGAAAAGAAGTCACAGGATGATTCCACACAGATCAAAATGATCAAGGAGGATGAGCCAACACAGAAGATTGAAAAAATAAAAGATGAGGAGCCGAGTATCATCATCATCAGATTCGTAGATCCGCCTGTAGAGGAAAAGAAAGAAGAAAAGGAAGAAGAAAAACAAGAGGAAGTAAAGACAGTGAACTTTGAGTTCGAGACTTTACATACCAGTTGTACGATAAGTGGATACAAATACTGTTCATTTAAAGAAGTTAATGATAAATACCACAAATGTAAAAATAAAAAAAATATATTCAAAAAATGTAAAAACACGGATACTCACAAATGGAGTAAGGGTAAATGTGTAGAGTGTGGTGCATGGCACTACAATCATACCCCTGTATACTACGACAAGATTAAGGATGGAATACACGGATGGTGTACAACGTGTGGTATGAAGTGGACCGGACGTGGTTGGGTAATATATGGCTCATAGTGTAAATATTGTGGAGAGCCACAGAAGAGATAAGAAGCAGGTAGAAGTCCTGTGAAATAGGCAATAAAAATGCACGCGTAAATCTGCGCGTGCATTTTTCTATTTTCAAATATTATTTTAAAAATCCGTTGATGATCTGTTCTTCGGCTTCTGCTTCGGTCAGACCAAGTGTCATCAGTTTGATCAACTGGTCACCTGCAATTTTACCGATCGCAGCTTCGTGGATCAGGCTGGCATCAATGTTATTAGCGGAAAGCTCCGGCGTGGCATCAACATGGGCATTTTCCATAATAATGGCATCACATTCGCTGTGGCCGGCACATTTATTATTACCGCTGATCTTTGCTAAAAAGACCTGATGGGATTCGCCCTTGGCAACGGAACGGGATACGATATTGGTGCTGGAATCCTTTCCGTTGAGTTCTACATGGAAATCAGTCTTTGCATACTGTTTTCCGTGTGTCATGATCTTTTCGCGGACCTCTAAAGTCGCTCCGTCTTTTAAGTCGCCTCTGGTGATACGGTTGGTGGAATCGATTCCCTTGATCTGGGTGGTCTCCATTTCCATATAGGCGTTCTCTTCTAAGTGGACAACGGTCTCAGGATTCATAATGTTCTCACCCCGTCCATCGCCTTCTCCATAGTGTCTTTCGATGTAGCGGACTTTGGAATTTTTTCCAACATAGAAGGTGTGTACACCGTCATGCTTTGAAGTATCAGTTCCACAGTTGTGGATACCGCAGCCTGCAATAATGGTAACATCGCAGTTCTCTCCGACGTGGAAATCATTATAGACTAACTCCTGTAAACCGCTCTGGCTTAAAATAACCGGAATGTGTACACTTTCATTTGTAGTTCCCGGTTTGATATAAATATCGATACCGGACTTGTCCTGTTTGGAAATAATATCAATATTCGCAGTAGTGTTGCGTCCGGCAAGCTGTCCGTCCGAACGGATATTATAAGCTCCCTCCGGGATCTCATGCAGTCCCGCAACCTGCTCTAATAAATTCTTCTGAATGGCATCCATGCTAAGACCTCCTTTTTATGCTTTATCTGTTAATGTCTTGCAAGTGCTTGGCTGGTTCATCAGGCGTGGCATGATCTCTTCTTTCGAACCGATGGAATCCACGCTGCCGTTTGCAATGACGATGATCTTATCTGCAATGTTTAAAATACGCTCCTGATGGGAGATGATCAGGATAGAGCCGTTGATCTCATCTCTCATTTTTTCAAATACCTTGATCAGGCTGTTAAAGCTCCAAAGATCAATACCTGCTTCCGGCTCGTCAAAAATAGAAAGCTGGGTTCCTCTTGCTAAAATAGTAGCGATCTCGATTCGCTTTAACTCACCGCCGGAAAGGCTGGAGTTCACTTCACGGTCAATGTATTCTCTGGCACAAAGGCCAACCTCAGAGAGAATATCACAGATATCGCTGACAGACATCGGTTTGCCTGCTGCAATATTTACCAGATCTTTTACCGTCAGTCCCTTGAAATGGACCGGCTGCTGGAAAGCAAAGCTGATACCGCGTTTGGCACGCTCAGTAATGCTGAGATCTGTAATGTCTTCTCCGTTAAACAGGATCTGACCGCTGGTCGGTGTATGAATGCCGGCAATGATGCGGGCAAGTGTGGATTTACCGCCACCGTTCGGACCGGTGATCGCCACAAAATGTTCATCAATCGTCAGATTGACATTTTTTAGAATCTCTTTATTGTCATTGTCGTCATCGACTTCATAACTGATATTTTTTAATTCTAACATAGTTCCTCCAAATTTTTGATAAATATATAACAATCAAGCTACATTATACTATGGCGGGATGTTCTTCTCAACTGTAGTTTGACAGAAATTGCCAAAAAGTGCATCGGCTATGCCGGATAGTGGAGTCTGTCATCCGAAATATGCTCTAACACTTCCTCTAAGTATTTTTTTGCAACATATTTTGCCATAGGCAGATTTAAGTCTAAATAATTGCCACAGTCCTTAGCGGCAGCTCCCGGGATCGTACCTTCGTAATCACGGATAAACGTAAACATTTCTGTTAAAAGTGTAACGATGTCCTCAGATTCGTAATCGCCGGCAAGGATCAGATAGAATCCGGTGCGGCAGCCCATCGGTCCAAAATAAATGGTTTTTGAGGCAAAATCCCTATGATTGCGTAAAAAAGTTGCACCCAGATGCTCGATAGCGTGTATCTCCGCAGTATTCATGACCGGTTCAAAATTCGGGCGTGTCATGCGGATATCAAAAGTGGTAAGCACTTCGCTTCCGGCATGGTCTTTTCTGGACACATAGACACCCGGAAGAAGTCTTAAATGATCTACAGTAAAACTTGCGATTTTTTCCATTATAAATTACCTGCCATTTCTAAGATCAAAGTTACAGAGTTCGCGATTGCCATTTTTTCAAATGCAGGATAGTCCATCGAAGCACTGTCATCTGCTTTATCGGAAATGGCACGGATGATCAAAAACGGGATGTTGTTCAGATAAGCGGCATGTGCGATCGCAGCACCTTCCATTTCGGTACAGTAACCGCCGAAGGTCTCTACCAGCCAGTCCTTTTTCTCATGGCTGGAAACAAACTGGTCACCGCTTACCACACGACCCTCAAATACCTTTACACCGGAAAGAACTTTGTCACAGGATTCTTTGGCAACTTTTCGAAGATGCTCATCTGCCGTAAAAGAAAGCGTGTCCATTCTTGGGATCTGACCCAGCGGATAACCGAAAGAAACGGCATCCATATCATGCTCTAACGTATCTGTGGACAACACAATATCCCCGATATCGATATCCTTATTTAAAGAGCCGGCGATTCCAGTGTTGATGACAGCATCGACTTCGTAATCATCGACAAGGATCTGTGTACAGATACCGGCATTGACTTTACCGATACCGGAACGTACAACAACAGCTTCTTTTCCATTTAAAAATCCTTTATAAAAATCCATGGAAGCCTTGCTGTGGACTTCCACATCTGTCATATGCTCTTTGATCTTTGCAACTTCTTCGTCCATTGCTCCAATAATTCCTAACATACAATCCTCCTCTTTTTGTGATTTTAACTCAAACAGTTCCATTTTAAGCCAATTTCGGGGAAAATACAATAGTCAGGGTTCTTCTTTTTCAGGGAAAAAACTGCCGCGTATGACAGCATTTTCTCCATAGCGGGATTTGATCTGATCCAAGGCAGCATCTAATTTCTGCTGCTTTTCGGATTTTGCTTCTAAATAACCGGAGTCAAACAGAGTCATCTGGACCGGTGCATCCTCATCTAAGAGTTTTCCGGTGCGGATACCGAGTAATCTTATCGGGGTGTGGTTCCAAAGCTCGTCAAAAAGACGACAGGAAAGCTCATAGATCGGCTGGGTCGAGTTCGTGGGAAAGAGCAGTACCTTCTGGTGCGAGGTACGTTGAAACGTGCTGTATTTGATCTCCACGGTTACGGACTGTGCAAGCTGATTGGACTTTCGGAGCCTCGAAGAGACCTGTTCCGCTAAGGCAAGCAGCACTTTTTTGGCATCGTCGGCATTCGAAACGTCTTGTGACAGGGTCGTGGAATTGCCGACACCTTTTAATTTTTCAACGGTGCTGTGGACTTCTGCGGGAGCAATCCCGTTGGCATATTCCCACATGAGCAGCCCATGGCTTTTGAATTCCCGCATTAAAAAATCTTTGTCGGTATGTGCGAGTTCTCCGATCGTTGTGATCCCAAGAGAACGAAGTCTGGCAGAACTGGATCTTCCTACCATATAAAGGTCCTCGATAGGAAGCGGCCAGAGTTTTTTCGGGATATCTTCTTTCCAGAGCGTGTGGATGCGGTCTGGTTTTTCAAAATCACTTGCCATCTTAGCGAGCAGCTTATTCGGTGCGATCCCGATGTTAACGGTAAAGCCGAGTTGCTCTTTGACAGTCTTAGAAATAAGGGTGGCTCCGGCAATCGGAGATTCATATTGATAGGCGATCGGTGTAAAGTCCAAAAAACATTCATCAATGGAAAGCTGTTCAATGTCCGGTGTAAACGTACGCAGAAGCGTCATAAGCTGCTTGGAATACTGACGGTACATCGCATGATCCGGACGTGCGATAACCAGGGATTCGCATTTTCGAAGAGCATGTGCGACCGGTTCGCCGGTTTTGATACCAAACGTTTTTGCAGAAGTAGACTTTGCCAGTACGATCCCGTGACGGCTCTCGCGGTCTCCGCCGATAATGGCCGGGATCGTGCGCAGATCGACCGTGCTTCCATTTTTCAGTTGTTCAATGGCAGTCCAGCTTAAAAAAGCGGAATTTACGTCAATATGAAAAATAACCGGTTCCAAGTTCCCAATCTCCTTTTTGCAGATTTCTTTCTAAAACTCTTTCTAAAATTTGTTCTAAATTTTGTCCTAAAACTCATTCTGAATTTGTTCTGAATCTCTTCCTAATAAAATAGGTCTGTTCCGTCAAATAAAAATGTCGGATAAAAAATCCACTGGACAAGAACAAATGTTTTGTTTATGATGTTAGTATAACATAGCGAAGCGGACTCGTACAGATAGAAAAGGAGGAGCTATGAAATTTTTTCATTTAAGTGATCTGCATATTGGAAAACATTTATTTTATTATTCACTTTTAGAAGATCAAAAATACGTCTTTCACCAGATTTTGGAAGCGGCAAAGGAGGAACAGCCGGATGCCGTTCTGTTATGTGGCGATATTTATGATAAAACGATTCCGTCTGCAGAGGCGGTCAGTCTGTTTGACTGGTTTTTAACAGAGTTAAAGGAGACACTGCCAAAGGCACTGATCCTTATCATTGCGGGAAACCATGACAGTGGGGAGCGGTTAGAATTTGCACGGGAACTCTTAGAAAAAGAGGGCGTATTCATTGCCGGTCTGCCACCGCGGGAAGCAGACGAAAAGATCCGAAAAGTGACGATGACGGATCCTGCCGGGGAAGTATGCTTTTATCTGCTGCCATTTACCAAACCGTCGCATCTGCGAAAAAAATACGAAGAAGAAAAAATAGACAGCTATGAAGAAGCAGTGAAAAAATTATTAGAAGAGGAAGAAATAGATACAACAAAACGAAACGTTCTATTGTCACATCAGTTCTATTTATCCGGTGGCAGCGAGCCACTCACCTGTGATTCCGAGATCCGCATGGCAGGTGGGATTGATGAGATCGACACGAGACTGTTAGAGGATTTTGACTATGTGGCACTTGGTCATATCCACAGGGCGCAGAGGATTGGAAAAGGACAGTGTTACTATTCAGGAACACCACTCAAATATTCCGTAAGTGAAGCATCCCATGAGAAATCTTTTCAGATTGTGGAATTAGGAGAAAAAGGACAGGAGCCGGTTGTACGAAAAAAGCAGTTAAAGCCGCTGCGGGAACTTTGCGTGCTGCGGGGAACACTGCAGGAGGTATTAGAGCAGAGAGAGCATGCGAAAGATTTTGTCAGCATTACCTTAACGGATGAAGAAGAACCGTATATGCCAAAGGAACAGTTAGAGCTGGTGTTTGACCATATTTTAGAGATCCGTATTGATAATGAAAGAACACGCAGGATTTTAGATCTTTATGAGGAAGAAGAGGAGACCGAAAGCCTGTTTGAATCGTTTGCCTCATTTTTTGAAACAGTGCAGGGCAGAAGCATGAATGAAGCGGAGCAGGAGGCGGCACAGGATGCCTGGAATGAGATCATAGAAGGGGGAGCAGAATGAAACCGTTAAAGTTAGAGATGTCTGCCTTTGGCTCGTATGCCGGATTGGTAGAGGTGGATTTTACAAAAGCAGGAAGCGGACTCTTTCTGATCACCGGAGATACCGGAGCAGGAAAGACGACGATTTTTGATGGGATTGCCTATGCGCTCTATGATGAGACCAGCGGCGGGGAACGAAGCGGCAGTATGATGCGCAGTCAGTTTGCAGATGCAAAGACAGAGACCTATGTGAAACTGACGTTTTTAAGCCACGGAAAGATCTATCAGGTGAGAAGAAATCCGGAGCATAAGATACAAAAGGAATTGAAAAACGGTAATACCACACTGCGGAATATTCCAAAGAATGTCGAGCTGATCCTGTCGGACGGACAGGTGTTCCCGGAGAAAAAGCAGGGGACAGACCGCGAAATCGTGAATTTAGTGGGGCTGGATGTCAACCAGTTCACCCAGACCGCTATGCTGGCACAGGGCGATTTTCTAAAGCTGTTGTATACAAAATCCGATGATCGAAAGGCAATCTTTTCTAAGATCTTTCAGACCGGTTACTGTGCGAAGATCCAGGACTACTTCCGCCAGCAGGCTTCTATCTTAAAGGATGAGTTAGAAAAACAGGAGCAGGCACTGCGGCAGGAGGCCTCCGGTGTCCGGTTGGATGAAGCCGGAAAGCTCAAGATGCAGGAACTGTTAGCACATGACTTATTTCCATGTGAAGAGGTACAAAGCCTGTTACAGGAAAATATCGAAGCCTGTAAAAAAGAAACCACGGACGTACAGAAAATAAAAGATGAAAAAGCAAAAGCCGTAGAACAACTGACGAAAGACATCAGCGTGCAGGAGCAGGTGAACCGTCAGTTTGAACACTTAAACATGGTGACGGAACAACTGAAAGATTTACAACACAAAGTAGAAACTGCAAAACAGGCACATGAAGCTGCAAAGCAGGAACTTGAAAAAAAAGGAGAGAGCATCCAAAAAGAGATCGCTGACATTGAACATTCCCTACCGCTCTATGAACAGGCAGAACAGGCAAAGGAAAAAGAGAAAAGCGGAAAGAAACGTTTAGCGGATTTAGAAAAGGATCAGGGAGTTCTTGGGACCTTAAAGCAGCGTATGGAAACGTCACAAAAGGAGTGGAACATCTGGGTTACGAAGGCAAAAGAAGCCGTAGCAGAGTATGAGCGTGTCTATGAGGCATTTTTCCATGAGCAGGCAGGGATTTTAGCAAAGGACTTAGAAGAAGGGATGCCATGTCCGGTCTGCGGCTCCACACATCATCCGTCTCTGGCAAAAATGGCTGAGGATGTACCATCCGAAGAAGAAGTGAAAAAGGCAAGGAAGAAACGGACAGAGGCAGAAGAACACCGGGAGCAGAGCGAAAGACAATATATGGAAGCAAAGAGTGCCTACGATACGAAAAGGCAGCAGGAGGAGACGGAGATCCGGGTACTCTTAGCGGAGGCGGCAAAAGAGTTAGAGCTTACCTCTAAGAATCTGGTCTATTCAGGAAAAGAAGAAGCCGTGGCAATCTTAGAAAAGAACAGGCAGTTAAAGCAGCGGTTAGAATCTTCCGTAAAAAAGACACAGGAAGAGTTATCGCAGACGCAGGAGCAGGAAGCAGTCTACAAAGGTCAGAAAGAACAGTTGTTACAGGAGACCGAGGGCCGCAAGCCTCTGGAGCTTACAGAGAAGAAACAGCA
Source organism: Lachnospiraceae bacterium (assembly GCA_003507655.1). Lineage (GTDB taxonomy): Bacteria > Bacillota > Clostridia > Lachnospirales > Lachnospiraceae > Maccoyibacter > Maccoyibacter intestinihominis. The sequence goes on along the minus strand of DNUZ01000014.1, from coordinate 57,058 downwards.
GCAAAGAGAGCTGTCGGAGGAGGTTCAAAACGCAGAGGACAGACTGCGGCAGCTTCATACCACACAGGAGATCAATGAGCGTATCCGTCAGAACCTGCAAAAGTATGATGCAAAACGGGAGCAGTTCAAAGAGCGGGCAGCAGTTGCAGATACGCTGAACCGTACAGCCAACGGACGGTTGAGTGGAAGTATGAAGATGGACTTTGAGACCTATGTACAGAGGAAGTATTTTAAACAGATCTTAAAGGAAGCAAACCGAAGACTGATCAAAATGAGCCGTGGAAGCTTTGTCTTACAGTTAAAAGAAGGTCAGGAGAGCGGCAAGGGAAAAAATGAGGGATTGGATCTGGTAGTACACAGCCTGGTTACAAATGCGATCAGGGATGTCCGTACCTTATCCGGTGGCGAGGCATTTATGGCGGCACTTTCGATGGCACTGGGACTTTCGGATATTGTGCAGAGAACTGCAGGAGCGGTACAGCTTGAAATGATGTTTATCGACGAAGGCTTTGGCTCTTTGGATGACATCTCAAGAACGCAGGCATTAAATGTCTTAGAAGAACTGACCGGCAGTGGAAGACAGATCGGGATCATCTCGCATGTCAATGAATTAAAGGAGCAGATGGAGAAAAAGCTGGTTGTTTCTAAGGGGGAGAGGGGCAGTAGCCTGCACTGGGAACTGTAAATCTTAACCAAGTATAAAAAATATAAAAGAAAGGTTTAGATTTATTTTAGAATCCTTTAAGTTTTGCGTCACAGTTTGGTCATAAATAGTTCCTATAATGAAAACATCAAATGAATGAGGCAGCAATTACCTTATATATAGATTAACATTTTCATAACTAAACTCCTCGGAAAGTCCTTAGGAACCGCAAGCCCTAAGGACTTTTCCCAGTTTATCAGGATTTATCAGAGTTTATCTTTGGATTTTATTTGTACATTTTATCAAATCTGTTAAAATCTTAACATTCTTTTAGCACCACCCTTAAAATCCGCAAAATCCCTGTGTTTATTGTAAAAATTCGTAAATTTTCACAATAAAATCTATTAAAATCTTAAAAAATGTTTATAAAATTTAGGTGGCTTTTTTTAACAAATGAGAGTATTATATGTAACAGAAAAGTCAACGCATGAAGAGATAGGCTTATATCGGGGAAGTTGCGTGACTGTAATTAAGAAAATAAAAAGGAGTGAATAGCAATATGGAATCATTTAATTTTTTGCTGTTTCTGGCGATTATTTTAGTTTCCACAAAAGTACTGGGTATTTTTTCTAAAAAAGTTAAGATGCCACAGGTTGTAGGTGCTTTGGTGGCGGGCGTTATCTTAGGACCATCCGTATTGAATCTGGTACAGATGGAGAGTGATGGAAATTTCTTGGCATACATGGCAGAGATCGGTGTTATCTTACTGATGTTCTGTGCAGGACTTGAGACCGATTTATCGGAATTAAAGGCAAACGGTGTAGCTTCCTTTATTGTTGCAATGTGTGGAGTTATCGTTCCGTTAGCAGGAGGATTTATTGCATATGCATTATACTTCCATGTAGATGTATCAAGTTTTCATGAGTGTATGAAAGCAGTATTTGTCGGAACGGTGCTGACGGCAACCTCGGTTAGTATCACGGTCGAGACGCTGCGAGAGTTAGGACATTTAAAAGGAAAGGTCGGTTCTACGATTTTAGGAGCAGCGATCATTGACGATATCCTTGGTATCATCGTATTGACAATCGTAACCAGTTTAGAAGATACCAGTGTCAATCCGGCAGCAGTATTTGGTAAGATCGCACTTTACTTTGTTGTAATCGCAGTCATCTGGTTTGTACTGGCAAAACTGAAACCATTCTTAGAGTCACAGGATCAATTGAGAAGAACTGCAATCCTTGCATTGGCATTCTGTTTCTTAATGGCATATGTATCCGAAAAGTTCTTTGGAATCGCAGATATTACAGGTGCATATTTTGCAGGACTGATGCTTTGCTCTATGAAAATCGAAACTTATGTCAATCGAAGAGTTGAGATACCTGCGTACTTAATCTTCTCACCGGTATTTTTTGCAAGTATCGGAATGAAGACCAACTTAGATGGTTTAAATGGCAGCATGATCCTGTTTTCCATTATCCTGTTAATCATTGCTATTTTGTCAAAAGTCGTGGGATGCGGTCTGGGTGCTAAAATATGCAAGTGTACGAATAAAGAAGCATTGCGGATTGGTGTCGGCATGATCTCCCGTGGTGAGGTTGCCTTAATTGTGGCACAGAAGGGATATCAGGCAGGTATGCTGAGTGATGATTTGTTTGCACCAATCGTATTGGTAGTTATTGTTACAACCCTGATTACACCAATTCTGTTAAGTATGGTATTTAAGGGAGAAAAACCGCAGGATACACCGGCAGCTCCGGCAGAGGGTGCGAATATATAAGATCATTCTATGCGAGTAGATAAGAGGGAAGTATTCAAAAGATAAAAAGAAAACCGTCATTGGAATCCGAATGGAACCGATGACGGTTTTTTGTGCTATAGGATCAGAGTGTCGAAAGACGATTTCAAGTTTTTTTGATTGGCAACTTGCACAAATCCGGGTCTGTTTTGTTCCGTTGTACGAAAATAAGAAAATCTAAGTCTGCCTGCGTCAGGCTGTGATGGAGTGACGCGTACGTCTTAAACACCCCGTCCA
>DNUZ01000014.1:0-54090 GCA_003507655.1 Lachnospiraceae bacterium | reverse complement strand
GTCACAAAAGCAGTCCCGGTTTTGTGCAAGTTGCCAGCCACTAAGTTGTGAGTCGCCTTTTGAACCCTCTGATCATATCAGATAAACCAGGTATCCTGATTGGTCGATGAGACGGAAACGGCACCTGCCTGTAAAAGTGCCATAATGTCTTCTTTCTCTGAAACCATACCACCGGCAATGACCGGAATCGGAGAGGATTTGCAGAGTTTTTGAATGACCTTTGGCATAAGTGCAGGAAGAATCTCGATGCAGTCCGGTTTTCCGGTACGCATGGTCTTAAAAATACTTTCGTATGCCATGGAATCGATCACAAAAAAACGGTGAATCGTATACAGATCAAGCTCGCTGGCACGTTTGATCAGCAGAGCCTTTGTGGAAATAATACCATCGGCTTTTGTATATTGGTGGATAAAATCAATGGCGATCTCTTTCGGGCTGAGTCCGTGGATCAGATCCACATGCACCATGGCAATCTTCCCGGCAGATTTGACTGTTTCTACGATCTGAGGAATATTGCAGATATCGCCATAGAGAATAAAAACAATGGAACTGTCGGTCTTCAGACATTTTTTTAATCCGTCATCATCCTTCACGGCGGCGATGACAGGAGAGTTTTCTAAGGCTTCCATAAATTCAGAATGCATAAAGTACCTCCTTGTATAAAAAAATAAAAGGACAGTATGCCATCCGGCATCCTATCCTTCATTATATATGAAATAGTAAAAAATGAAAAGAATTATTAAATTATTATCTTTTTGGATTAGTCTGCATCCGGTGGGGTATGTCCGGATGCAGATGGGAGAAATCCATATGTTTGCAGCCTATATTCTTAATAGCTCCCCTCATGAGCAACAGACCGGGTAGTCTGTATATATTACGAAGTCATTTGCTGCAAGCGAATTTGGAAATGGGTTGACGGCATCGCCGTCAGATCTATGTAGATTCTATCAATATTGGGTAGGAAAATTGACAGAAGTTACATACCAAGATACAAAAAAGAGCAGGAAAATAAGGATGCTCTCGCATCTTTTTTACCTTGCTCATTCGTCTCTGTGGCTTACATTATTTATTTACTGCGGTAAGTATAACACCTAAATATGGAAAATGCAAGAGCCGGTATTGTATAAAATGAAAAACATTCCAATTTTTTTGCCTGAATATAGACAATATCTTGACAATAGAATCCATTGCAGATAACATAGAAGAGAAGTAAGTAAGAGGGACGGTGAGGATATATGACAGAAGAGGATAAAGGCGCGTACAAATATTGTAAGAATTGTGGAAGAGTGCTTTCACCGACCTACGAAGCAGAGCTTTGCCCGACATGTGAGGAGAACCAACTGTTTGATAAGGTCAGAGATTACATTCGTAAAAATGATGTCACGGAAATGCAGGTAGCCGAGCATTTTGGAATCCCGCAAAAGAAAGTGAAGGCGTGGATCAAAGAAGGAAGGATTGAGTATAAGGAAGATGGAGATAAGCGGGCATTGGTATCCATCCGTTGTGCAAGATGTGGAGCAAAAGTTACCTTCGGAACACTTTGCAGCCGGTGTCTGAAAATTATGAACAGTTCTAAATACGAGTATGCAGGAAACGACCTTGAGAAGAACAAGATGCGTTTCTTAGACAATGATGAATAATAAATAATGCATAGTTACATAGGATTTTTTGAGATCCATAGTAAATAATAAAAGGAAGTCCCATGCGGTCTGTACAGATTTCAGAGTATGACATTTTAATCTGTATGAACCACATGGGACTTTTTTCTATATTTTTTATAAAAGCATTTCTGTAATTAACTTACATGAAATTAACGCTCACATTTGCAGGCAGCTTCCACAAATCCTTTGAATAACGGATGTGGTCTGTTCGGTCTGGACTTGAACTCCGGATGAGCCTGTGTAGCAATGAACCATGGATGATCGGAAATCTCGATCATTTCCACAATCCTTCCATCAGGAGAAAGACCACAGAGGTTCAATCCTTTTTCAGTCAGTGCATTGCGGTAATCGTTGTTGACTTCGTAACGGTGACGATGTCTTTCGTGGATGGTGGACTCGCCGTAAACAGCGTGGGCTTTGGAATCCTTGTCCAGTTCACAAGGATATGCGCCAAGTCTTAAAGTACCACCGATATCCTCTACACCGTCCTGATCCGGCATCAATGCAATAACCGGATGAGTAGTGTTCGGGTCTAACTCGATGCTGTGTGCATCATGGAAACCACAGACATTACGGGCAAACTCAATAATTGCAACCTGCATACCAAGGCAGAGACCAAGATATGGGATTTTGTTCTCACGGGCATATTTTGCTGCAAGGATTTTTCCTTCTACACCACGGCTGCCGAAACCGCCAGGAACCAGGATACCCTGCATAGAGCCTAATACCTCGTCCACATTTTCTTCGTTCAGTTCTTCAGAATCCACCCAGTGGATGTTGACCGTTGCACGTTCTGCAATACCGCCGTGTTTTAATGCTTCCACAACAGAGAGGTAAGCATCGTGGAGCTGAATATATTTTCCGACCAGTGCAATGTCTACTTCCTTATTCGGATGACGCAGGGCATTGACCATATCTTTCCAATCGGTTAAGTCCGGTGTTGGACATTCCAGATTTAAGCATTTACAGGTAACCTGTGCAAGATGCTCTTCTTCCATTGCAAGCGGAGCTTCATATAAATATTCCACATCCAGATTCTGTAATACATGATCGTTTGGTACGTTACAGAAAAGAGCGATCTTATCTTTGATCCCCTGGTCTAACGGCTGCTCGGAACGGCAGACGATGATATCCGGCTGGATACCCATTCCTTGTAATTCTTTTACACTTGCCTGTGTCGGTTTTGTTTTTAATTCGCCGGATGCCTTAATATAAGGAATCAGTGTAACATGGATCAGCATGGCATTTTCATGTCCGACCTCATGCTGGAACTGGCGAATGGACTCTAAGAAAGGCTGACTTTCAATATCTCCAACCGTACCACCGACCTCGATGATCGCAATATGTGTATCTTCAGAGGTAAAATTGCGGTAAAAACGGCTCTTAATCTCATTTGTGATATGAGGAATTACCTGAACAGTACCTCCACCAAAATCGCCGCGGCGTTCTTTTTGAAGTACAGACCAGTATACTTTACCGGTTGTAACGTTGGAATTTTTGCTCAAGCTCTCATCAATAAAACGTTCATAGTGACCTAAGTCTAAATCAGTTTCTGCACCGTCATCTGTTACAAAAACCTCTCCATGCTGGATTGGGTTCATCGTACCCGGATCAATATTGATATAAGGGTCAAATTTCTGCATTGTTACCTTAAAACCTCTGGCTTTTAAAAGACGGCCGAGAGATGCGGCAGTAATGCCTTTTCCGAGTCCCGAAACAACTCCTCCGGTGACAAAGACATATTTTACAGGCATAGGTGTTTCCTCCTTAAAAATTATATATAAATGTTTCCTGAATTTAAAATAACTCATATATTATACAACTAGAGAAAAAAGAAATCCACAATTTTAGAAAAAGAAATCAAAAAAGTTTAGAAAAACTTTAGAAAGGACAAGAAAAGTTCACGATATTCGTATTGATTTTAATAGAAAAGAAACATATAATAAGTACGATACTGCAAGAACTATGATGCAGCATGGAGGAGAGCATGGATAACAATCAGATGAACGGAAATAACAACAATAATAATAACAATAATAATCGGAACAACAAAAACGGGCAGATGTTTTTAGCGTTTTTACTGGTTTCACTGGTAATGCTGTTTATTATGAGCTATGTGAACAGCAAGATGGATCAGATGTCGAGTGAGGAGATTACCTATTCCCAGTTTTTGAAAATGGTGGAAGAGGACAAGGTAGAGAGTGTCGAGATCGGTTCGTCAGAGATCAAGATCACTCCGAAAGAGGAGAAAAAAGACACAAAGGTAAATAACGGTCTTACTACGATCAAAAAGACCTATTACACAGGAATCGTGGAAAATCCGGATCTGTTAAAGACTTTGGAAAAACACGATGTCAATATCAAAGGAACGATCCCGGATAATACCTCCGTATGGATTTATAATATTTTAAGTTTTGTGATCCCGTTAGTACTGGTATGGGTACTGCTTGGATTCTTAATGCGCCGGATGGGCGGCGGCGGAGTAATGGGCGTTGGTAAGAGCAATGCCAAGGTCTATGTGGAAAAACAGACCGGAGTTACCTTTAAAGATGTTGCAGGAGAAGATGAAGCCAAAGAGTCGTTACAGGAAGTCGTGGATTTCCTGCACAATCCGAAACGTTATACAGAGATCGGTGCGAAGCTGCCAAAAGGAGCGTTGTTAGTAGGCCCTCCGGGTACCGGTAAGACGTTACTTGCAAAAGCCGTTGCGGGCGAGGCAAATGTACCGTTTTTCTCATTGGCAGGTTCCAGTTTCGTAGAGATGTTTGTCGGTGTCGGTGCATCCAGAGTGCGTGATCTTTTCAAAGAGGCACAGAAGCAGGCACCATGTATTATTTTTATTGATGAGATCGATGCCATCGGAAAGAGCAGAGATGCCCGTTATGGCGGAAACGATGAGAGAGAGCAGACGCTGAACCAGTTACTTTCAGAGATGGATGGTTTTGATGCATCCAAGGGACTGCTGATTTTAGCAGCAACCAACCGTCCGGAAGTATTGGACAAGGCATTACTTCGTCCGGGACGTTTTGACAGACGGATCATTGTAGATAAACCGGATTTAAAAGGAAGAGAGGCAATCCTTCAGGTGCATGCCAAAGATGTCCTGATGGATGAGACCGTAGATCTGAATGCGATCGCATTGGCAACCTCAGGAGCGGTCGGTTCCGATCTGGCAAATATGATCAATGAAGCAGCGATTAATGCCGTAAAGCATGGCAGAAAATATGTCAGCCAGGCGGATCTGTTTGAATCGGTAGAAGTGGTCATTGCAGGAAAAGAGAAAAAAGACCGCATTATGGGACCGAAGGAAAAGAAGATCGTAGCATATCACGAGGTTGGTCATGCGTTAGTGACTGCATTGCAGAAAAATACAGAGCCGGTACAGAAGATTACAATTGTGCCGCGTACCCACGGAGCACTCGGTTATGTGATGCAGGTGCCGGAGGAAGAAAAATTCTTAAAATCTAAAGAGGAATTAGAAGAAGATTTAGTAACCTTTATGGCAGGACGTGCAGCAGAAGAGATCGTATTTCATTCTGTAACAACCGGAGCGTCAAATGATATTGAACAGGCAACAAGAATTGCCCGTGCCATGGTAGCACAGTACGGAATGTCAGAGCGGTTCGGACTGATGGGACTTGCAACGGTAGAGAGCCAGTATCTAGACGGAGAAGCAAGACTGAACTGTGGTGAAGAGACCGCAGCCGAGATTGATAAAGAAGTCATGAAGATGTTGAAGGAAAGCTATGAGAAAGCAAAACAGCTTCTTTCAGAAAATCGGGAGGTACTCGATAAGATCGCAGCACATCTTTATGAGAAAGAGAATATTACCGGAAAAGAATTTATGAAGATTTACCGCGAATTGAAAGGAATCCCGGAGCCGGAGGAAGAGAATGTGGCAAAACAGGGTTCTTCCGTAGATTTTCGGGTTGGAGAAGAAGCAACTCACACAGTAGATCTGAATAAGGCAACTTCGGAAAAAGAAGAGTCAGAGGAAGAAGATCCAAATAAAGAGAATTCCAGGGAAGAGGATTTTGAACAGGAGACCGATGTTTGATTTTGAGGAAGAATTAAAAAAACTGCCGGAAAAGCCGGGAGTCTATATCATGCATGATGCAAACGATGCCATCATCTATGTTGGAAAAGCGATCAAACTGCGAAATCGTGTCAGACAGTATTTCAGACCAAGCCATAATGAAGGGATCAAAAAAGATCATATGGTACAGCAGATCGCACGGTTTGAATATATTGTTACGGACTCAGAATTAGAAGCGCTGATCTTAGAGTGCAATTTAATAAAGGAGCATCGTCCAAAGTACAATACGATGCTCCGGGATGATAAGACTTATCCGTATATCAGAGTGACGCTGGGAGAAGAATATCCCAGGGTCCTCTTTTGTCGTCAGATGAAAAAAGATAAGTCACGGTATTTCGGACCTTACACCAGTGCCGGGGCAGTCAAGGACACCATAGATCTGCTCCACAAGCTCTATCAGGTGCGCACCTGCAACCGTAAGCTGCCACGGGATATCGGAAAAGAGCGTCCGTGTCTGAACTATCATATCCATCAGTGCCAGGCACCATGCCAGGGGTATGTCACCAAAGAGGAATATGCAAAAAACATCCGAAAAGTGATGGATTTTCTGAATGGAAATTATAAGGAGATCATCACGGAGCTCGAAAGTAAGATGCAGCAGGCTTCGGATGAGATGAATTTTGAAAAAGCGATTGAGTATCGGGAACTGTTAGGAAGTGTGCGGGCAGTGGCACAGAAACAGAAGATCACAAATACCGATGGCGAAGATAAGGATATCATTGCATTAGCAAGAGATGAACGGGATGCCGTGGTTCAGGTGTTCTTTATCCGTTCCGGCAAGCTGATCGGAAGAGATCACTTTTATCTGCGGATTGCAGACGGGGAAGAAGAACAGGGAATCCTGACCTCTTTTGTCAAGCAGTTTTACGCGGGAACACCTTATATTCCAAGAGAGATCGTACTGCAAAGTGAGATCGAAGAAGAAGAGGTGATCTCGGAATGGCTGGCAAAGCGAAAAGGCCAGAAAGTGTATCTGCGGGTACCGAAAAAAGGAACGAAGGAACGACTGGTAGAGCTTGCGAAGAAAAATGCCCGGATGGTATTAAGTCAGGACAAAGAGCGTATCAAGAGAGAAGAAGGAAGAACGATCGGTGCCTTAAAAGAAATCGCAGGACTCTTAGAACTGGATGGAATCCGAAGAGTAGAGGCTTATGATATTTCCAATATCAACGGATTTGAAACGGTAGGCTCTATGGTAGTCTATGAAGGGGGCAGACCAAAACGGAGTGATTACCGTAAATTCAAATTAAAGAGTGTATCCGGACCGGACGATTATGCATCCATGCATGAGGTATTGACCAGACGTTTCCGGCATGGTTTAGAGGAACAGAAGGAGTTAGAAGGACGGGAACAGGAACTTGGAAAATTCAGCCGTTTTCCGGATCTTTTGATGATGGACGGTGGAAAAGGACAGGTCAATATTGCCCTGTCGGTGTTAGAGGAACTGAGGCTATCCATTCCGGTCTGCGGAATGGTAAAAGATGATCACCACCGCACCAGAGGTCTGTATTTTCAAAATGAAGAGATTCCGATCGCAAGGGACAGCGAAGGTTTTAAACTCATTACCAGGATTCAGGATGAAGCCCATCGATTTGCCATTGAATACCACCGCTCCCTGCGAAGTAAGAGTCAGGTACATTCGATCTTAGATGACATTCCGGGAATTGGGGCGACCAGACGAAAAGCGTTGATGAAATATTTTGATTCGATAGAAGAGGTCAGAAATGCCTCGGAGGAGACCCTTGCAGGAATAGACAGCATGGATGCAAGAAGTGCCAGATCGGTCTATGAGTTTTTTCATAAGGAAGATCAGGAAGAAGATTTGCAAAACTCTTCCTCAAAAGAGGCACCGGATTGTTGAAGCAGGGATTTTTCTATGATATGATGAATAGAGTAATGGGGAAAAACGGTAGATAAAGGAGAAGTGTATGAGCCAGAAAAGTGTAAGTGTATCAAAATTAGCAAAATTGTTGGATCTGAAGGTATTTACAAAAGAATTAGATCTAAAGAAACATAAAGTAACCTTGTCCGATGTCAATCGGCCGGCATTGCAGTTGAGCGGATATTTTGAATATTTTGAGCCGAACCGTGTGCAGATCATCGGAATGGTAGAATACAGTTTCTTAAAGCAGATGGACCCGGACAAACGGATCGAAATCTATAATGCACTGTTAGAGAGGGAGATCCCGTGTATTATTTTCAGCCGTGATTTTGAACCGGATGAGGATTTTTTACGGATTGCGGAAGAAAAAGATGTGCCGCTGCTTGGAACACACCGTACGACCTCTTCTTTTATGGCAGAGCTGATCCTGTGCCTGAGTGAAGAATTGGCGCCATGTGTGACGATCCATGGTGTACTGGTCGATGTGTATGGCGAAGGACTTCTGATCACCGGAGAGAGCGGAATCGGTAAGAGCGAGGCTGCATTGGAGCTGATCCGCCGCGGTCATCGTCTGGTTACGGATGATGTCGTAGAGATCCGTAAGATCAATGAACATACACTGGTAGGAACATCCCCGGCGATCACCAGACATTTTATTGAATTAAGGGGAATCGGAATCGTTGATGTTAAGACATTGTTTGGTGTAGAGGCGGTCAAAGAAAAACAGAACATTGATCTGGTCATTAAATTAGAGGACTGGAAAAAAGAAAATGAGTATGACCGTTTGGGACTTGAGGAAGAATATACAGAGATTTTAGGAAATCAGGTAGTCTGTCATTCACTCCCGATCCGTCCGGGAAGAAACCTTGCAGTCATCTGTGAATCGGCTGCCGTAAACCACAGGCAGAAGAAGATGGGTTATAACGCTGCACAGGAATTGTACCGGCGTGTACAGGAGAATCTGAATAAGACAGAAGAAGATGAATAGAAAAAATAAAAAGAAAAGAGGTAAATAGTAAATGGAAAAAACAAATGCTTGGATGAAATATCCGGAAGGGGAAAAAAGAACACAGGTTTTTGATTTTGCAGAGGATTACCGCAAATTCCTTTCTGCATGTAAGACAGAGAGAGAATGTACGAGCTTTTTTGAGGCAAAAGCAAAAGAAGCAGGCTATCAGTTATTAGAGGATGCCATCAAAGAAAAGAAGAGCCTGAAGCCGGGAGATAAAGTTTATGTAAATCAGATGGGAAAATCCATTGCCATGTTCATCATCGGTAAAGAGTCGCTGGAAAAAGGCATGAACATCTTAGGTGCACATATTGATTCTCCAAGATTGGACTTAAAACAGGTACCGCTTTACGAAGATACGGAAATGGTAATGTTTGATACACATTACTATGGTGGTGTCAAGAAATATCAGTGGGTAACACTCCCGCTTGCACTTCACGGAGTAGTGGCAAAGAAAGACGGAACCGTGGTCAACATCAGCATTGGTGATAAGGAAAATGATCCGGTATTCGGAGTCAGCGACTTACTGATCCACTTAGCAGGCGACCAGTTAGAGAAAAAAGCATCCAAGGTCATCGAGGGGGAGAATCTGGATGTCCTGATCGGAAGCATTCCGGCAGACGTAGAAGAAAAAGACAAAGTAAAAGAGACTGTCAAAGCAAATGTACTGAATATCCTGCTGAAAGAATATGATATAGAAGAGGAAGATTTCTTGTCTGCAGAGATTGAAGTCGTACCGGCAGGCGCTGCAAGAGATTATGGATTTGACCGTTCCATGGTCATGGGTTACGGACATGATGACCGTGTGTGTGCTTATCCGTCTTTCCGTGCAATGCTGGAGGTAGATACACCGGAAGTGACCAGTGTGTGCCTGTTAGTCGATAAAGAAGAGATCGGAAGTGTCGGTGCAACCGGTATGCAGTCACGTTTCTTTGAAAATGCAGTAGCAGAAGTGATGGAGCTTTGCGGTCAGTATTCCGAGTTGGCACTGCGCCGTGCATTAAGCAATTCACAGGTGCTTTCTTCCGATGTCAGTGCAGCATTTGACCCGAATTACCCATCCGTATCCGAAAAGAAAAATGCAGCATATTTCGGAAAAGGGCTGGTATTTAATAAATACACCGGAGCAAGAGGAAAATCCGGCTCTAACGATGCAAATGCAGAGTACATGGCACATTTAAGAGCCGTATTAGATAAAGAAGAAGTCGCATACCAGACTTCAGAGCTTGGAAAAGTAGACCAGGGCGGCGGTGGAACCATTGCCTATATTCTTGCAAACTATGGAATGCAGGTCATCGACAGTGGTGTGGCAGTATTAAATATGCATGCACCTTGGGAGATTATCAGCAAAGTGGATTTATATGAAGCATTCCGTGGATATGTAGTATTCTTAAAGGAAGCATAGACAGGAGATTATGACAACAGAAAAGATATTTGATGAGGCTTTAAAAAATATTCTCTCAGAGGATGAGATTTTAAAAGATGAACCGATGAAACATCACACCACATTCCGGGTGGGTGGACCGGCCGAGTATTATCTCCGTCCGAAAAAAGAACAGGTGGCGGAGGTACTCCGCCTCTGTCTCACATATCAAAAGGAATACCTGATCATTGGGAACGGCAGTAATCTTTTAGTTTCGGACAAAGGCATTTCAGGTGTCGTTATCGAGATTGGAAAACAGATGGATGAGATTACCGTGGATGGTACCACCATATACGCACAGGCGGGAGCAATGCTTTCTAAGACCGCACATGCAGCCCTGGAAGCAGGACTGACCGGGATGGAATTTGCAGCAGGAATTCCGGGCTGTGTTGGCGGAGCGGTTGTGATGAATGCAGGTGCTTACGGCGGCGAGATGAAAGACATTTTAAAAAGTGTTACGGTACTTACCGCGGATGGACAGGAGAAAGAACTGACTCCGGGCGAACTGGACATGAGTTACCGTCATAGTAGTATTACTGAGGAACACTACATGGTGTTGGGCGTAACGATCGCTTTAGAGGCAGGCAGTCAGGAACAGATCCGTGCTAAAATGGAAGAGTTAAAGGAAAAGCGTGTAGAGAAACAGCCTTTAGAATATCCGAGTGCAGGCAGTACCTTCAAAAGACCGGAGGGGTATTTTGCGGGAAAACTGATCATGGATGCAGGTCTGCGTGGATTTCAGGTCGGCGGTGCAGCAGTATCTGAAAAACACTGTGGATTTGTCATCAATAAAGAGAAGGCAACCGCATCCGATGTTTATCGGCTGATACAGGAAGTGCAGCAGGAAGTATACCGGCAGTTTGGTGTAAAGTTAGAAACAGAAGTAAAAATGGTGGGGGATTTCAGATGAAATTAGTCATTGTAACAGGAATGTCAGGAGCAGGAAAAGGTACGGCAGTCAAGATCATGGAAGACATGGGATATTACTGTGTTGACAATCTTCCGATTCCCTTAGTAGAACAGTTTGTAGACTTTACCCTACAGTCCGAGGATGAACTCGAAAAGGTTGCAGTCAGTATCGATATCCGTAACAGCAATGCACTGAGTGAATTAGAAGAGGTTTTGGAACGAATCCGTCAGAAGGGAATCCGGTTTGAAATTTTATTCCTAGAGGCAGAGGATTCTGTTCTTGTAAAAAGATACAAAGAGACGAGAAGAAGTCATCCGCTTGCCGGAGGCGGAAGAATTGATAAAGGAATCGGATTAGAGCGAAAAAAGCTCGCCTTTTTAAAAGAGCAGGCAGATTATATCATCGATACCAGCCGTCTGCTGCAAAGAGAGTTAAAGGCAGAGCTTGAGAGGATTTTTGTAAGGGACGAGGATTACCGGAACTTATATATTACCGTACTGTCCTTCGGGTTCAAGTATGGAATTCCGACGGATTCAGACCTGGTATTCGATGTGCGTTTTCTGCCGAATCCATATTATGTGGAAGGACTCCGTCAGAAGACGGGAAACGATATCGAGATACAGGACTTTGTCATGCAGTACAAAGAGGCACATGAATTTTTGGACAAGTTGGAAGATATGATCAAGTTCCTGATCCCGAACTATGTGACGGAAGGAAAGACACAGTTAGTCATCAGTATTGGCTGTACGGGTGGCAAGCACCGCTCCGTTACACTTGCAAACGAACTATATGACCGGTTGAAAGAATGTTCCGGCTATGGGATCAAGATCGAGCACAGGGATATAGGAAAAGATGCGTTGAGAGGGAAATAGAAGATGTCATTTTCCGGTGAGGTAAAAAAAGAACTGACAGAGCATGTCAGCAAGAGCCGTCATTGCCAGTTGGCGGAGTTGGCGGCTTTTTTGAATTTTTCCGGTATTAAGGCAGGAATGGGGGAACACCGTTTTTTGTCCTTTGAATCGGAGAACGAAGAGCTGGTTAGAAAATACTTTACTTTAGTCAGAAAAACATATAATATTAAAGTATGTATTACGAACGTAGAGGAAGAGCAGATCACAGGCAATCTTTTTCATGAAGATCTGACGGTAAAGAGCCGTTATCTGCAAAATTCCTGCTGTAAGAGAGCATTTATCCGGGGGGCGTTTTTAACATCAGGTTCGATGAGTGATCCGGAAAAAGCCTATCATTTTGAAATTGTATGCGACAGTGAACAAAAGGCAGTGCAGTTACAGGAAATGATCAACAGCTTTGGGATGGATGCTAAGACGGTACAGCGAAAGAAGAATTATGTGGTATATCTGAAAGAGGGCGAACAGATCTCAGATATGCTGAATATCATGGAAGCGCCGATTTCCATGATGAAGTTTGAGAATATCCGTATTTTGAAAGAAATGCGTAACAGCGTGAACCGACAGGTCAATTGTGAGACGGCAAATATACATAAGACAGTGTCTGCGGCGGTACGGCAGTTAGAGGATATCCGTTATCTGCAAAAGACCGTGGGACTTGAACATCTGCCGGTGCAGCTTCGGGAAATCGCATATGTGCGTCTGGAGTACCCGGATGCAACCCTGAAGGAATTGGGAACTTATTTAGAACCGCCGGTTGGAAAATCAGGGGTTAACCATCGTCTGCGAAAAATCGAGGCAATGGCAGAAGATTTAAGAATGGCAGGAAAATAGAGGAAGAGATGAAAAAGTTACTTTTTGTAGTCAATGGACATTCTGGCAAGGGTCAGATCAAGAATAAACTGTTAGATATTATAGATATCATGATAAAAGAAGGATACCACGTTCAGGTGCATACGACACAGGAACGGGAAGATGCAACGAAGGTTGTCCGTGAACAGGCAAAATACTATGATCTTGTCGTGTGCAGCGGCGGTGACGGAACCTTGGATGAGGCAGTTACGGGAATGATGCAGAGTGAGGTGCGTACCCCGCTTGGTTATATCCCGGCAGGAAGTACAAACGATTTTGCCAATTCTCTGGAGATTCCAAAAGATATGATACAGGCAGCAAAGACTGCAGTATTGGGAGTGCCGTTTTCATGTGATGTGGGAGAGTTCAACGGAGACTACTTTATCTATGTTGCAGCTTTTGGGATTTTTACGGATGTATCTTATGCAACCAGCCAGGAGTTGAAAAATGCACTCGGTCATGTGGCATATATCTTAGAAGGAGCAAAAAGACTTCATACAATTAAATCCTATCATATGCGGGTAGAATATGATGGAAATGAGATAGAGGGCGATTTCCTGTTAGGAATGATCACGAACTCTACTTCTGTCGGTGGATTTAAGAATATGACAGGCAAAGATGTGAAGTTAGACGATGGCATGTTTGAGGTCACACTGATCCATAAGCCCAAAAATATTATCGAGCTGAATACGATCATTGCCAGTCTGACGAATCTGAAGGATGAGACGGACCTGATCGATTCTTTCCGGGCAGACAGCGTAAAATTTTATTCCGAGGAAGAGATTCCGTGGACACTTGACGGAGAGTTTGGCGGTGACCACAAAGAGGTGCAGATCAAGGACCACTGCAAAGCGGTGGACATTATGATAAACGAGAAATAATCTATAGAATACTTGAATTTAACGAAAATTTCAGTATACTATAATTATAAATGTAAATGAGATTATGGAGGGCGATGTATGTTAGTATCAACAAAGAAAATGCTTGAAAAAGCGGAGAAAGAACACTATGCGGTAGCACAGATTAACATTAATAATCTGGAATGGACGAAGGCAGTATTAGAAGTATCTCAGGAATTAAATTCACCGGTGATCTTGGGAGTATCCGAAGGTGCCGGAAAATATATGGGTGGCTATAAGACTGTAGTAGGAATGGTAAAAGGAATGTTAGAGGAACTGAATATCACAGTACCGGTTTCCATTCACTTAGACCACGGCGGTTACGATGCCTGCATCAAATGCATCGAAGCCGGATTCCCTTCTATCATGTATGACGGCTCCCATGATTCCATTGAAGAGAATTTGAAAAAGACAAAAGAGATCGTAGAGATGGCTCATGCAAAAGGGATTACCGTAGAAGCAGAGGTAGGAGCGATCGGAGGAGAAGAGGACGGAAAACTTGCAGCAGGTGAGTGCGCAGATCCGGAAGAGTGCAGAGAAATTGCAGAGACAGGAATTGACCTGTTAGCAGCAGGAATCGGAAATATCCATGGAAAATATCCGGAGAACTGGGCAGGACTCAGCTTTGAGACTTTAGAGGCAGTCCGCAAGGCAACAGGACATCTTCCGTTAGTTCTTCACGGTGGTACAGGAATCCCGGAGGATATGGTAAAGAAATCCATCGACATGGGTGTATGTAAGATCAATGTCAATACAGAATGCCAGCTTGCATTTACGGCTGAGGTTCGTAAGTATATTGAAGAAGGAAAAGACTTAGTTGGTAAAGGATTTGACCCGCGTAAGTTATTAAAACCGGGTACAGAGGCAATTAAACAGACTGTCCGCGATAAGATGGAAATGTTTGGCTCCATTGGAAAAGCAGAATAAGCTCTTTGTTATATTTTACAAAAAAAGAAAGAAAAAGCAGAATTAATTGTAAAAAACAGAGAAGAAGAGAAAAAATAAAAAATTCTCTTGCAATTTCAAAACAATTGGGGTATCTTATTAGCAGAGATTAGAACAAGGGTGTTCCATATGAGTGGAGCGCCCTTTTTTACTGTTATAGGGAAATATAAAGTAATTGCCTATAAAGTAAAACACTCCGTGAGGATGTGGCTCTTTATTCTAATTACAAGACATAATAAAGAAAATACAAAAGCAGAAGCACTAGGGGATGCATTTGTAGAAAATGGCAAAGAAAGGATGTAAGGATATGGAAGAGAGAATGTTAGAAAAAACACCGGATTATTTCAATGTAACAGACATTTTTGGAGAAAACGTATTTAACGATTCCGTTATGCAGGAGCGTCTTCCGAAAAAGGTTTACAAGAAGTTGAGGGAAGTCATTGAAGAAGGAAAAGAACTTGATTTAGAGACTGCTGATGTAGTAGCACATGAGATGAAGGAATGGGCAATCGAAAAAGGTGCGACACACTACACACACTGGTTTCAGCCGTTAACCGGTGTCACAGCAGAAAAACATGATTCTTTTATTACCGCACCAATGCCGAATGGCAAAGTACTGATGAGCTTTTCCGGTAAGGAACTGATCAAAGGAGAGCCGGATGCATCTTCTTTCCCATCAGGAGGTTTAAGAGCGACATTTGAAGCAAGAGGATATACAGCATGGGATTGTACCTCACCGGCATTTGTACGTCAGGATGCAGCAGGCGCAACACTTTGTATTCCAACAGCATTTTGCTCCTATACAGGTGAGGCATTAGACCAGAAGACACCATTGCTTCGTTCTATGGCAGCAATCAATGAGCAGTCCTTACGTCTTTTAAGATTATTTGGAAATACAACATCTAAGAAAGTAACACCGTCCGTAGGACCGGAGCAGGAGTACTTCTTAGTAGATAAAGAAAAATACTTAAAGAGAAAAGACTTAATCTATGCAGGACGTACCTTATTCGGAGCACCACCGGCAAAAGGTCAGGAAATGGATGACCATTACTTCGGAGCTATCCGTGAGAGAATTGCTTCTTATATGAAAGATGTCAATAAAGAGCTCTGGAAATTAGGTGTATCCGCAAAGACACAGCATAACGAGGTTGCTCCGGCACAGCACGAGTTAGCACCGATCTATGCAGAAGCAAATATCGCAGTAGACCATAACCAGTTAGTTATGGAGACACTCAAAAAAGTAGCAGGCCGTCATGGATTATATTGTCTGTTAAATGAAAAACCATTTGCAGGCGTGAACGGTTCCGGTAAACATAACAACTGGTCACTGACCACAGACGATGGAATCAACCTGTTAGATCCGGGCGATACCCCACATGAGAACATCCAGTTCCTGTTAGTATTATCCTGTATCTTAAAAGCAGTAGATGAGCATGCAGAATTACTTCGTGAGTCCGCAGCAGATGTTGGAAACGACCACAGATTAGGAGCAAACGAGGCACCGCCTGCAATCATCTCCATCTTCTTAGGAGCACAGTTAGAGGATGTGTTAAAACAGTTAATCAGCACAGGTGAAGCTACACATAGTATAGAAGGCGAAATGCTGAAAACCGGTGTGGCAACATTACCGGACTTCATGAAAGATGCAACTGACAGAAACAGAACATCACCATTTGCATTTACAGGAAACAAATTCGAGTTCCGTATGGTAGGTTCTAAAGCATCCATCGCACAGCCAAACGTAGTATTAAATACCATCGTTGCAGAAGCATTTGCAGAAGTATGTGATACGCTTGAAAAAGCAGATGACTTCGATATGGCAGTACATGATCTGATTAAGAAAAATGTAACAGAGCATCAGAGAATCGTATTCAATGGAAACGGATACTCCGATGGATGGGTAGAGGAAGCAGAAAGACGTGGACTTCCAAACATCCGCTCTATGGTAGATGCCATTCCTTATCTGGCTACTGACAAATCTGTGGCTTTATTTGAGAGATTTGGTGTATTTACAAGAGCAGAGTTAGAGTCCCGTGTGGAAGTAGAGTATGAGACCTACGCAAAGACCATCAACATTGAAGCAAAAGCAATGATGAACATTGCAGGAAAACAGATTATTCCGGCAGTCATCAAATATGCAACCTCACTTGCAACCTCCGTTAATGCAGTTACTGCTGCATGTGGAGCAGATGTCAGCGTTCAGACAGAGCTGTTAACAGAGACCTCTACATTATTAGCAGAGGCACAGACAGCATTGAAGAAGCTGCATGAAGTAACAGAAAAAGCTGCTGCTATGGAAGAAGGCAGGGTACAGGCTGTTGCATACAGAGATGAGGTTAAGGTAGCAATGGATGAGCTTCGTGCACCGATCGACAAATTAGAGATGATCGTTGATAAGGATGTATGGCCAATGCCATCCTATGGAGATTTAATCTTTGAAGTATAATGAAAAAAATTAAAATGGAAGAAATAGAGTTATAAGCGTTATCAAAGGAGATAGCATAGAAGGTTAGAAAAATCTGACATTCGGTGTTGTCTCCTTTTTTATATTTATATCAGGAGAAAGAGGAGGAAGAAATTATGACAGATGAAATTATGAAAGTGATTAATGACAATGTCTACGGCGTCTGGTTTCTAATTGGTGCGGCATTAGTATTCTGGATGCAGGCAGGATTTGCAATGGTAGAGGCAGGTTTTACCAGAGCAAAGAACTCCGGAAATATCATTATGAAAAACTTAATGGATTTCTGTATTGGAACCGTAATGTGGTTTCTCATCGGAGCATCCTTAATGCTTCCGGCAGCAGAGGGAAAAAGTGATATCTTAGGAATTCTCGGAACACCGGGATTTGGAGTATTCACAGACTATGCAAATTTCAGTTATTCGGGATTTGTATTTAACTTAGTATTCTGTGCAACAACAGCAACCATCGTATCAGGTGCGATGGCAGAAAGAACAAAATTCATAACGTATTGTATTTATTCAGCCGTTATTTCCGGTATCATCTATCCAATAGAAGCACACTGGACATGGGGTAATGGATTTTTAGTCAATATGGGCTTCCATGACTATGCGGGTTCTAACTGTATCCATATGGTCGGTGGTATCTGTGCATTGATCGGTGCAGCATTCCTTGGACCTCGTATTGGAAAATTCAGTAAAGATAAAGATGGAAAGATCACAAAAGTCAACGCAATTCCGGGACATAACTTAGTCATTGCATCCTTAGGTGTATTTATCCTCTGGCTTGGCTGGTATGGATTCAATGGTGCAGCAGCTACGGATGTGCCGACACTGGGTTCTGTTTTCTTAACGACAACCGTATCTCCGGCAGTAGCAACCGTAGTATGTATGATCTTTACCTGGATCAAATATGGAAAACCGGATGTATCGATGTGTCTGAACGCATCTTTAGCAGGACTGGTAGCAATTACCGCACCTTGTGATGTTACAGATTGTGTAGGAGCAGCAATTATTGGAGCAGTAGCAGGACTTTTAGTAGTCTTTGGTGTATGGTTTGTCGATAATGTACTTCATGTCGATGACCCGGTTGGAGCAGTCGCAGTACATATGTTTAACGGTATCTGGGGAACGATTGCAGTAGGTTTATTTGCAACATCTTCAGCACCGGGCTTTGAATTAGCAGGTATTAAAGAAGGTCTCTTCTATGGAGGCGGCTTCAAACAGTTAGGTTTACAGTTTGTAGGTATGTTCATTACCGCAGCTTGGACAATTGTTACAATTACGATCGTATTTATCGTATTAAAAAAGACCATCGGTCTTCGTGTTTCCGAAGAGGAAGAAATCACAGGTCTGGATGCAACAGAGCATGGACTTCCATCAGCATACGCAGGATTTGCAATTATGGATATCTCTGGTTCTACAATGGATGTCAATGAAAATACCGACCTTGGTGTGGCTGATTATGAAAGTGCATCAGAAACTCTGCGGAATGCCGCAGTTCCGGTTGTAGCAATGCCACATGAGCCGACAGGCATCTATAAAGTGGTTATTATTTCAAAACTGTCACGTTATGACAAGTTAAAGAAAGCCATGAATGAACTTGGTGTTACCGGTATGACCTGTACACAGGTTATGGGCTGTGGTGTACAGAAAGGTTCCGGAGACCGTTACCGTGGTGCAGAGTTGGATGCAACACTCCTTCCAAAGATGAAGGTCGAAGTGGTGGTCAGCAAGATCCCGGTAGAGGATGTCATCGAATCCGCAAAGAAAGTACTCTATACAGGACATATAGGAGATGGAAAGATTTTTGTATACAATGTAGAACAGGTAGTAAAAGTTCGTACAGGAGAAGCTGGAACGGCTGCTTTACAGGATGTAGAGTAAGCACAAATATGGGCTAATCTGGAAAGATTAGTATATCTAATCCCCTTAGTGTATATACATCAACAGAAAGAACCCCGACGGAAACGTCGGGGTTCTTTCGTGTTCCTTGATGACCTATTATTGAATCATTTACTCGCCTTCTTCGGAAGGGTTTTCAAAGTCGTTATTGCTATCATCGTCATTCTTGTTATCATCGGAAGGAGTATCAGGATTGTTATTGTTATCCGGATTCTTGTTATCATCATTCGGATTGTCATTGTCATTCGTGTTATCTTTTTTGTCCTTTTTATCCTTCTTCTCATTCTTATCTAAGAAACCACCAATATTTTCGAGTGCATCGGTTGTATTCGTAGAAGCATTATGCACATCACAGGTAGAATTTGCAAGCTCATCGGAAAGAAGATATGGGCCATCTCCGGAGTTTGCAGAACCGCCAATGATATAGATGTTCGTCTGCTTCGTTTCTTCCGGACAAAACTCATTTGCAATTTTCATAGATGCCGTACAGATTGTTGCACGAACATGGTGGTCGCAGATTTCCGTAGGAACGGTTCCTGATGCAAAATATTCGGTATAAACCTGATTGCCGCGTGGATCACAGTCACAGATGCCTGCAACGGCAAGTTTACCGGATTTCTTACATACGGTAGCAGTCTCAATGCCTTCCGGTTTTTCAAAATCACGGTATTCCAATCCTTCGTTCACACGCTGCATGACGGCTTTCCATACGTTTTTGGTATACCTTGTGCTCTTTAACGGAGAGTTGTCATCATATCCGCCCCAGACAACACAGGTATAATATGGAGAAAATCCTGCGAATAGAGAGTCACGGTTTTTCGTTGTAGTACCGGATTTTCCGGCTACCGGCATATTGCTGATATTCGCTGCAACACCGGTTCCCTGTGTCATAACATCTTTCATCGCAGAAGTGATCAGCCATGCGGTCGTATCTTTTAATACGGTATGTGTCTGAGGTGTATTATCAATCAGTACATTGCCGTCATGGTCAAGGATTTTTGTGAAAAATCTTGGTTTCGTATAAGTGCCGCCATTTGCGATCGTGGCATAGGCAGCCGTTAATTCTAAATTGTAGACACCTTTTGTCAGACCGCCGAGACAGAGTGACTGGGTGTTGTCCTCCGGTACAATGGTAGTAAAGCCAAAATCATCGAGGTAATCAAAACCTACCTGTGTGCCGATCTCGGTCAAAGTCTTTACCGTTACGACATTGATGGAATTTGTAATGGCTTCCCGGAGTGTGGTAAATCCACGGTAGTTATTGTCGTAGTTACGGAGTGAAGTTCCGTTTTCATAGGAATAAGGAGCATCATCCTGTACGGTTGCAAGTGTCATGCCGGCGGAATCCAATGCCGGAGCATAAGCGGCAAGGACTTTGTAAGTGGAACCCGGCTGTCTTGCAGTTGAAGTGGCACGGTTCAGGGTCTTACTTGCTGTCTTTTCACCACGGCCACCTACTAACGCTTTTACTTCGCCGGTGGACTGGTCGATCAGTGTCATCGCAGCCTGTGGCTGTAACGTATAAGAAACGGTTTCGCCGCCTTCCGGAATGATATCGCCATCCTCTAACATCTCGTTTTTGTATTTTTCAATGGCAGCCTCAGCAGCTTCTTTGGAGGCAAAATGGATATTGTAGTTTTTGTCATTTGCCTGATAGTAAGAAAGCATGGTCTGCTCACTGTAGTTCTTATAAGTACCGTCTTTTTTCTGGATGGTCAGACGGTAGGAGAAAGAATACTCCGGATTTGCGCCGTAATTTGCTTCGTTGTTGACCTCTTCATCACAGATCTTTTGCAGGTTGCTGTCCTGTGTGGAATAAATGGTCAGCCCTCCACTGTAGAGTGCTTTGTATGCCTGTGTTTCCGTATAACCTTTTTCATCGATCAATGTCTGGATCACCTGATCTGTCAGCGCATCTACAAAATAGGAAGTGACGTTATCATCGGCAACCTCAAGGTTGGCAACCTGGATCCGGTCATAGACCTTATCCTTCATGGCTTCGTCATATTCCTTTTGAGAGATGTATTCCTGATCTAACATGTTTTTTAATACCTTGGCACGGCGCTTTTTATTCTGGTCAGGGTTGCTGACCGGATTATAACGGCTCGGATTCTGTGTGATCGCCGCAATGACGGCAGATTCTGAAATATTCAGTTCCGAAACATCCTTATTAAAGTAACGTCTGGATGCCGACTGGACACCAAGTGTATTCTGACCGAGGTTGATGGAGTTCAGATAGTTCTCTAAGATCCAGTCTTTGCTTACGGATTTTTCTAACTGTACGGCTAAGTACTGTTCCTGCAATTTACGCTCTAACTTGTCCGAAAAACTGGATTCGCTTGTCCAGCCTGTAAATACATTGTTCTTCAAAAGCTGCTGCGTGATCGTGGATGCACCTTCTGAAAAGTGAAAACCATGTGTGATACCACGGACTCCCGCGCGTAAAATACCCTGTAAGTCAATACCGTTATGATCGTAAAAACGCTCATCTTCAATTGCAACAAATGCATGCTGTAAATTTTTTGGAATCTCATCTATGGTCACATAGACACGGTTGGAGCCGGAAGCCACCAACGTTGCGATTTCATTTTCATTGTTGTCTAATACCGTGGAGAGATATCCGGTCGGTGTAGCATCTATATCCTTAATGTCCGGTGCGGACTTGATAATGCCTCTTACCATATTGAAGACGGCGATCGCGCCAACCACAACTGCGATCAGAATGCAGATAAGAAATGTCTTTAAAAACATTACACGGAACCGTTTATGTGCCATCGACTGCTGGGAGGCTAAATCCTTCTCCTTTTTCGATGTGCGGTTCTTTCCATAGTTCATAACAGACCTCCTTTGTAATTAGTCTTAAACTATATTATGATACATTATACCAAAAAACGGCATAAGAATAAAGTATTAACTGATTTGCAGGCACTTTTCGGACAATTTGGTATTTACGGAAAATCAAAATACCGTTATAATGAGAGCAGAAAAACAGGAGAGAGATGACTATGGAGACAAACGGATACCGTGCTGTCTACGAAGGTGGACAGGGAGAGATCGTAGAGAAAAAATCCAGATTTATTGCTACCGTACTTCCGATAGAAACGGAAGAAGAGGCATTGGAGTTTATTGCGAAGATGAAAAAGAAATACTGGGATGCAAGACACAATTGCTATGCCTATGTCATTGGCGAGCGTCAGGAGCTGCAAAGATGTTCCGATGACGGAGAACCAAACGGTACCGCCGGCCGTCCGATGCTAGATGTGCTCCTGCATGAAGACATCCACAATACCGTAGTCGTAGTGACCCGTTATTTTGGCGGTGTGCTTTTAGGAACCGGCGGACTGGTGCGTGCCTATCAAAAGGCGACCCGGAGCGGATTGGAGTCCAGTGTTATTATAGAGAAGCAACGTGGCATGTTTGGAAATATCGTAACCGATTATAATGGGATCGGAAAGATCCAGTATATATTAGCGCAGAACAATATCCCGATCGCAGACAGTATCTATGGAGAAAATGTCAGCATTCAGGTGGTTGTTCCGGCACAACAGCAGGAAAAGATAGAAAAAGAACTGATCGAGGGTACGAATGGAAAAGCAGAGATCGACTGGGAAAAAGAGGTCGTTTTTGCAATTGTTGAAAAAGATTTAAAAATTTTTTAAAAAGTGCTTGACTTTTGGTAAAATCATCATGTATAATACCCATTGTTGACACGACATTGGCCCATCGCCAAATGGTAAGGCAACGGACTCTGACTCCGTCATTTCAAGGTTCGAATCCTTGTGGGCCAGTTTTGAAAGCACCATATGTAGATATGGTGCTTTTTTGCTCTATAGGAAATACCGTATTACATTAAAGCGTGAAAATTTGTATTTCCTATAGAGCAAAAAGCCCTTCGGGCGAAGATGCGCAGCTCGCTGAGGGGTAAGTAGCTGCGATGCAGCACCGCTCGCGCGCGGAACAAAAGCTGTGCTATAGAAGAAATTGGAGCGCGGAAGTGTGCGAAGCACACTTTTGTTCCTCTATAAGAAAAAATATGTTACATTAAAGTATGAAAGTTGTGTTTACTATAGAATTTCCTATAGAATAAAAAGCCCTTCGGGCGAAAGAGAGGACAGGCAATGTATCAGATGGATGCGCGTGTGCGCTATAGTGAAGTAGATGAAATGCATAGGATAAAACTGGAGTCCGTTCTGGATTACTTCCAGGACTGCTGTACTTTTCACTCCGAGGATGTCGGAGGCGGTCTCGAATTTTTAAAAGGACAAAAGAGAGCGTGGCTGTTAGCTTCCTGGCAGATCGTCATAAAGGAATATCCGAAGTTGGGAGAGCAGATACGGATCATTGCAAATCCATATGCATTTAAGAATTTTTTCGGACACAGAAATCTGATGCTGCAGGATGAGCATGGAAAAGATTTAGTCTATGCAAATTCTAACTGGATATTTGTAAATACGGAAACCGGAAAACCGGTTCGGATCCCGGACGAGGTTGCAAATGCATATGAGTTAGGGGAACCTTATCCGATGGAATATGCTGCAAGAAAAATCCCAATGCCAAAGCATTTAGAAGCGAAAGAGCCGTTTGCGGTACACCGTTTTTGCATTGATTCTAACCATCATGTGAACAACGGCAAATATGTATTGATGGCAGAAGAATTTTTACCGGAGCAGTTTCTTGTGAGCGAGCTGAGGGTAGAATACAGAAAAGCAGCAGTGTTAGGCGATATCATGTATCCGTTTGTGGAAAATACAGAGGAGAAGATCGCGGTGGTGTTAGCGGACAAAGAAAAGAGCCCATATGCGATCATAGAATTTTTCGGAGGAAGAAATGATTAAATTAGGAGAATATCAGGAACTGATTGTTGTAAAAAAAGTAGAGTTTGGAGTATACTTAGCACAGAAACCGGAGGATGAGACACGCGTGCTGCTTCCGGCAAAGCAGGTGCCGCAGGAGGTAAAGATTGGTGATGTGCTGAAAGTGTTTTTATATAAAGACTCCAAAGACCGGCTGATCGCAACAACCAATACACCAAAATTACAACTGGAACAACTGGCAGTCTTAGAAGTGTTAGAAATCGGAAAGATCGGAGCCTTTTTAGACTGGGGCTTAGAAAAAGATCTGTTCTTACCGTTTAAAGAGATGACCAGAAAGGTCGAGCCGGGAGATGAGATCTTAGTCACACTTTATATTGATAAGAGCCGCAGACTCTGTGCGACCATGAAAGGGATCTACGATCTGCTGTCAAAAGAATCTCCTTATAAAGAGGGAGATACGGTACAGGGAAGAGTCTATGAGTTCAGTGATAATTTCGGAACTTTCATAGCCGTAGATGACCGGTACTCAGCCATGATCCCACGTCATGAGGATTGCAGTTTCTTGCGGATTGGTGATATCATAGAAGCGCGTGTGACAAAAGTAAAACCGGATGGAAAGCTGGATCTTACCATGCGCCAGAAAGCATATCTTCAGATGAACCCGGATGCAGAAAAAGTGTTAGAGATCATTGATGAATATGCGGGAGTTCTGCCATTTAACGACAAGGCTTCTCCGGAAGTCATCAAAAGAGAGACCGGACTTAGTAAAAATGCTTTTAAGCGGGCAGTCGGACATCTCTATAAAGAGCATAAGATTGAGATTACCGATAAGGTGATCCGAAAATTATAAATACAAAACAAAAGAAAGAAGGAATCACGATGAAAAAAGTAATCAGTACACAGAACGCTCCGGCAGCGATCGGACCGTACTCACAGGCAATTGAAGTGAATGGAATGGTATATACTTCCGGTGTGATCCCGGTAAATCCTGCAACCGGAGAGATCCCTGACGGTGCAGAAGCACAGACCAGACAGGCAATGACGAGTCTTTCTAATTTATTAGAAGCAGCAGGAACTTCTATGGATAATGTGGTTAAAACAACAGTATTCATTAAAGAAATGAATGATTTTGGAACGATCAATGAGGTATACAAAGAATTCTTTACTACAGATTTCCCGGCAAGAAGCTGTGTGGAGGTAGCAAGACTTCCAAAAGATGTACTCTTAGAGATTGAAGCCGTAGCCGTAAAATAACAGGAGAACATATGACGACAAATAAAGGCGTAAACCGCACATTTCTCATTACTTTTCTGATCTATGTGGGCGGCAGTTTTTTATGGTCGCTGATAGGAAAACGTTTTGTGGACTCATTTTATGTAGATATTGCTGTTTCACAGCTCCTCGTATGTGTCCCGCCGTTTGTCTATCTGAAAATATCGGGGACGAAGACAGGGGAATTGATCCCCTATAAAAAAATCAGGATTTCCGATGCCCTTTTAGCGGTGGTTATGACGTATCTGTTTTACCCGCTGATGCTGGTCATGAATCTGCTGACGATGTTTTTTGTGGACAATACCTCAGCAGAGCTTGCGACAACAATGGGACAGGAGAATCTGTTCCTCAATATCCTGTTTGTGGCATTGCTGCCAGCCTTTGTGGAGGAGTTTGTGTTCCGCGGAGTCTTTTATCAGACCTACCGGAAGAGCAGCATGAAGGCAGCACTGGTGCTCAGCGGACTTCTGTTCGGCTGTATGCACATGAACTTTAACCAGTTCTTATATACCTTTGTCTTTGGCATGATCTTAGTCTTTATGATGGAAGCAACCGGAAGCATTGTGACTTCCATGATCTGTCATTTTTTACTGAATCTGAACGGAGTACTGCTCTCAGGACTCAATGGAAGTATCAGGAATGCGAGCGTGAGTGATGCCGTACAGCAGAGTAGTAATTTAGCAAGCCAGCCAAAAATCTTATTAGCAGGGCTTCTTGTATGGGGAGTCATAGCGGTGTTTACGACCGCAGGCGGCTGTGCCATCTGGGTCCATCTGGCAAGAAAAAATGGAAGGCTGGAACTCATTCAACAGAAGATGAATGAAGCGAAACGTGAAAGGATCGTTACACCGACACTGGTGATCGGAATGGTATTAGCAGTCGCATTTATGGTGATCATTGAGATTTTTTAAGAAGAATAAAGAATTTGAAATAAAAAATTCTAAAATAAAAAGATTCTAAAACAAAAAGCAGGAGTTGCGTGAAATACCGACTCCTGCTTTTTCTCTGTACTAAACAGAAATATCAATGTTGCCGCCAATATGCGGGTTCACTGAACGTTCCATTGCCTGTATCATCGTGTCTCCGAGCTTCTGTGTGACATCAAGCTGTTTTCCTAAGATCGCAACACTGATATCAGAAGGAGATGTGCTCGGGGAGATCTGACTCAACGCAATGTTATTAAGAGCTGTTACATCCATACTGGCACCACCTTTCGTCTATTGATAAGTTTATTGTACTTCGAAGGTGTGAAAAGTGCAATAAGTTTTGAAAAATAAAAGAGAAAAACAGAATCCCGAAGGCAGTGAAAGCCAAGAGAAAAATAAGCCTCAAAATAAGATGGAGGTTTTCCGGGAAAGATGATAAAATAGTTTTATATGATTAGGGTGTCAAAAGGCGTTTTCAAGTTTTTTGAGTGGCAACTTGCACAAAGCCGAGTCTATTTTGTTCCGTTGTACGAAAATAAGAAAATCTAAGTCTGCCTGAGTTAGGCTGTGCTGGAGTGACGTGTACGTCTTAAACGCCCCGTCCATGGGGGGGTAAGACTTTTGCTGCCGTCCATGGCAGCAAAACACTATACATTAGCAGGCAGACTAAGATTTACTAATTTTCTCCCAAAGTCACAAAAGTAGTCCCAGTTTTGTGCAAGTTGCCAGCCCCTAAGTTGTAAGCCGCCTTTTGACATCCTAATCTTTATGCGTAAAATAAAAAAGAAAGAGAGAACAAATATATGCTGTATGATGTAATTATAATAGGAAGTGGTCCGGCAGGTTTGAGTGCTGCGATTTATGCAGAGCGGGCAAAGTTAAAGACACTGGTATTAGAAAAAGCACCAATGAGCGGAGGACAGATCTTAAACACCTATGAAGTAGATAACTATCCGGGAATCCCTGGGGTCGGTGGATTTGATCTTGGAAGTAAATTCCGGGCGCATGCCGATGCCGTAGGATGTCAGTTTGTAACGGCAGAAGTGTTAGAGATTAAAAACGAAGCAGATCATAAGGTCATTGTGACAGATAAGGCAACTTATCAGACAAAGACGATCGTATTAGCCAGTGGTGCGACACACCGGACCTTAGGTGTGCCGGGGGAAGAGGAACTCATGGGAATGGGAGTCTCTTATTGTGCCACCTGTGACGGAGCGTTTTTTAAAGGAAAGACAACGGCAGTAGTCGGAGGCGGAGATGTAGCGTTAGAGGATGCCCTGTTTTTAGCAAGACTCTGTAAAAAAGTGTATCTGATCCACAGAAGAGATGAATTCCGCGGGGCAAAGGTGTTGCAGGAACGGGTAAAGACAAGTGAGAACATCGAAATTCTCTGGGATACGGTTATTGAGCAGATTCAGGGAGAGGATCAGGTTGAGAGTCTTTCCTTATATAAGAAGAAGACAGAGGAAAAGCAGGAACTTTCGGTCAACGGAGTATTTATAGCAGTGGGCATCCTGCCGAACACGGAAATATATCGTGGCGTGGTGGATTTAGATGAAGCCGGTTATGTCATTGCCGGTGAAGATGGCGTGACAAGCTGTGCAGGGATTTTTGCGGCGGGAGATCTGCGTACCAAGCAGCTTCGGCAGGTCATTACAGCGGCTGCCGATGGGGCGAATGTTGTAACTTCTATCGAAAAATATTTGAATGAGCTGTAATTCTTTGTCGGGTTTTGTAAAGGAATAGGGTTGACAGTGTAGAAACGCTTTGATATAATGTTGTACGATAAATGTAATAAATTTGTAACAAAAGGTAAAGACTTATCAATAAATTGGAGGCACACATGAATCGTAACAGATTAAGAATACGAACATGCTGTTTAGCGGCAACAATAATGCTTGCAGGTTCCGGCAGTATGGCAGTTAACGCAGCTCCGGCAGCAGGATTATCCGACGAACTGAGTACAACGATCAGCAGTGTAACAAAAGAATCTACCGTAGCAGGTGGAACTCTTACATTTGCAAAAGCTGTTTCTGACAGCCAGAAAGCTGATGAGAATAAAGAAAATACAGACAATTCTTCCGAGGACAAGAGTGAGAAGGCAGAAAATGAGACTCCGGTTGTAAAATCAGAGTATGCAGATATCGCGATCGCACAGGTGGACAACTATGTAAATGTCCGCAGCACACCGGGCGAGGATGGAGAAGTCTTAGGAAAGCTCTATGACAAATCCGCAGCTACAGTGGAAGGCGAAGAGAACGGATGGTATAAGATTACATCCGGAAGTGTTACCGGTTATGTAAAGAAAGAATTCGTAGTAGTTGGTAACGAAGAGTTAGCAAGAGCCGTTGGAAGAAGAATGGCAAAGGTTAACACAGAGACTTTAAAAGTGCGTACAGATGCATCTACAGACGCACCTGTTTTAGGATTAGTACCGGGCGGAGATGATCTGACCGTTACAGAAGAGAGAGACGGCTGGGTAAAAGTCAGCGTAGAAGAGGGCGAAGGATTTGTATCTACAGATTATGTAAGCCTTTCTACAGAGTTTGTAAAAGCAGAGTCTAAAGCAGAAGAAGAAGCAAGACTTGCAAAAGAAGAGGCTGAAAGAAAAGCAGCAGAGGAAGCAGCGGCAGCAGCAGCCAGAAAAGCATCACAGCAGCAGAGCAGCGCACCGGCAGCAAGCAGTGCTCCGGCAAGAAGCTACGCACCGCCTTCAGGCGGTAATGGAGCAGCAGTTGCAAGCTATGCAGGTCAGTTTGTTGGAAACCCATATGTATATGGTGGAACCAGCCTGACAAACGGAGCAGACTGTTCCGGATTCGTAATGAGCGTATATGCAGCATTTGGTGTATCACTTCCTCATTCCTCCAGTGCAATGAGAGGCGTAGGATATGAAGTAAGCCAGGCAGACATGCAGCCGGGTGACATCGTATGTTACAGTGGACACGTTGCAATTTATGTTGGAAACAATACCATCGTACATGCAAGTACACCGGAATCAGGTATCAAGTATACATCTCCGGCAGCATACCGCAGCATTATTACAGTAAGAAGAATTTTCTAAGAGTGAATATTTGAATATTGACAAAGCTGTCATTCTAAGGAATGGCAGCTTTTTTGCTTTATAAGATCAGGGTGTCAAAAGGTTGCACAAAGCCGAGTCTGTTTTCTCCCAAAGTCACAAAAGCAGTCTCAGCTTTGTGCAAGGTACTAGCTGCTAAGCTATGAGCAGATTTTTGACACATTAATTTCTATAAGAAATGCTGTGTTGCGTTTAAGCATGGAAGTTGTGCTTCCTGTAGAGTGGAAATGCTTCGTAAGGGGGCAGATGCGCAATGATAGGTAAGGGTGTTATGGAAATGTTTATATGACAGACTAACGATTATACAAGTTGCACAAATTCTACAAATTTCCGTAGAACTGGTGTCGTTTTTTGCAACCAGAGGAGAAAAAGTTATCAACATCGAAAAAGGTGGAAATATCGAAAAAAAGGAGTTATACACGAAGTTATAAACGTTATCCACAGAAAAAAAGCAAAAATTATAGGTTTACATAGCAAAAAAAGAGAACAGAGGTTTTGTACACAAATAATAAAGTTGATAAGTTTGTCAAAAAAAGGAGAAAAAGTCTTGACTTTTTTAAAGTAAAAATATTACGAAAGTTATCAGAAAATGTCAAAAATGTTTCGAAAATATACAGACGAATTTCGTCTTTGGACAGGCAAGGTTGAAATCTGACCTTGATTTTGTTATACTCATGTATATTATCTTGAAAAACAAAAAATAATAGGTGTAGTGATGAAGAAGAAGATACAGATATTGGGGATGAAGCTTGACAACTACTCCGTGCGGGAATCCATCCTGTTAGCGGAGAGTTATTTAAATGGAACATCCTTAAATGCAATTGAAGATATATCCATGAAGATGCTGATGGAGTCTGAGAACAATGAAGTACTCGGACAGGCATTGCAGGAAATGGATATGACCATTATCGGTGAGAAAGAGATCCTTACGGCTGCGGAAGTGGAGACTCCACAGCGGCTGAAAGAGACGGTAGAACATGAATTTTTTCATGAGTTTATGAAGCGGATCGCGCGCAATCATAAGATTGTCTATATTTTAGGAGAAAAATCAGAGCAGATCAAAGCGCTGGTCGGATTCTTAAAGGAACATTATCCAAGGGTTACGGTTTCCGGTGTGTTTGCGTTAGAAGACTGTCCTGGAGATTACGAGAGTATTATTAATGAAGTAAACGGTGAGGCCGCAGATGTTGTGATCTCAGTGATCCCGTCTCCGCAGCAGGAAGAATTTTTAATGAACTATAAGAGCAAAATGTCGGCAAAGGTCTGGTACGGGATCGGAGAAGTGACCGGATTGTATTCTGACACGTTTTTGAAAAAAATTTTTCGGAAAATTTTTCATAAACATGTATTGCTCAAAAGAATAGAACAATATGAAAATGAAGATGAGGAGCGGAAGTGAAGATGAGGATTATGAACAGCCGTCCATGGTATGTGGATTATTTATTCATCTTTATGGGAACCGGGATCATGGCGCTTGCCATTCAGTGTATTTTTGAACCGATCGGACTGGTTACGGGAGGTTTTTCCGGTATAGCGATTATCATAAGAAAAATGACCGCCGGAATCGTAGAGGGCGGTGTCCCGCTGTGGCTGACAAACCTTGCATTGAATGTTCCGGTGTTTATCGCAGCACTAATTATAAAAGGAAGAAAGTTCTTGGGCAGAACCGTGATCGGAACGGTTCTTCTGTCTTTCTGGCTTTATGTGATCCCACAGGTTGACTTAACGCAGGGAGATTATATGCTTTCTGCCGTATTTGGCGGCGTGATCACAGGAATCGGGATCGGATTTGTGTTGCTGGCAAAGGCAACGACCGGTGGAACCGATATGGTGTCAGCACTGATCCAGAAATATGTGCGTCACTATTCCGTGGTACAGATCTTGCAGGTCATTGACGGAATGGTCGTTTTGGCAGGACTTTATGTATTCGGTCTTAAACCGGCACTTTATGCGATCGTGGCAATTTTTATCACCTCGAAGGTTTCCGACGCACTGATGGAAGGTATGAAATATTCCAAGGCTGCGTTCATTATTACAGACTACTATAAAGAAATTGCAGATGCGATCATGACACAGTTAGACCGTGGACTGACCGGTCTGGATGCGACGGGAATGTATTCAGGCGATAAGAAGACCGTGCTTTATTGTGTGGTTTCTAAAAAAGAGATCGTGGAGCTTAAGGACATCGTGGCGAAGATCGATCCGAAGGCATTTGTGATTGTGACGGATGCGCGCGAGGTCTTTGGAGAGGGTTTTTTGGAAAATTAGCATAAGAAAAACGAGATTTACTCTTTATTTTTTTGACGTTTTGCATTAAAATATAAAAAGAGAAAGCCGTTTTTGTGAAAAATCACAAAGAATTATTGTGAAATTTGCATAGTGGCAAAAGGAGAGAAGGGGCGTAGGCATATGATTTCAAATCAAATATTACAGAGCACAATAGATGGATTAAAAGGAATCACGCGTGTGGATTTATGCATTATCGATACGGAGGGAAAAGTTCTGGCAACTACGTTTCCGGATGCGGACAAATACATTGGTCCGGCAGCGGCTTTCGTGGAATCTCCGGCAGACAGCCAGGTAGTACAGGGATGTCAGTTCTTTAAAGTGTTCGATGAGCATCAGTTAGAGTACATCTTGTTGGCAAATGGTGACAGCGATGATGTATTTATGATCGGAAAGATTGCAAGTTTTCAGGTGCAGAATCTTTTAGTAGCATATAAAGAGCGTTTTGATAAGGATAATTTTATCAAGAATCTGCTTTTAGACAATCTGCTTCTGGTAGATATATACAACCGTGCCAAGAAACTACATATTGATACTGAGGTACGACGTGTGGTATTTATAATAGAGACCAACCGCGAGAAGGATGGCAATGAGTTAGAGAAGGTCAGAAGCCTTTTTGGTGGAAAATCCAAGGATTTTGTAACCGAGGTAGATGAGAAGAACATCATACTGGTCAAAGAACTGGCTGACAATGAGAGCTATGATGATCTGAAAAAGACGGCAGATGTGATCTTAAGTCTTTTCCCGACAGATGCAAATCACAGCATCCATATTGCATATGGTACGATCGTCAATGAGATCAAAGAGGTATCACGTTCTTATAAAGAAGCGAGAATGGCATTGGATGTAGGTAAGATTTTCTTTGAAGAAAAAGAAGTCATTGCATATTCGGCACTTGGAATCGGAAGATTGATCTATCAGCTTCCAATTCCACTGTGTAAAATGTTTATCAAAGAGATCTTCGATGGAAAATCCCCGGATGATTTTGACGAGGAGACATTGACGACGATCAACAAGTTCTTTGAGAACAGCCTGAATGTGTCTGAGACCTCTAGACAGCTCTATATCCATCGTAATACCTTAGTTTACCGGTTGGATAAATTACAAAAGAGTACCAGATTGGACTTGCGCGTCTTTGAAGATGCGATCACATTTAAGATTGCCCTGATGGTAGTAAAATATATGAAGTATATGGAGTCTTTAGATTACTAGAAGTTTAGGAGGCACACATGATTAAGCTCGAACATGTCAGTAAGGCATATTCTGCAGGAATACCGGCATTGAATGATGTCAGTCTGCATATAAAAGAGGGCGAGTTTGTGTTCGTAGTCGGAGAGAGTGGTTCCGGTAAATCCACCTTTATCCGTCTGCTGTTAAAAGAACTTGAGCCGACCTCGGGAAAAATTTTCATTAATGGTCAGGAAATTAACCGGTTAAAGAGAAAACAGATTCCGAAACTCCGCCGGAACATCGGTGTTGTATTTCAGGATTTCCGTTTGCTGAGAGACCGGAACGTATATGAAAATGTTGCTTTTGCACAGCGTGTCATTGGCACAAGTACCAAAACGATCCGCAGCAGAGTACCACAGATGCTTTCCATGGTGGGACTTGCAGCAAAATATAAATCCCTGCCAAGGCAGCTTTCCGGTGGAGAGCAGCAAAGGGTAGCGATCGCGAGAGCGTTGGTCAATGAGCCAAAGATCCTGTTAGCAGATGAGCCGACCGGAAATCTGGATGAGAACAATGCATGGGAGATCATGAAACTCTTAGAAGAGATTAACGAAAGAGGAACAACCGTCGTTGTGGTCACACACAATCTGGATATTGTAAAGGCGATGAAAAAGCGTGTAATTACCATGCGGAAAGGCGTCGTAATCAGCGATGAAGATTTAGGTGGCACAAATGAGATTTAGTACATTTCTTTATTCCGTAAAACAGGGAATGAAAAATATCGGGAGAAATAAGATGTTCTCCTTAGCTTCCATTGCGACAATGGCAGCATGTATTTTTCTGTTTGGTATCTTCTTTTCTGTTGTGACCAATTTTAAGACCATGGTCAAGACGGCAGAAGAGGGAGTCGCTGTTACCGTGTTTTTTGAAAAAGGCATAGAACAGGACAAAATAGATGAGATTGGAAAAGAGATCAAAAAACGTCCGGAGGTAGCAAAGTATGATTTTGTATCTGCGGATGAGGCATGGAAGGATTTCCAGAAGGAATACTTTAAAGGCAACAAAGAAGCAGCCGAAGGTTTTGAAGAAGATAACCCGCTTGCAAATTCCTCGCATTATGAGATTTATCTCAATGATGTGTCTATGCAAAAGGCACTGGTTACTTATTTGAAGGGCTTAGACGGCGTGCGTGAGGTACATCAGTCAGAGGTGGCAGCAAATACTCTGTCAGATCTGAATTCTCTGATCGGATATATTTCAGCAGGCATTATTCTGATCCTCATTGCTGTTGCAGTGTTCCTGATCAGTAACACTATACGAACGGGTATCTCCGTAAGGCGGGAAGAGATTGCGATCATGAAGCTGATCGGAGCGACGGACTATTTTGTCCGGGCACCATTTATCGTAGAGGGTGTAATGATCGGACTGATCGGTTCCGTGTTACCGCTGATCTTACTGTACTTCGTATACAGCAGTGTTATTACTTATGTTTCGGAGAAGTTTGTATTTTTAAGCAGTATGCTGAATTTCCTTCCGGTAGGACAGGTATTCCGTGTATTGGTTCCGGTAGCGTTGCTGTTAGGTGTCGGCATCGGATTTCTTGGAAGCCGCGTAACAACAAAGAGACATTTGAACGTGTAAATTTGTCCCAATAGGGTGTGATGCTCTATTGGGATGTTTTGATAATATAGGGAAAATACCATGAAAAACAGACTTAAAATCATTACAGCCATCATGCTGACACTTATTTTCTGTATGCAGCCTGTTTGCAATGTTCAGGCAACAGAAGAAAGTAATTTAAGCGAAGCGCAGCAGGAGAAGAAGACGTTAGAAAACGATCTGCAAAAGGCAAAGGAATTGATCGATTCGCTCAAAGGCTCGAAAGAGGACATTCAGAGCGAGGTTGAGAAATTAGATAAGCAGTTAAATGAGATTTCCGGTAAGGTCAAAGAATTCGAGAGCCGGCTTTCGAAAAAACGTCAGGAGATTGCCGATACGGAGAGTGCGTTAAATAAAGCGAAGGAACAGGAAAAGAAGCAGTATCGGAATATGAAGAAACGAATTCAGTTCATGTATGAGAACGGACAGACCTCTTATGTGGAAATGCTTCTTTCTGCGGATAGTTTTACGGATTTTTTAAATGCGGTGGAGTATATCACACAGATTTCACAATATGACCGTAAAATGTTAAAGGAATATCAGAACATGCAGGTGACCATAGCGGATACGCAAAAGACACTGGAGACCGATTATGCTTCACTGCAATCCCTGCAGGCAAAGGTGCAGGAGGAAAAACAGGCAGTTGCAGCCTTAGAGTCGGCAAAAAAAGGGGAACTGAATGATGTTGCGGATGATCTGACAGATGCACAGACTGTTGCAAAAGCATATGAGGCAGAGATTCAGGCACAAAATGAAGTGATCGCACAGATTCAGGCAGCCCAGAAGAGGGCAGCAGAACAGCAGGCGGCGCAACAACAGGCACAGGCGGCAGAAGAAAATCAGGGTGCGACAGATGCAGCCGGAGAAAATCAGAATACTGCCCAGAACACCACACCATCCGGGAACGGACAGTCCACCGGAAGTATGATGTGGCCATGCCCAAGCAGCAAAAGGGTGACCAGTGATTACGGACCGCGTACCTCCCCGACAAATGGAGCGTCCTCGAACCACAAAGGTATTGATATCGGAGCAGCTTATGGAGCGGATATTGTAGCCGCAGACGGAGGAACGGTGTTGGTAGCCACTTATAGCAGCAGTGGCGGCAATTATGTGATCATTGATCATGGCGGCGGATTGTGTACCGTGTATATGCATGCATCTTCTTTAACAGTGTCGGCAGGGCAGACCGTGTCGAAAGGACAGGTTATTGCAAAAGTAGGAAGCACCGGTATCTCAACCGGAAATCATCTGCATTTTGGCGTAACACTGAACGGTGTCTATGTAAGTCCATGGGGATATGTAAGTTAGGCGTAAGTACTGACCGTTAAAAAGCAGACATATACTTTTGTAAAAAAGAGAAGCTGTGAAAAAATAGCGGAACACGGAAAGGAACAGGTATGATAGAAGAAAAGGAACAGATCGAAGAAGTGAAAGAACTTCCTGAGGCAGACGAACAAAAAAGAAGTTTTAAACGGGGAATCCGGGCAGGAATAGCCGTGGGTGTTGTCATTGTATTGGTCCTGATGCTCATTATTACGGTAGCAGTAAGAAATCATTATATGGTAAGTTTTATTAATAAAAAAGCAGCGGATTCACAGGATGTCTTAGATGCAGAGTCGGAATCGAAGATCAAAGAGCTGTTAGGACAGATTGATCTGTATTATTATAAAGACACCGACAAGGCGGATCTGGCAGACGGACTGTATAAGGGATTGTTTGAAGGTTTAGGAGATTCTTATTCCGTTTACTATACCAAAGAAGAATATGAATCCATGATGGCATCGACCAGTGGTACTTACTTTGGAATCGGAGCTGTTTTAAGTCAGGATGTAAAAACAATGCAGGTCAGCATCCTTCATGTATATGAAAACACACCGGCAGAAAAAGCGGGGTTAAAAGATGGGGATATGATCGTGAAAGTAGAGGACATCAATGCAGCAGAAATGGAACTGTCCGAACTGGTAACGCATATCCGTGGCGACAAAGGTACAACGGTACATATGCAGATCGCCAGAGAAGGTGAAGCGGACTATCTTGAGCTTGATATTGAAAGAGATAAAGTAGAGGTTCCGACCGTTACATCTGAAATGTTAGACAATCATATCGGATATATTGCAATCACAGAATTTGCAGAGCCGACCGAGGAACAGTTTATGCAGGCTGTCAACTCTTTGAAAGATCAGGGAATGGAATCAGTAATTATAGACTTGCGTGACAATCCGGGCGGATACCTGACGGCAGTCACAGAGATTTTAGATGATATCCTCCCGGAAGGTCTGACTGTTTATACGGAAGATAAGTATGGAAACCGGCAGAATTATACCTCGGATGAAGAGCACAAGATGGACTATCCGATGGCAGTGCTGGTAAATGAGAACAGTGCAAGTGCATCTGAGATTTTTGCGGGTGCAATTAAAGATTATCAATATGGAACTTTGATCGGCACAAAAACATTTGGAAAAGGAATCGTACAGAGTGTACGCCAGTTATCCGATGGCAGTGCCATTAAACTGACCACAGCAAAGTACTACACACCAAAAGGGAACTATATCCATGAAGTAGGAATTGAACCGGATGTGGAATTAGAATATGAATATACCGGTGATAAAAATGCCGATTATGATAAGACATATGATAATCAGATTCAAAAGGCAATAGAAATATTGAATAATAAATAATTTTTATGAAAGAAGGTGGCATGTTGGTAGAATTAGACCAGTTCAAAGCAGAATTGAACAATTACAAAGAACCATTATGTGAAGTGAGGGATTCACTTTGACTTAGCAAATAAGGAAAAGCGGATCGAAGAACTCGAAAGAGAAATGGAGGCTCCAAACTTCTGGGATGATACAGAGACTTCCCAAAAGAAGATGAAGGAGTTAAAAAGTTACAAAGATGATGTAGAGGTATATCGTCAGTTAGAAACAAGCTATGAAGACATAGAGACTTTGATCGAAATGGGCTATGAAGAAAATGATGCTTCGATCATTCCTGAGATCGAAGAGGAACTAAACAGTCTGAAAGAAAGTTATGAGCAGCTTCGTATTAAAACACTGTTATCCGGCGAGTATGACCACAATGATGCAATCCTCTCCCTGCATGCAGGGGCAGGCGGAACAGAGTCCTGTGACTGGGCAGCAATGCTTTTTCGGATGTACAGCAGGTGGGCTTCGGATAAAGGATATCAGTTAGAAGTACTGGATTCCTTAGATGGAGATGAAGCCGGAATTAAGTCGATCACCTTCCAGATCAGTGGAGAAAACGCATACGGCTATCTGAAATCCGAAAAAGGAGTGCACAGGCTGGTACGCATTTCGCCGTTTAATGCGGCAGGAAAACGTCAGACTTCCTTTGTTTCCTGCGATGTAATGCCGGATATAGAGGATAACATAGACATTGAAATTGCAGACGATGATATCCGGATCGATACCTATCGTTCTTCCGGTGCGGGTGGACAGCACATCAACAAGACTTCCTCGGCAATCCGAATTACACATCTGCCAACGGGAATCGTAGTGCAATGTCAGAATGAACGCTCCCAGCACATGAACAAGGATAAGGCTATGCAGATGTTAAAGGCAAAGCTGTATCTGTTAAAGCAGGAAGAGAATGCAAAAAAAGCAGCGGACATCCGTGGAGATGTTACCGAAATCGGCTGGGGCAACCAGATCCGTTCCTATGTATTGCAGCCGTATACTATGGTAAAGGATCATCGGACAAATGAAGAAACAGGAAATGCCGATAGTGTGCTGGATGGTAAGATCGATATTTTTATTAATGCGTATCTGAAGTATGTGGCACAGAAGGGTGTGAAGTAGGGGCGTATTAGGAAGAGAGTGTGTTCAGCGAGCTCCCGCCAATGATTCCAAGTTTCCTTGTGCTGGACATTCCGATGAACCTCCCCCAAAGCAGGAATCGTGTTCGCCAAAGGGCTCCACGCTCCCGGGAGTTTCATCTCCATAGCACAAAAAGAAACTTTCCATCATTGGCGGGAGCTCGCTGGGATATACGCTTTCTAAAGCGGTTCGGGGAGATTTTCCAAGTCATTTACAGAGAAGATAAAAAGATTTAACTAAAAGGTGTCACTCAAAAGAATGAGTGGCATTTTTTGTTTTGGAAATCTCCAGATATGCACAACGCCGCTTCCCTGGCTATTCCCACAGACAGTTGCGAGGCTTCCGTCGTGAGGAGCACACTGCCGCTCATGTTTTGTGCCTGTCTGAGCCCGTAGGGCGAGTTGCACAAAACATGAGCAAAAAGGGCGTGTGAGACGAACAGGAAACGCAGCATGTCCGTGGGGATAGCCGGGGAAGCGGTATCATGTACCTCAAAAAATACGAAAAACCAGTTGCAATCCACTAACAAAATATGCTATTATCTTTCTTACGAGCACAAATGTATTTCTGACGCAAACACAGGAGGTCAAATCAGACAATGGAAGAGAAAACCTCATATTTTGTTTTAAAAGAAAAAGCAGTTCCGGATGTACTGCTTAGAGTAGTCGAAGCAAAGAGACTGCTGGAATCAGAAAAAGTCGCATCTGTGCAGGAAGCTGCAGAGCGAGTAGGTATCAGCAGGAGTTCTTTTTACAAATATAAAGATGATATTTTTCCTTTCCATGAAAACAGTAAAGGAAAGACCATCACAATGGTTCTTCAGATGGATGATGAGCCGGGGCTTTTGTCTGTCGTACTCCGGACCGTGGCAGAATATCATGCCAATATATTGACGATACATCAGAGTATTCCGGTCAATGGGATCGCATCCTTAACATTGAGTGTGGATGTGCTGCCGGAAACCGGTGATGTTGCGGCAATGACACGGACAATGGAGGAGCATGAAGGAATCCATTATTTAAAAATATTAGCTAGGGAGTGATTCAATGATTAAAATTGCAGTATTAGGATATGGAACCATTGGTTCCGGTGTGGTAGAAGTTTTAGAGACAAACCGTGAACATATCACACAGACAGCAGGTCAGGAGATTGAAGTAAAATATGTTTTGGATTTAAGAGATTTCCCGGGAGATCCGATCCAGGAAAAAATCGTACACGATTATGAAATTATCAAAAATGATCCGGAGATTCAGATCGTTGTAGAGGCAATGGGTGGCGTAGAGCCGGCATATACTTTTGTAAAAGGCACATTACTAGAAGGCAAACATGTGGCAACATCCAATAAGGCATTAGTTGCAAAACATGGTGCAGAGCTTTTAGAGATTGCCAAAGAAAGAGAGATCAACTTCTTATTTGAAGCAAGTGTAGGTGGTGGAATCCCGATCATCCGTCCGTTAGTAACTTCACTGACAGCCGATATCGTAGAAGAAATTACAGGAATCCTGAATGGAACCACGAACTATATGCTTACCAAAATGAGTACCGAGGGTTCCGATTACAATGAAGTGTTAAAGGACGCACAGGCAAAGGGATACGCAGAAGCAGATCCGACAGCGGATGTAGAAGGCTATGATGCATGCCGTAAGATTGCAATTTTAACATCCTTAGTATGTGGAAAAACCGTAGATTTTGAAGAAATACATACCGAAGGAATTTCTAAGATCACACCGGAAGACATTGCATATGCAAAAGCAATGGGACGTTCCATCAAGTTATTAGCAACCAGCCGCGGAGACGGAAACGGATATTATGCAATGGTAGCACCGTTTATGTTAGGAGAAGATCATCCGTTAAATAACGTCAATGGAGTGTTCAATGCCATTTTTGTACATGGAAACATGTTAGGAGATGCGATGTTCTATGGAAGTGGAGCAGGAAAACTCCCAACTGCAAGTGCAGTAGCAGCGGATATCGTAGACATAGCAAAACATTTAAAACGCAACATCATGATCACTTATAGTGCTGAAAAAATGAACCTGTTGGATTATAAACAGGCAGAATACGCATACTTTGTCAGAACGACCGACAGCGAAGAAAAGGTCAAAGCAGTTTTTGACAATCCGGCACTGATCAAGATCAAAGAAGTGACAGGCGAAACAGCATTTGTAACAGCAAAAATGAAAGAAGAAACATACTTAGAAAAAGCAAAACAGCTTAGCGGCATCAAACAGATGATCCGCGTAGATTAGGAGGCAGTTTTCGTGAAATATATCGTAGTGTTAGGCGATGGAATGGCAGATAAGCCTA
Organism: Lachnospiraceae bacterium; assembly: GCA_003507655.1. Taxonomy (GTDB): domain Bacteria; phylum Bacillota; class Clostridia; order Lachnospirales; family Lachnospiraceae; genus Maccoyibacter; species Maccoyibacter intestinihominis. The sequence continues at coordinate 13,788 of DNUZ01000014.1, read as the reverse complement.
TTCCGGAATTAGGAGATAAGACACCATTAGAGTATGCAAAGACACCTATGATGGACAGTCTTGCACAATTAGGAGAGATCGGAATGGTTCATACGATCCCGGATGGAATGAAACCGGGAAGTGATACGGCAAATCTTTCTGTACTAGGCTACAATCCGAGAAAATATTATTCCGGACGTTCTCCGCTAGAGGCATTGAGCATAGGTGTTCCAATGAAAGATACTGATATTGCACTGCGCTGCAATTTAGTAACACTTTCAGAGAACGAAGATACCTATGAAGAAAGAACCATCATTGATCATAGTTCTGATGAGATCAGCACAGAGGATGCGGCCATTTTATTAGAAGCAGTAAAAAAAGAATTGCAGACAGAACAGTATCAGTTCTATGTAGGAACCAGCTACCGTCATCTGCTCATCTGGGATAAAGGCGAGGTTGTCGATTTAGTCCAGCCACATGATGTTTTAGGACAAAAGATTGGCGACAAGCTGCCGGAAAATCAGGATTTAAGAGAGATGATGAAAAAAAGCTATGATATCTTAGTTAATCATCCGATCAACGTAGAGCGTAGAAAAAAAGGACTTCATCCGGCGAACTCCTGCTGGTTCTGGGGAGCCGGCACAAAACCGTCACTGTCCTCATTTGAGGAAAAGACAGGCAAGAGCGGAGCTATGATCTCAGCAGTAGACCTGTTAAAAGGAATTGCTGTTGGTGCATCCATGAAGGTCATCACAGTAGAAGGAGCCAATGGCGGACTTCATACCAATTATGAAGGAAAAGCGGAGGCAGCTGTAAAAGTGCTGACCGAGGACGGATACGATTTTGTATACGTTCATGTAGAAGCGCCTGACGAAATGGGACATCAGGGCAGTGTAGAAAAGAAAGTCAAAGCCATAGAGAACTTAGATGAACGTGTCATTCGCCCGATCGTACAGGGAATGGGAGATGCAGGAGAGGATTACAGACTTTTGGTACTTCCGGATCATCCGACACCGATCTGTATCCGTACACATACCGCGGACAATGTTCCGTATCTGCTATATGACAGCAGAAAAGAAGAACATCATACCTATCATTACAATGAAAAAGAAGCAGCCGAGACCGGAATTTTAAAAGAGGAAGGTCATAAGCTGATAGATGAACTTTTTTCATAGTAGCGAAGGGTTTAGAATAAGATGTAAAACATCTAGGAGGAAGTTATGCTGATAGTTAAGAAGTTCGGCGGAAGTTCAGTCGCCGACAAAGAAAGAATTCTCAACGTTGCAGAGAGATGTGTAGAAGAGTATAAAAAGGGCAATGACGTTGTCGTAGTACTTTCTGCAATGGGCAAAACAACAGACCATCTGATTGATATGGCACATGATATCAATCCAAATCCGTCCAAAAGAGAGATGGATATGCTTTTAGCAACCGGAGAACAGACATCCGTAGCACTGATGTCTATGGCGATGGCAACCCTTGGAGTTCCATCTGTTTCTCTGAATGCATTTCAGGTAGCAATGCATACCTCATCCAGTTATGGAAATGCAAGATTTAAAAGAATCGATTCCGACAGGATCCGTCATGAATTAGACAATAAGAAAATTGTCATTGTTACAGGATTCCAGGGAGTCAACAAATATGATGACATTACCACATTAGGTCGTGGCGGTTCCGATACAACAGCCGTTGCACTTGCCGCAGCACTGCATGCAGATGCCTGTGAGATCTATACAGACGTAGAAGGTGTTTACACAGCAGACCCAAGAGTTGTGCCAAATGCAAAGAAAATGAAAGAGATCACATACGACGAGATGTTAGAACTTGCAACCCTCGGAGCAAAAGTATTGCATAACCGTTCCGTGGAGATGGCAAAAAAATATGGAGTACAGTTAGTTGTTCGTTCCAGTCTCAACAGAGCAGAAGGAACAGTGGTGAAGGAGGACGTAGACGTGGAAAGTATGCTTGTTAGCGGAGTAGCTGTAGATAAAAATGCAGCCAGAGTTGCATTAATCGGATTAAAGGATGAGCCGGGAATTGCATTTAAAGTATTTGATTTATTAGGAAAGAAAAACATCAATGTAGACGTAATTTTACAGTCCATCGGACGTGATGGTACAAAGGATATTTCCTTTACCGTTGCAAGAGATGATGTAGCAGAAGTAGAAAAAATCTTAGAGGCAAACAGAACCAGACTGACTTTTGAAAAATTAGAGACAGACACAACGGTTGCCAAAGTATCCGTGGTCGGTGCAGGAATGCAGTCTAATGCAGGAGTTGCAGGAATGATGTTTGAGGCACTTTATAATGTCGGAGTCAATATCCGCATGATTGCTACTTCAGAGATCAGAATCACCGTATTAATCGATGAGGCAGATGTAGATACTGCAACAAAAGCAGTACATGACAAATTTATCGAGGACTAAAAAAGAGGAGCTTTGCGGCTGATGGAAATCAGCGGGCAAAGCTCCTTTTGACATTGAAGAATTATTCATATGCGTTTTCAGATGTCACATCTAAATAAAAATGTGTAAGAGTCTGTTGCATATAAGGCATCAGCCACAATAAACCAATACCACAGCTTAAAACAGCCAGCAGATAAAAACCGATGAAACTAAGCTGCAAGTAAAGCAGGCGAAGTTTGTTGCCCTCCATAAGTTCCTTGCTTCTGCGGAAGGTACTGCGAATCGGAGCATCCGGGTTGTCCACAAGCATAAAAAATACCAGTGAGCACTGTAAAGCAATACGGATATCAATAATCATACCGGCTAATAGAACAATGACTGCCAGCCCGGTAATTGGAGCTGAATTTGCAAACAGCGACAGAGCCAAGGCAAGCAGAATACCGCCCGGTAAAACAGCCGGAATCATATACAGCATTAGAAGCAGGTAGGCACCTACAATTTTTTGCGGATGAGCACGGAAACTAAAGAAAATATCAGAAAACTGATAAGGTTGTCTGGTTGCGATATTTAAATGAAGTCGTAACTGACCACAGGTTAAAATCAACTGAAGCACAGTAATAATAATAGAAGCCAGATAATAAATTGTCTTTTGTGATGCACCGCCGTGACTGGCGTTATCTGCAAAAGGATAGAGTAAAGCAGACGGAATCAATGAGACAGTAATCATGGCTAACATAGCCACGCCGTATTTGCCGCTCAGATTCTCGCGGGCAGTCCTCTTAAGTTCAGCAGATGATGTTTTCATAGTAGTAAATCTCCCTTTCTAACCTCAGACTGCAACGTCAAAATTTGCCCCCGGAAGGATAGTTGCATCTGCGGCCTTTCTGTTTTTCTGGTATGGGTTATCCTCATTCGGATAGCGGATAGCCGTATTCGTTGTTCCGCCTGAAACATAAGTTTTTCCACATTCCGGACACACAGAGGTGTGGATGGAAACAGAGGCATAAACCACGGTACCGTTTTTTTGTGCGGCTTTATCGTAAGCATTTGAAACATGTTCGCCCTCATGGGCACGGACTCTTCCGGCAGCAGCCTGTGGAGAAATATGGGCAGCCGATTTAAAAGAAACCATTTCATCGGAACCGTCCTGATATTTACGGTTTTTACAGGTCTGGCATTCTTCGCTGGAAGAAACGGCAGAATCTTTTTCGGCACGGTCATTTCCTAAAGCATAAGGATAAATTTTATAATCGTTATAAGCATCTGAAACCTTTCCGATCATCATAAAATCCACACTCCTTTCGTTCAACTTAAATCATATCTGAAGAAGATGGTGAGTTTATCTGATAGTATTTTAAAAAGTTTTCAAATCCACCAAATTCATCAAGGATCACAACACGGAAAGCTACAAGCATGATAAGGACTGTCAGTACAAGACCAATGATCCCAAGAATGACAGCAACCTTACCTTTGGTATCCATGGTCATTTCCCCGCCTTTGGACAAAAGTCCGAAAATAATGGCAAGCGGTCCGCAGATCAGACTCGTAAATACAAAGTATGGAGTCAGTGCGGCGATAAGTCCCAATACAAATCCTGCGGTCGCAAAAGACTGGGAACGTTTATCATGGTAAAGATTGTAATTCTCATGAAAAGAGTTTTCCGGTTCTGATTGAAATCCGTAGTTATCCATAAAAGAACCTCCTGATAAATCTATTTTTTCTTATTATATCATTGGGAAAAGTGAAAGACAATCATTCCATGAAAAGAGAAGAAAAAAGATTGAAATTGTCAGAATACATGATATGATTTCAGATATAAGGAAATGTCTGCAAAGGAGGAAAGTAGAAATGAAAAAAAGCATGAAAAAATTGCCATTGTGGTGTGGAGCACTGTTAATATGCTGTGTCCTTACATTTTTAGGTATGCCAAAAGAGGTAAGAGCAGCAGATGGAACTCTGAACTTAAATGAGACAAAGAACATTACAATCGAGGAATTTGGCAAAAGAGTCTATGCATTCCGGGTGCCAAATACCGGAAACTTTACAGTTACCATAAAAAATACCAATCCAACCGGTAATGAGGAATTAGACGCAAGTCTTTATGATTCCAATAACAATGAGATCATTCCTGAAGTATCAGGAGTAACGTATTCTCTTCCAAACTATTCATCAAAAGGAAATCGTACTTATTATCTGAAGGTAGAAGATGGTTACTATGCATGGAGAACATCTTTCGATATAAAAGTATCCTATAAGACGACTAAAAACTGGGAAGCAGAGGATAACAATACCAGCAAGACAGCTCAATATTAAAAAGCCAACAATTACCGGAGTAGGCGGTACGGCACATAATGAATTTTTCGGAACGAATTACACGGATATTTATGTTAAACTGAAAAACAGTGGAGACTGCCAGGGATATTATGTAAAAGTAGCCAAGAAAAAGAATATGAGTGGAAATCTTGCAAAAGAAGCCATTTCGTTTGGCGACGGTAATTCCAGGAAAAAAGTAACGTTAACCACCCGTTTCCCAATTTTGAGAAAATATTATGTACAGGTCAGAGGATTTGTACAGGATCCATTTGGTCATAAAATCTATGGAAATTACAGCAAGGTAAAGACTGCGACGATGAAAAAAAGCGTTTACAATAAGTATCGTAAAAAAATAAGTTATTAGTCAGTAAGAAAATAAAAGTAAAAAAGTAAGGCTTTCTGTGCGAAAAGAGTCACGGAAAGCCTTATGTCGTACTTGAAGCAAAAAGCCTTTTTCGCTATAATAGAACGGTATATAACATGGAAGGAAAGAAAACATGGATATCATAAAACAGATTGCAGAAGAATTACAGATAAAAACTTCTCAGGCAGAGACTGCAGTCCGGTTGATCGATGAGGGAAATACCATACCGTTCATTGCAAGATACCGGAAAGAAGCAACCGGAGCCTTAAATGACGAGGTACTCAGAAATCTCTATGAGAGGTTGAACTATCTTAGAAATTTAGAAGAGAAAAAAGAACAGGTTTTAGCAAGCATTGAAGAACAGGGAAAGCTGACGGAAGAATTAAAGCAGCAGATAGAAAAAGCCCAGACCTTAGTAGTCGTAGATGATCTTTATCGTCCGTATCGTCCAAAGCGAAGGACAAGAGCGATCATAGCGAAAGAAAAAGGATTAGAACCGCTTGCAAATCTGATATTACTGCAACAGGTCACACATCCGATCGAGGAAGAAGCAAAAGCATATCTTAATGAAGAAAAAGAAGTGCATACCGTAGAAGGAGCCATCGCCGGAGCAAAGGACATCATAGCAGAGCATATTTCAGACGAAGCAGCTTACCGTATGCATATCCGTAAGCAGACAGAAAAAGAAGGCATGATGCTCTCAGAGGCAAAAGATGAAAATGCAGAGTCCGTCTATGAAATGTATTATCATTTTGAAGAACCGGTGCAAAAATTAGCGGGACATCGGATCTTAGCACTGAACCGCGGGGAAAAAGAAAAAATCTTAACCGTAAAAGTGCAGGCACCAAAAGAGAGGATCCTTTCCTATTTAGAAAAGAAAGTTATTGTGGCACAAAATCCGTACACCACACCGATCCTGCGTGAAGCCATAGAAGACAGTTATCAGAGACTGATCGAACCGGCGATCGAGCGTGAGATCAGAAACGAATTGACCGAAAAGGCAGAGGGTGGGGCAATCCGTGTCTTTGGAAAGAACTTAGAGCAGTTACTGATGCAGCCGCCGATCGCAAATCAGGTAGTGTTAGGCTGGGACCCGGCATTTCGGACAGGCTGTAAATTAGCAGTTGTAGATGCAACCGGAAAAGTGTTAGACACCACAGTCATATATCCGACTGCACCACAGAACAAAGTAGAGGAGTCGAAAAAAGTATTAAAGCAGCTCATTGCAAAATATCATATTACCCTGATCTCCGTTGGAAACGGAACGGCATCGAGAGAGTCGGAGCAGATCATCGTGGAACTGTTAAAAGAGCTTCCGATTACGGTTCGTTATGTGATCGTAAATGAAGCAGGAGCATCCGTATATTCTGCAAGCAAATTAGCAGCAGAAGAATTCCCGAATTTTGATGTGGGACAAAGAAGTGCCGCATCCATCGCAAGAAGAATTCAGGACCCGTTAGCGGAACTGGTAAAAATAGATCCGAAATCCATTGGAGTCGGACAGTATCAGCATGATATGAACCAGAAAAAATTAGGAGAAGCATTAGGCGGAGTCGTAGAAGACTGCGTCAATCGTGTAGGCGTGGATCTGAACACGGCATCCGCTTCCCTGTTAGAATACATTTCCGGTATCAGCAAAGTGATCGCTAAGAACATCGTTGCTTATCGTGAAGAGAACGGCAGATTTTTAACCAGAAAAGAACTGTTAAAAGTCCCAAAACTCGGACCGAAGGCGTATGAGCAGTGTGCGGGATTTATGCGTATTACAGGCGGAAAGCAGCCGTTAGATGCAACCAGCGTCCATCCGGAAAGCTATGAAGCAGCAAAAGAACTGTTGAAAAAACTTGGATGTCAGGAAGAAGACATTGCAGGCGGAAACCTGAAAGGACTTTCTAAAAAAATAAAAGACAAAGCAGCCTTAGCAGACGAACTTGGCATTGGTGTGATGACCTTAGAAGACATCGTAAAAGAGTTAGAAAAACCGGCAAGAGATCCGCGTGAGGAGATGCCAAAACCGATCTTAAGAACAGATGTCTTAGAAATGAAAGACCTAAAGGAAGGTATGATATTAAAAGGAACCGTCAGAAACGTCATAGATTTTGGCGCATTTGTGGACATCGGAGTCCATCAGGACGGACTGGTGCATATCTCACAGATGAGTGACCGTTATATCAAACATCCGTTAGAAGTAGTAAGTGTCGGGGATATTGTAGAAGTACAGGTCATGTCCGTAGACTTGAAAAAACAGAGAATACAGCTTACGATGAAAATTGCAAAATAAATAATACCAAGGAGATTTTAGATTATGAATACCAAAAAGAAATCAGTAAACGTACGATACATGACCATGACCGCCATGCTTTCAGCCATCGCGTTTGTGCTGATGATGTTAGAATTCAGCATACCGATTATGCCGTCCTTTATCAAACTGGACTTTTCAGAACTTCCGGCACTGATCGGTTCCTTTGCAATGGGACCGTTGAGCGGAACCGTTATCTGCCTGATCAAGAACCTCTTGCATCTTCCGATGAGTTCCACCGGCGGAGTCGGAGAATTGTCCAACTTCATCTTAGGAGCAATGTTTGTCATTCCGGCGGGACTTTTTTATAAGAAAAGAAAAGGTCGTAAATCAGCATTGATCGGTTCCTTAGTCGGAGCAGTGCTGATGTCAGTTGTCAGCGTGGCATCAAACTATTTTATCGTATATCCGGTATACACCGCGTTTATGCCGATGGAGGCGATCATCAATGCATATCAGGTAATACTGCCACAGGCAGACACACTTTTAAAGTGTCTGGTGATCTTTAATATGCCGTTCACTTTTATCAAAGGAATGATGAACGTATTGATCACATTTTTAGTTTACAAACACATATCTCCGATCATCAAAGGAGCACAGGAAAGGTAAAAGATCATGAAAGAAGAATTTGACGTTAACCTGACCCCTCAGGATATGTACCGTTTTAATATGTATCATACCTATCATGGATTTCATGGGATACTCTCGATCGTGATGGCAGCACTTGTCATTGTTGTAACCATTGTGACATGGGGCGATCTCGATGCAACATACAGCGCGATTTATCTGGTGTTAGCGGCACTTTTTATAGGATATATCCCACTGAGCCTCTGGTTTCATGCAAAAATGCTGTTGCAGCGTTCCGAAGCATTACGGAATACACAGCATTTTACGATAGATGAAAAAGGCGTGACAATCTCACAGGATGGTGAAGAGGCACTCTTAGAGTGGAAACAGGTCTATAAAGTAGTAGACACCAAGAGCAATCTTTTGGTATACAGTACCAGAGTCAACGCCTATGTTTTTCCAAAAAGAGAATTAGGAGAACATTACGAGGGCGTATGCAATATCATGAAACAGCAGTTAGAAAGTTATCGTTTGAAAATCAAGTAGGTGCTTATTTATGGTCATAGAAACATTTTCCCCGGAAGAAACAGAAGAGCTGGGAATCCATTTCGGGAAAGAAGCAAAGCCGGGAACCGTCTGCACCCTGATCGGTGATCTGGGCGTAGGAAAAACAGTATTTACGCAGGGAATTGCAAAAGGTCTCGGAATTACAGAGCCGATCAACAGCCCGACGTTTACGATCGTACAGGTCTATGAGGAGGGCAGGATGCCATTTTACCATTTCGATGTCTACCGGATCGGAGATATCGAAGAAATGGATGAGATCGGATATGAGGACTATTTTTATGGGGACGGACTGACAATGATCGAATGGGCAAATCTGATCGAAGAGATTTTGCCGGAACATTATCAGCAGATTACCATAGAAAAAGATATAGAAAAAGGATTTGACTATAGAAAGATTACAATAGAGTCAATTTAGGAGGCATAACATGAAAATATTGGCATTGGACAGTTCAGGGCTGACCGCTAGCGTTGCCGTTATAGAGGATGAAAATCTGATGGGTGAATATACCATGAATTACAAAAAGACGCATTCCCAGACATTGCTTCCGATGTTAGATGAACTGGCGAAGATGATAGAACTGGATCTGCAGTCCATAGATGCGATCGCCGTTGCAGGCGGACCGGGTTCCTTTACCGGACTTCGTATCGGTTCTGCTACGGCAAAAGGGTTAGGACTAGCACTGGACAAACCCATCGTGCATGTTCCGACGGTGGACGGGCTTGCATACAATCTCTGGGGCCATAAAGATTTCGTCTGCCCGCTGATGGATGCAAGAAGAAACCAGACCTATACCGGATTGTATGAATTTACGGCAGACGGCATGAACATATTGGTAGAGTCCTGTGCCGTCGGAATCGAAGAGATTTTAGAAAAAATAAATGAATATGGCCGTCCGGTTGTATTTTTAGGAGACGGCGTTCCCGTATTTCGTGCTATAATAGAAGAAAAATGCAGAGTGCCTTACAGCTATGCGCCGGCACATTTAAACCGACAGCGTGCAGGTGCCGTCGGTGTGCTTGGAATGGAATATTATAAGCAGGGAAAATATCAGAGTGCAGCAGAGCATAAGCCGGACTATTTAAGACTGTCACAGGCAGAACGGGAACGTTTAGAAAAAGAAAAGGCAGAGAGATAAGAAAAATGGTCATTAGCAGAATGAAGACAGAGGATGTCACAGATGCTGCCCGCATAGAAGAAAAGATATTTTCCACGCCATGGTCAGAACAGTCCTTTTTAGAGGCGTTAGAACAGGAATATACCGTATTTTTCGCCGCAAAGAAAAAAGAACACTGCGTGGGTTACATTGGAGCTTATTTTGCTGCGGATGAGGCGGAGATCACAAATGTTGCCGTAGAGATGGAATACCGCAGGCGCCATATCGCAGAAGCACTGGTGGCAGAAATGCAAAAAGAAGCCGCAGGGCGTGGAACCCACAGTATCTTTTTAGAAGTGCGCTGCAGTAATACGGGTGCGATCGCACTCTATCAGAAAATGGGATTTTCCATCTGCGGAACCCGCAGGGGATTTTATGAAAAACCAAAAGAAGATGCCTATGTTATGGTATATACACCAGAGATTTCCACTACCACGGGAGAGGATTAAGATTTTATAATAGAGATAGAAAATCTTAGGAGGTATGCAAATGAGAAACGAAGGAAAAAGCATCTGTAACTGCTGTGGAAGAGTACTGGAACAGGAAGAATATATCAATATTGAAAAACAATGGGGATATTTTTCTGACAGGGATGGAACAATCCAGAGAGGAAAAATATGTGAGGAATGTTTTGAACGGATCGCAAAAACATTCAAAATACCACTCGAAGAGGAGCTGCTAACAGAACTCCTCTAGAAAAGGAGAAACTATGTTAGATGTTTGTTTGTTAGGAACCGGAGGAATGATGCCGCTTCCTTACCGCCGTTTAACGGCACTGATGACAAGATATAATGGGAGCAATCTTTTAATTGACTGTGGGGAGGGTACGCAGGTGGCGATCAAAGAAAAAGGCTGGAGTTTTAAGCCAATCGATGTCATTTGCTTTACACATTACCATGCAGACCATATCAGCGGGCTGCCGGGACTGCTTTTGACGATGGGAAATACGGACCGCACGGAGCCGCTGACCATGATCGGGCCAAAAGGATTAGAACGGGTAGTCAATGCACTGCGGGTCATTGCGCCGGAACTGCCGTTTCCAATAGAGTTTATAGAACTGACCGATCCCAAAGAAGAGATTACGATTGCCGGTTACAGGATACAGGCGTATCGCGTCAACCATAATATTGTATGCTATGGCTATAGCCTCAGTATAGACCGGGCAGGGCGTTTCAGCGTAGAAGAGGCAAACAGACATCAGATACCGCAAAAATACTGGAGCCGCCTGCAAAAAGGAGAGATCATCGAAGACGGAGAACAGACCTATACACCGGAAATGGTGCTTGGACCTGCCAGAAAGGGAATCAAAGTTACCTATTGTACGGATACCAGACCGGTTGCAGAAATAGCGAATGCAGCCAAAGATGCAGACATATTTATCTGCGAAGGAATGTATGCAGAACCGGAAAAGGTAGAAAAGGCAAAACAATACAAGCACATGACTTTTTATGAGGCAGCGGAGCTGGCAAAAAAAGCAGAGCCAAAACAGATGTGGCTGACACATTTCAGTCCGTCATTAGTCGGTGCGGAACGATACATGGAACAGGTGAGAAAAATTTTTCCGGCATCCTATCTTGGGAAAGATGGAAAAAGCATAGAACTGGATTTTGAGGAGGACGAATGATGAAGAAAGGAATCAGGATCGTCGGAATTGCGATCATATGTATAGGAATCATTGTCGGATATTACTATTATCTGTCAAACCACGGAAAAAAAGACGTAGAGAACAGCACGGAAATCAGCAAAGTGGATGAGGCATTAAGCCGGGATCTGGCGAAAGATTATCCACCGACTCCGCGGGAAGTGGTCAAATTTTATAACAAGCTGCTGCAGTGTTTTTATAATGAGGATTGCAGCAAAAGTGAGATCGAGGAGCTTGGAGGACAGGCTCGTCTGCTTATGGATGATGCTTTATTGGCCAATAACCCGAAGGAACAGTACCTGACGCTGTTAGAGAGCGATATTCAGGATTCTAAGGATAAGGGCAAGACGATTTCAGATACCACGGTGGCAAACAGCAGTGATATCAAATATCAGAAAGTAAAGGGGGAGGAGTGTGCCTATGTGACAGCCTCTTATTTTGTCAAAGAGGGCAATTCCTATACCCGTACCTATGAAGAATATGTGCTTCGGAAAGATACGAATAAGCAGTGGAAAATATTAGGATATCAACTGACAAAAGGAGATTCTTCAGATGAGTAGTAAGGAAGAAGTAAAAATACTCGCAATCGAAAGTTCCTGTGATGAGACTGCGGCAGCAGTTGTGGTAAACGGACGGGAGGTACGTTCTAACGTCATATCCTCCCAGATCGCACTGCATACGCTGTATGGCGGAGTGGTGCCGGAGATTGCGTCGCGTAAACACATTGAAAAGATCAATCAGGTCATCACACAGGCATTAGAGGATGCGGATACTACGTTAGAAGAGATAGACGCGATCGGTGTCACCTACGGGCCGGGACTGGTCGGTGCACTCTTAGTAGGCGTGGCGGAAGCAAAAGCAATCGCCTATGCAGCGAAAAAACCGTTGGTCGGAGTGCACCATATCGAAGGACATATCTGTGCCAACTATATTGAAAACAAAGAGTTAGAACCACCGTTTTTATGCCTGGTTGCATCCGGTGGTCATACGCATTTAGTAAAAGTAGCAGACTATGGAAAATATGAGATTATCGGAAGAACCAGGGATGATGCGGCAGGAGAAGCCTTTGACAAAGTGGCAAGAGCCATCGGACTTGGCTATCCGGGCGGACCGAAGATTGAAAAAAAAGCAAAAGAAGGCAATGATAAAGCAATCGTATTTCCAAAGGCAAAAGTGGCAGAAAATCCGTATGATTTCAGTTTCAGCGGCTTGAAGTCTGCCGTCTTAAACTACATCAACGGATGTAAAATGAAGCGGCAGGAGATCAACGAGGCAGATATTGCGGCATCCTTCCAAAAAGCAGTCATCGATGTCTTAGTAGAGCATGCCGTTCATGCGGCAAAAGAATACCGGATCGATAAATTTGCCATAGCAGGCGGTGTCGCATCGAATCAGACACTCCGTGAGGCAATGGAAAAAGCATGTAAAGAGCGCGGAATACAGTTTTACCATCCGTCCCCTATATTTTGTACGGATAATGCCGCAATGATCGGTTCAGCGGCGTATTATGAGTATCTGCAGGGAAGAAGGGATGGCTGGGATCTGAATGCCGTTCCGAACCTCAAACTGGGAGAACGATAATGGAGACAGGAAAAAAAGAAGTCTTTGCAGCAGTTGTATTAGCAGCAGGACGGGGAAAACGTATGGAGAGCAGTGTACATAAGCAATACCTGCTTTTACATGAGAAACCCGTCTTATATTATGCATTAAAGGCATTTGAAGAGAGTCCGGTACAGGAGATCGTACTGGTGGTCGGCAAAGGTGAGATCGAATACTGCCAAAAAGAAATCGTAGAAAAATACGGTTTTCAGAAAATATCCCATATTATCGAGGGAGGGGCAGAGCGGTATCACTCTGTCTATTGTGGATTAAAAGCTATAAAAGGGGCAGACTATGTACTGATACATGATGGGGCAAGACCGTTTTTAGATGAGGAGATCATAAAAAGAAACATACAGGCGGTACGCGAATATCAGGCATGTGTGGCAGGAATGCCGGTCAAAGACACCATCAAAATATCCGATGAAGAAGAATTTGCGGCTGCAACGCCCGACAGAAGTAAACTGTGGATGATACAGACACCACAGACATTTTCCTATGAATTGATCTATCAGGCATACCGGGTCCTGATAAAGAGTGAGGAAAACACAGCAGAGCCGGAACAGACACTGCCATATGACAGCCTGTTAAATAAGCAGAAAGTAAAAAAAATGCAGGAAAACCGGGGGCAGGTGCATGTAACCGATGATGCAATGGTTGTCGAATTACTCACAGACATACCGGTCAAACTGGTCAGGGGAAGCTATCAGAATATAAAGATCACCACCCCGGAAGACCTGAAAATAGCGGAAGCACTCTGCGAAAAAAAGCAGTAAAAGAGCAGAAAATAGAAAAAGTAGAAAAAATATACAAAATAGTTATTGACACAATTCATCAATGATGATAGAATAATTTTTGCGTCGATTCAGAGAGCACATGGAGAGGTATCGAAGTGGTCA
>DNUZ01000039.1 GCA_003507655.1 Lachnospiraceae bacterium | reverse complement strand
TCTTAAACGCCCCGTCCATGGCAGCAAAACACTATACATGAACAGCCAGACTAAGATTTACTAATTTTCTCCCGAAGTCACAAAAGCAGTCCCGGTTTTGTGCAAGTTGCCAGCCACTAAGTTGTGAGATGTCTTTTGCCTCATAATAAACACAACCTTCCGTCTACAATCCGTCCAATCCAAAATCAAGATTTTTTGAACATAAAAAAATAGTTATATAGTATTTATATATATATATTTATTTATCATAACCGTTTCGTCAGCAGTTTTTTATGCCAGATTCAGATTCACAGCGTATATGACAGCCGGCACCCGGCAGATATGACAGGAGACTTTTGTGCAATGGAGATGAAACTCAGGGAAATGCGTCGCCCACTGGCGGCGCATTTCCTGCATTCAGAGGTTCATCGGAATGGTCTGCACAAGGAACCTTGGAATATCTGCCGGGTGCCGGCTGTCTCAACACCCCGGAATCTGTTAATAAATATCTGCTGTCTCAACACCCCGGAAAACATCTGCTAAATACCGCCTGTATAAATCCTCCTAAATCAATAAGAATAATCCCCAATAACTAAAAAAAATAAAAAATAAATTTCCACACAAAAAACTTGGCACGAAATTTGCTATATAAATAAACAACAGAAAAAAATAACGACAGGAGGTTTTAAAATGGCTACAAAAATATATCAGTGTATGCAAAAAATCAGTGACGCAATCGTAGAAAACAAAGACTTTTTAACAGACCTTGACAGAGAGATCGGTGACGCAGACCACGGTGTCAACATGGCAAGAGGTTTTACAGAGGTTATGAAACAGCTTCCGGAAGATGAGGAAGATTATGGAGTAGTACTGAAAAAAGTTGGTATGGTTCTTCTTTCTAAAGTAGGAGGAGCTTCCGGACCACTTTACGGAACTGCTTATATGAAAGCCGGAGCAGCAGTCAAAGGAAAAACATCCATTACCTTAGAAGATGCAAAGGCAATGTTGACAGAAGTCATCGGCGGTATCAAGATGCGCGGAAAAGCAGTCAAAGGTGAAAAGACAATGTTAGATGCATTAGAGCCGGCATTGGACGCTCTGACAAAGGGAATCGAAAATGGTGATGATGCAGAGACCTGCTTAAACGCAATGTGTGAAGCTGCAAGGGAAGGCGTGGAATTTACAAAGACCATCCGTGCAACCAAGGGAAGAGCAAGTTACTTAGGAGACCGCAGTATCGGACATCAGGATCCGGGTGCAACATCTGCAACGATTACATTAGAAGCAATCCGGGATTTTTATCTGGAGAATAAATAGAGCAAACAGGAGAGAGGCTTGACATGGTAGGAGTATTAATCGTATCTCATAGTAAAAAAGCAGCAGAAGGTATCTATGAATTAGCAGTACAGATGGCAGGAAAAGATCATCGTGTGGTAGCAGTCGGAGGTATGGAAGACGGAAGTATCGGAACCGATGCGATCCGTATCAAAGAAGGAATCGAGCAGGCAAATGGCGGAGAGGGCGTAGTCTTACTCGCAGATTTAGGAAGCGGTATCTTAAGTTCCCAGATGGCAATTGACCTGTTAGAGGAAGATATTCCGGTTCAGATTGCAGATGCTCCGATCTTAGAAGGAGCCATCAGTGCAGCAGTACAGGCAGCGATCGGCGGCAACTTAAAAGAAGTGATCGAAGCAGCTGAGTTAGCAAAACAGGTATCAAAACTGGAATAAGATTCAGAATAAAAAAATAAATGAGGTGAGTAAATGAAATCAGCAACATACACAATTACAAATAAGATGGGAATCCATGCAAGACCGGCAGCAGATATTGCAAAGCTGGTCGGAAAGCATAAGAGTGATGTAACCATAGCAACAGCAACTAAAAAAGCAAATGGTAAAAGCGTATTAATGTTGACAACATTAGGAGCCAAAAACGGAACAGAAGTAACACTGACCGTTTCCGGCGAGGATGAAGAAGAAGTCTTTACACAGCTTGATGACATGTTCAAAAACCATTTTTATGAGGACTAGAGGTGAAGCAGATGCATAAGACAGGTAATGTTGTGGTAGAAGGAGTAGCAATTGGAAAAATCCAATTTCTCAATGCAGACTATGAGGAACAGATTAAACGCTATATGACAGGCACTGAGGAAGAAGAAAAGAAGAGATATCAGGAAGCGCACACGCTGGCAAAAGATGATTTAGACAGCCTGTTAGAAGACAGGGACAGTTTATCAGAAAGTGAAGCAGAGATCATAGAGGCGCATCAACTGATGATCGACGACATTACTTTTGAAGATGCGATCCTTGGTTATATCGAACAGAAAATGTCAGCACCATCGGCAGTCTTAAAAGCAGTCGATGATTTTAAGGCAATGTTTGAAGAGATTGACGATGAGTATCTGCGTGAAAGACAGAAGGATATCGTAGATGTCGGTAACCGGCTTTTAAGAAAATTACTTCATATGAAAGAGTTTTCCGTAGTAGGTGCAGATGTCATCTTATGTGCAAAGGACATTGAACCGTCCATCATGGCAGGACTTTCCGAAAAACAGGTCAAAGCGATCCTGTTAGGAAGCGGAAGCAAGACCTCTCATACCGTGATCATCGCAAAGGCAAAAGGCTTTGTGACCATGGTCGGTGTGGAGTTAGATGAGACGGAAATTGCAGATGGCGATGATATCATCGTAGATGCAGTCAAAGGCGAGATCATCTTAAAGCCTTCCGAAGAAGAGTTGAGCCGTTATAAAGAACAGGTTCAAAAACAGGAAGAGCAGAGAAAATATCTGATGGGAAAAGCAAAACAGCCTGCAGTGACAACGGATGGAAAAGAAATACTGGTATCTGCAAATATCAGCAGACCAACCGACATGGAAAAGGCAGTAGAGTATGGATGCCATGGAGTCGGACTATACCGGACCGAGTTTTTATTTATGGAATCGGCACAGCTTCCGGATGAAGAAAAACAGGTAGCAGCATACCGCTCCGTTGCAGAACAGGCAGGAGGTAATCTGTGTGTGATCCGTACACTGGATATCGGCGGTGACAAGCATTGTGACTGCCTGAGCTTAGAAGAAGAGGACAACCCATTTTTAGGTTTCAGGGCGATTCGAATCTGTTTACAGCAAAAAGACATGTTCAAAGTGCAGCTTCGCAGTATCTTAAGAGCGGGACTCTATGGAAAACTGGCGATCATGATCCCAATGGTTACCATGTTATCGGAAATCTTAGAGACGAAGCAGTTGATCGAAGAAGTCAAAGAAGAGATGCGAAAAGAAAACATACCATTCGCAGAAGATGTTCCGGTCGGTATCATGGTAGAGACACCGGCATCCGCAGTCATGGCACCGTTATTTGCAAAACATGTAGATTTTTTCAGTATCGGTACGAATGATTTAGTACAGTATACCTTAGCGGTAGACCGCGGAAACCAGTCGGTCAGCTATCTGTATGATTACTTCAACCCGGCAGTGATCCATTCTATCCACAGAGTGATCACGGCGGCACATGAGGCAGGCATCTGGGCAGGTATGTGTGGTGAGATGGCAGGAGACAAACTGGCACTCCCATTCCTGTTAGCACTGGGAATTGATGAACTCAGCATGAGCGCTTCCCAGGCACCGGTCGTAAAAGAACAGATCCGCAATCTTGAAAGTGGGATCTGTGATGTAGATAAGATCCTGTCACTGACGACCACCGAAGAGGTACGGGAATACTTACAGAGTCTGTTATAAGCGGTTGGTAAGAATGAACCTGGTAAAAAGTATCAATTGGGTAATAAATACCAAACAATCAGAACCCTAAAGCAAAAAGATGTGAAAAACAGAAGAAAAAAGTTGGCACGGTTTTTGCTTTATAAATAAGTAACATAAAAATCACAAAACGAAAAGGAGGAAATACCCTTATGAAGAAAATGATTAATAACCCAGACAATATTGTAGACGAGATGTTAAACGGAATGGTGGCTGCTCACCCGGATTATGTGAAAAGAGTAGACGGATGTGACGTACTTGTTCGTGCAAACGGATCACAGGGCAAAGTTGTATTGATCAGTGGCGGTGGAAGCGGACATGAGCCGGCACATGGCGGATACGTTGGAAAAGGTATGTTAGACGGAGCAGTAGCAGGTGCTATGTTTACATCTCCGACACCGGATCAGGTTTATGAAGCGATCAAAGCAGCAGACGGTGGAAAAGGTGTTCTTTTAGTAATCAAGAACTACACCGGTGATGTTATGAACTTCGAGATGGCAGCAGATATGGCAGCAGACGAAGGCATTGAAGTAGAAAAAGTTGTTGTAAATGATGACGTTGCTGTAGAGAACAGTACATGGACAACCGGAAGAAGAGGTATTGCAGGAACAATCTTTGTACATAAATGTGCAGGTGCATGTGCAGAAAAAGGCGGCAGCTTAGCAGAAGTAAAAGCAGTAGCAGAAAAAGTTATTGCAAATGTACGTTCCATGGGAATGGCAATTGCTCCTTGTACTGTACCGGCAGCAGGAAAACCAAGTTTTGAGCTTGCTGATGACGAAGTAGAGATCGGAATGGGAATCCATGGCGAACCGGGAACACACAGAGAGAAGATCCGCAGCGTTGCTGAGACAACAGATACATTATTAGAGAAAATTTTAGCAGAAGGCATTTACAATGCAGGCGACGAAGTAGCTGTTATGGTAAATGGTCTTGGCGCAACTCCTTTACAGGAACTCTATCTTGCAAACCTGAGAGTATCTGAGGTATTAGCAGAGAAGAACATCAAAGTAGCAAAGACATTGGTAGGCAACTACATGACATCTATTGATATGGCAGGATATTCCATTACACTGCTGAAATTAGATGCTGAACTGAAAGAACTTGTAAATGCACCGGCAGACACACCGGCATTCGTACAGGTTTAATCGGTTTGACATAAACAAGCCATAACCCCAAAATAGTATTACCCCCCTTTTATCAGACTGCCGTGGATTCCTTGCTCCACGGCAGTTACATTTGACATATTTTGCAAAATCCATTACTATAATAACAGTACAAAGAAGTAAAACCCTGCCAAAGCAGGGCTTTTTCTTTCCTTTATCAGATGCAATAAAGATATAAAAAATATTTTGCAGGGTCTATAAAGTAACAGGAACTTGTAAACAGACAAAAAAGAAAGGACAGGAGTATGACATTTGGGTATTTATTAATTGCAGCTATTTTGTTTTCCTGTATTCTGGCAGACCGGTTTTCCGGTAAGTTCGGAATGCCTGCCCTTATTTTATTTATGGCAGTAGGAATGATTTTTGGATGTGACGGACTATTCAAAATTCAATTTGATAACTATGGGGTGGCAGAAAAGGTTTGTGCCGCTGCCTTAGTCTTTATTATGTTTTATGGTGGATTTAATACAAAATGGCAGAGTGCGAAATGTGTGGCAGTCAGAGCGACGATACTTTCCACATTAGGCGTTCTGGTCACGGCAGGGCTGACCGGAGTATTCTGCTATTTTGTATTAAATTTTTCCTATGTAGAGAGCTTTTTGATCGGCGCCGTTCTTTCCTCTACGGATGCGGCAAGCGTGTTTTCTATTTTAAGGGGCAAACATCTGAACTTAAGAGATGGAACGGCTTCCTTATTAGAGATTGAGAGTGGAAGTAACGATCCGATGTCCTATCTGTTGACGATGATCGGAATTTCGCTGCTAGGAAATGCCGATACGGGAAATATTCCGCTGATGATCTTTATGCAGTTAGCATTGGGTATCTTAGTCGGAGTGGTAGTAGCACTGATCGGAATCGTACTTTTGACAAAGACGAATTTTATTCCGGAGGGATTAGAGACGATCTTTGTCATTGCGATCGTGATCTTCTCCTTTGGTCTGGCAGAGCTGATCGGGGGTAACTCTTACCTGAGCGTATATCTGTTGGGAATCCTGTTAGGAAACAGCCGTATCCGAAATAAAAATATCCTGATCCCGTTTTTTGACGGTGTGACAGGACTGGCACAGATTTTAATTTTCTTCCTGTTAGGACTGCTGGCATTTCCACATAGAATGCCAGACATTATGGTACCGGCATTATTGATCGCATTATTCCTTACTTTTGTGGCAAGACCGATCGCTGTATTTGGCATCCTGCTTCCATTCCGGTGCAGTATCCGGCAGTGTCTGCTGGTTTCCTGGGCGGGGCTTCGGGGAGCGGCATCTATTGTGTTTGCGATCATGGTCATTGCAGGCGGCGGAGATATCTCCTTAGACCTGTTCCACATCGTATTTATGGTGGCACTGCTTTCCGTAGCTTTCCAGGGTACGTTGATCCCAAAGGTAGCAGAAAAATTAGATATGGTAGACAATTCTGCGGATGTCAGCAAGACATTCAACGACTATCAGGAAGAATCGGCAATGACACTGATGCGAATGTATATCCCAAAGGGACATAACTGGGAAAACCACAAGATCTGTGAAGTCAGCATCCCGACCGGAGCACTGGCATTGATGATCAAGCGGGACGGAGATACGATGATCCCGAACGGAGATACCAGGATCTTAGCAGAGGACAGTGTGATACTCAGCGTTCCGGCATATGAATCGAAAGAGGATGAACATTTAGAGGAAGTCCTGATCGAAAAAAATAATCCATGGTGTGAGCAGCGGATACGGGAACTGAATCTGCCGCAGAATCAGTTGATCGCACTCGTAAAACGCGGAGAGGAAAATCTGATCCCAAGTGGAAGCACCAAGATCCACGAGGGAGATATTGTGGTACTGTATCGGTAATTACATAGTCAATCGGGCATAAAATGCATAAACTAACAGGAAGAACTGCTTTGGAGACGTTATGCAGGAGTATTACAAATTTATCAATGAGCCGTTGCCGTATTCCTATAAGGCGATGGAGCCGTTTATTGACATTCAGACTATGTATCTGCACCATGATAAGCATTTACAGACCTATGTGGACAATCTGAACAGAGCACTGCGGGACTATCCGTTTTTACAGACCTTTACGTTAGAACAGCTATTGTGCAACTTAGAGAGTATGCCGATGGAGATCCGTACACAGATCAGAAATAATGCGGGAGGAGTCTATAACCATCGTTTTTATTTTAACGGATTATCAAAAGAACATGGACAAAGGCCACAGGGAGAGTTAGCGGAAGCAATTGACAGACAATATGGAAGCTATGAAAAATTCAAAGAAGAATTTACCGGAGCAGCACTATCGGTATTTGGATCCGGCTATGCGTGGCTTGTGACCGATCCGCAGGGAAAATTCAAAATACTCACAACGGCAAATCAGGATACACCGCTTGCAGGAAATCTTGCACCGGTTTTAGTCATTGACGTCTGGGAACATGCTTACTATTTAAAACATTTTAATGTGCGGGCAGACTATATCAAAGACTGGTTTGAAGTCGTGAACTGGAGATTTTCAGAAGAACAATATAAGAAGAATTCCCCACAGGTCAGGGGACATTAGTCCCGACCTGCACGGAAGAAAATATTTTTATCTTTCAAATATCTGGCAAGATACACAAACGGGGTATCGGCAAGACTGGTCACTAAAAAGATGACATAGCTTGACAGCGCAATGGAAACAATGGTCTTTGCACTGTAGATGCCCCAGAATGCACCAACGTTAAAAAGGATCGTATTCAGTGCCTGTGACACCAAAGTAGAACCGTTGTTGCGAAGCCATAAGAACCGACGGGCATCTCCCCATTTCCGGTTTGTAAAATCCCACCATTTATGATAGAGCCATACATCGAAAAGCTGGACAATGACATAGACTAAGATACCCACCAGCATGAGTCTTGGGGTGTTAGAAAAAATGGTCTTCATGGACGGCATGACAAAATCATTCTGATTCGGTGTGTAGAGCAGCCAGGACTGACTGATACAGATAAAAATGACAGAGGTAGCAATCCCTAAATAAACGGCTTTTTGAGCCTCTTTTTTTCCGTAGAGTTCACTTAGGATATCGGTTACTAAAAATGTCGAAGCAAACAGGATGTTGCCCAACGTCATTTCCATACCGAAGGCATTGACGATGATCAGCACTTCGATGTTTGCCGCGATCGTTGCGATTGTGGTCCAGAGAAACAGTCCCTGCTCTTTAAAAAAGTAGAACGCTGCCAGTACAAAAGAAAATGTAAGGAGCAGTGATAAGATTAACAATAATTCATTTGGCATGTTGATTCCTCCTAAATTGCAGAACGTGTACATCTTCGCCCGAAGGACTTTTTACTCTATAGGATTAAGGTGTCAAAAGGCAGTTTCAAGTTTTTTGATTGGCAACTTGCACAAAGCCG